>NZ_JAZNAN010000087.1:0-11917 GCF_045586545.1 Methanobrevibacter sp.
TACTTATTCAACCTAGACTATGTGTGCTTTTTGTCAGGTTTCATAATTCATTTCAAGATATCTTCATTTTTAGATAAAATCAAGATTTTTATCTAATTAATTATTATTTACTAATTTATATCTTAAGAATTTAGATTGTACTGTTAGTGAGCAGTATAAATCGCAGCGGTGGATTCTTAGATATGTTTTAACAAAAAGAATTAGAGGAAAAAATATGCCAGGACTTTTTGCTGCAAAAAAACTTAAAAAAAATAGACAAAATTTTAAGTGGAAAGATGTAGATTACAAAAGGAAAGCTTTAAGATTAGATGTTAAAGCTGATCCTCTCGAAGGGGCTCCTCAAGCTAGAGGAATTGTAATCGAGAAAGTAGGTATAGAAGCAAAACAACCTAACTCTGCTATTCGTAAATGTGTACGTGTTCAATTAATCAAAAACGGTAAACAATTAACTGCTTTCGCACCAGGTGACGGAGCTATTGGATTTATCGATGAACACGATGAAGTGATGATTGAAGGAATCGGTGGACCATCCGGAAGATCCATGGGGGATATTCCTGGAGTCCGTTGGAAAGTTTCCAAAGTTAATAACGTAGCTTTATCAGAAATGGTAAGTGGAAAAATAGAAAAACCTGTAAGATAAGGTGGTTATATTTATGAGTAAATTATTTGATAAATGGGATCTCGATGAAGTAACTGTTGAGGACTTAGGTTTAGTTAAATATATCTGCTTAGATGAAACTTTAGTTCCACATACTTCTGGAAGACACGTAAAAAGACAATTCGCAAAATCTAAAGTATCAATTGTTGAAAGATTAATGAATAAAATCATGAGAACCCATCTCAACTCCGGTAAGAAAAACAAAGCTTACAATATTGTTAAAGATGCTTTAGAAATTATTCACAAAAGAACTAAAAAGAATCCTGTTCAGGTTTTAGTTACTGCAGTCGAAAACACTGCACCACGTGAAGAAACTACCCGTATTAAATACGGTGGTATCGGTTACCAAGTTGCTGTGGACATTTCTCCACAAAGAAGGGTTGACCTTTCATTAGGATTCTTGACTAGAGGTACTTTACAATCTTCATTCAAAAACAGAAAATCTGTTGCTGAATGTTTAGCTGATGAATTAATTCTTGCTTCTGAAGAAGATTCAAGAAGTTTTGCTTTACAAAAAGCTGAAGAGAAAGAAAGAGTTGCTAAAGCAGCACACTAATCATATCATGTTTATTTAGGTGGTTATTTTGAGTAGAAGAGACAAAATGATTGCAAAAATCAAAGAATTAATGTACGAACCTGATCAAATCAGAAACATTGGTATCTGTGCTCACATCGATCACGGTAAAACCACTTTATCTGATAACCTTTTAGCAGGTGCAGGAATGATTTCCGAAGAGCTTGCTGGTGATCAAAGATTCTTAGATTTTGACGAACAAGAACAAGCACGTGGTATTACTATTGATGCTGCTAACGTATCCATGGTACACGATTACAAAGACAGTGAATACTTAATCAACTTAATCGATACTCCAGGTCACGTTGACTTTGGTGGGGATGTAACTCGTGCAATGAGAGCTGTAGACGGTGCTGTAGTAGTAGTTTGTGCTGTTGAAGGTATCATGCCTCAAACCGAAACTGTATTCAGACAAGCATTAAAAGAAAATGTAAAACCAGTTTTATTCATTAACAAAGTTGACAGATTAATCAACGAGTTAAAATTAGAACCTGAAGAATTACAAAACAGATTCATCAAAATCTTCATGGAAGCTAATAAATTAATCAAAAACATGGCTCCTGAAGACAAGAAAGAAGAATGGAAATTAGATTTCACTGATGGTAGTGTAGCTTTCGGTTCAGCATATCACAATTGGGCAATCAATGTTCCAACCATGCAAGAAACTGGAATCAACTTTAAAAATATTATTGAATACTGTAACGCTGACAATGAAAAAGAATTAGCTCAAAAAGTACCTTTATCTGATGTTTTATTAGGTATGGTAGTTGAACACTTACCTTCCCCTAAAGTAGCTCAAAAATACAGAGTACCTAACATCTGGGATGGAGACATCGAATCTCCTGCTGGTGAAGGTATGATTTCCACTTCTCCTGACGGACCTTTAGCTGTAATGGTTACCAATGTATCTGTAGACAAACACGCTGGTGAGATTGCAACCGGTAGGGTTTACGGAGGAGCTATTGAAAAAGGTACAGAAGTTTACATGGTCGGTTCTCACGGTAAATCCAGGGTACAGCAAGTAGGTGTATACTTCGGACCTGAAAGAGTTAACACTGACAATGTTCCTGCAGGTAACATCGTATACATTGCTGGTGCTAAAGGAGCTATTGCTGGTGAAACCTTATGTTCACCTGATCACAAGATTAAAGAGTTCGAAGGATTAGAACATATCTCTGAACCTGTAGTTACTGTTGCTGTAGAAGCTAAAAATACTAAAGACTTACCAAAATTAATTGAAGTATTAAGACAAGTGGGTAAAGAAGACCCTACTGTAAAAATCGATATTAACGAAGAAACCGGTGAACACTTAGTATCCGGTATGGGAGAACTTCACTTGGAAGTTATCGGTTACAGAATTGGAGAAAAAGGTGTAGACATCACCACTTCCGAACCAATTGTTGTATACAGAGAAACTGTAAGACAATTATCTCCACAAGTTGAAGGTAAATCCCCTAACAAACACAACAGATTCTACATTACTGTTGAACCTATTGAACCAAGCCTCTTCGAAGCAATCCAAGATGGTAAAATTAAAGAAGGCAGAGTTAAAGGTAAAGAAACTGCTAACGACTTCATGGAAGCTGGCTTAGATAAAGAAGAAGCTAGAAGAGTATGGGCTGTTCACAACAGAAGTATCTTCCTTAACATGACTCGTGGTATTCAATACTTGGATGAAGTAAAAGAACTCTTACTTGAAGGATTTGAAAATACCTTAAAAACCGGTCCTTTAGGAGAAGAGATTTCCATGGGATTAAAATTCAAACTCAATGATGCAAAACTTCACGAAGACGCAGTTCACAGAGGACCTGCTCAAGTATTGCCTGCTATCAGAAACGCTATTTTAGGTTCCATGATGCTTGCAGAACCTGCATTACTCGAACCTATGCAAAAAGTAGTTATTGACACTCCTAATGATTACATGGGTTCATGTACTCGTGAAATCCAAAACAGAAGAGGTCAAATTGTCAACATGGGTCAAGAAACCGGAGATATGGCAAGAATCGAATCTAAAGTGCCTGTAGCTGAAATGTTTGGTTTTGCTGGAGATATCAGATCTGCTGCTGAAGGTAGATGTTTATGGTCTACTGAACTTGCAGGATTTGAACCGCTCCCACGTGAAATGCAACATCAAATTGTAAAAGAAATCAGACAAAGAAAAGGTTTATCCGAAGAGCCTTTCCCAGCAAGTCACTACTTAGGAGATTTCTAAAATTAAAATTTTTTAATTTTTTATATTTTTCATTTAAATTTTTAAAAAAAACATTATCTATTTATATGTTAAAGTATAAAATTAAATTTAAGCTATCATTTAAGCTTATAGATATTGTTTGTTAATATTACAAAAGAGGTTATTATAATGGCAAAAGAAAAAGAACATCTTAACTTAGCATTTATTGGACACGTTGACCACGGTAAATCCACTTTAGTTGGACACTTATTATTAAAAACCGGTGCAATCGCTGAACAACAATTAGATGACGGAGAAAACAAATTCAGATTTGTTATGGACAAATTAGGAGAAGAAAGAGAAAGAGGAGTAACTATTGACTTAGCTCACCAAAAATTCTCCACCAAAAAATACGACTACACTGTTGTAGACTGTCCTGGACACAGAGACTTCGTTAAAAACATGATTACTGGTGCTTCCCAAGCAGACGCTGGTGTTTTAGTTGTTGCAGCAGACGACGGTGTAATGCCTCAAACTAAAGAACACGTGTTCTTATCCAGAACTTTAGGTATCAACCAATTAATCGTTGCAATCAACAAAATCGATTTAGTTGACTACTCTGAAGACAAATACAACGAATTAAAAGAAGAAGTAGCAAACTTAATTAAAACTGTAGGATTCAACCCTGAAAACGTACCTTTCATCCCATTATCTGCATTTGAAGGGGACAACATTATCGATGCTTCTCCTAACACTCCATGGTACAAAGGAGACGACTTAGTATCTGCATTAGATAAATTAACTCCACCTGAAAAACCTACTGACTTACCTTTAAGAATTCCTATCCAAGATGTTTACTCCATCACTGGTGTAGGAACCGTACCTGTAGGAAGAGTAGAAACTGGTGTAATGAAAAAAGGTGAAAACGTTATCTTCGAACCTGCTGGAGCTTCCGGTGAGGTAAAATCTATCGAAATGCACCACGAACAATTCGACGTCGCTGAACCTGGTGACAACATCGGATTCAACGTAAGAGGTGTAGGTAAAAACGATATCAGAAGAGGAGACGTAGCAGGACACACTGACAGTGCTCCTACTGTTGCTAAAGAATTCGACGCACAAGTTGTTGTTTTACAACACCCTGGTGTAATTACCGTTGGATACACTCCTGTATTCCACTGTCACACTTCTCAAGTAGCATGTACTTTCTTAGAATTATCTAAAAAATTAAACCCTGCTACTGGTGCTGTTGACGAAGAAAACCCTGACTTCTTAAAAACTGGTAATGCAGCAATCGTTAAAATTAAACCTACCAAACCAATGTGTCTCGAAAACGCAAAAGAAATCCCTCAAATGGGTAGATTTGCTATCAGAGATATGGGTCAAACTGTTGCAGCTGGTTTATGTCTTAACATTACCCCAGCAAAATAAGTTTGTAAACAATAACTAGAAAGTAATTTTTTACTTTCTTTTCTTTTTGTTTTTTGGAGGAAATTAAATGAATCAAGCAAGAATTAAGCTTACAGGAACTGATCCAGAAAAATTAGCATACGTATGTGATCAACTTAAAAAAATCGCTGAAAGAACTGGTGTTGACTTATCTGGTCCTATCCCATTACCTACTAAAAAATTAGTAGTGCCTACAAGGAAATCTCCAGATGGAGAAGGTAAAGCTTCTTGGGAAAAATGGGAACTCAGAATTCATAAACGTTTAATCGGTATTGGAGCTGACGAACGTGCTATGAGACAAGTAATGAAAGTTAACGTTCCTGATAATGTAAGTATTGAAATTGAACTTAAAGGATAAATATTTAGATATCCTTCTAAATATTCCTTTTCATATGCCGAGATAGTCTAGTCTGGTAAGGCGCAGGACTTGAAATCCTGTGGAGTAATATCCGCCTGGGTTCAAATCCCAGTCTCGGCGTTATATATAATCTATTTTTTAAAAAAAGTTTTTTAATTTAATGTCTAATTCATCTAAATTAGATACTATATTATTTTTATCCAATTCTTTTATTTGTGGCCTTTGAATCATTATTATGGCTATATCCTTTTTATTAGCAGCTTCTATTTTTTCTATGACTCCGCCTATTTCACCGCTTTCTTTGGTAATCATGACACTGGCATCATATCTTTCAATCAATTCGATGTTTTCATCTGTAGTTGCCGCACCGGTCATCGAAATTAAATGGTCTTCGCTTATTCCAAGGTTTTCGCATTTTTCAAGGGAACTAGCTACTTTTAAAATCCTTGGATAGAATCTTTCAACTGGAACGTATTTGACTATGTCGGCCATGGTGTTGGCTCCTGCAAAATGCAGAACATTTCCCTCAGTGAAATCTTCAGCTATTAATTTTCCCGCTTCGTCAAATGAATCTACATAATGAATCCGTGATGTATCCACATTTTCAAGGTTGGTGGTAGGTCTTTCAAAGCGAATGAATGGCAGGTTTAATTCATTGGCTATGCTTACGCTGGTTTGTGTGATATGCTCGGCAAACGGATGGGTTGCATCGATTAACAGATCTATTTTGTAGTCTTTTATCACTTCAATCAAATCTTCTTTTGGAAGCGGGCGAGCTATAGTGTCATCACTTCCGCCTTCACGGGCGAGTCTTGCACCATATTCTGTTGTGGTTGTTGTTAATATATAAGCATCATAATTATCTTTCACATGTTCGATAATGTTTATGGAGTCTTTTGTACCTCCTAACAATAGTATTTTCATTTTATCACTTTGTCCATTATTTTTTGGGCTATTAAGATTGTTGAAGCTACAAGAACGATAATCACCCAATCAATTGCACCAATAGATGTGGTTCTGAATATGACTTGCAGTTGCGGGACATATAGGATTAACAATTGAAGCAAAAATGAAATTATGATGCCAAAATACAGGTATTTACTTGATTTTTCAGAGTTCGCCCTTCCATTGAAAGCGTTCAGCAATTGATAGACTACAAACAATGTAAATGCAACTGTCATCGCTTTGGTTGTCGGGACTCCTGAGTAGATTTCATAGCTGAATACTGCAATTGTTCCTATTGCCATCACAATGCCTAAGAACAGTATTTGAAGCAATACGTTTTTGGTTAAAATGTCTCCTTTTTCCGGAGGCCTTTGCATTATATCCTTTTCAGCACCTTCAATTCCTAACATCTGAGCTGGAGGACCATCCATTACGATATTGAGCCATAAAAGTTGTGCAGGGTTAAATGGCAGTGGCAGGTTCAGCAGGCTTGTTCCGACAATTGTCAGTATTGCTCCGACATTTGTTGAGACCTGGTATTTGACGAATCTTTTGATGTTGTCATAGATTTTACGTCCGCCTTCGATAGCCTTTACGATTGTTGTAAAGTCGTTGTTTTGCAAAATCATGTCTGACGCTTCTTTTGCAACGTCAGTTCCATCGCCCATTGCAACACCGATTGATGCCTTTTTCAGTGCTGGAGCATCATTGACGCCGTCACCGGTCATTGCAACAATATTGTCCAATTTTTTAAGGGTTTCAACGATTCTCATTTTCTGAGCTGGTTTTACCCTTGCATAGACTTGAATGTCATTCACGATACTTAAAAACTCTTCGTCTGAAAGATTGTCCAGGTCATTGCCGTTCAATACTTTGCCATCTGTCAATATTCCTAAGTAATTTGCAATTGCTCTGGCAGTTTTTTCATGGTCTCCTGTTATCATTACTACTTTTATTCCTGCATTCATGCAGTCATTTACAGCTTTTTTGGCGGTTTCTTTTGGAGGATCAATTAGTCCAAGCAGTCCAGTGAATGTCAGATTTGATTCTGTCAGGTCCTCATCATCAATCTTGTATGCAAATCCGATTACCCTTAGGGAATGTGAGCTCATTTCACTAACTTTTTCAAGTAATGTTTCCTTTGTTTTGCTGTCAAATATTTCAATAGTTCCTTCATTATCTATGTATTTGCATAAGTCTAGAATTATTTCTGGAGCACCTTTTGATAAAACGATATTATTTCCATCCTCTAGTCTATGTATAGTAGACATCATTTTACGATTGCTGTCAAGTGGGATTTCATCAATCCTTTTCAGACTTGCATCCGAATCAATGCAAAATTTCAAGATGGCTCCATCAGTCTGGTCTCCAATTGTCTTTCCATTGTTAATAACTGCATTGTTACACAACTTACCAATCAGGCAGGTTTTATCTTTATTTGTGTAAAAGCTCTCGACTACAGTCATTTTATTTTCGGTCAATGTGCCTGTTTTATCACTGCAGATTACTGTACATGAACCTAAAGTTTCAACTGACAGCAGCTTTCTGACAATAGCTTTTGATTTTGCCATTTCGCTCATTCCCAAAGCCAATGTTAATGTTAAGACTGCAGGAAGGCCCTCAGGAATTGCAGCAACGGCAAGTGATACTGCAGTCATGAATGTCTCTACAAGAGGCACTCCTTTAAGGAGTTCTAAAATAAATATGGCGATACATACAATAATTGCGATTATTGATAATGTTTTTCCAAGTCTTCCCACACGTTTTGCAAGCGGGGTTTCTTCATCGGCCTCTTGAACGATTTCGGCAATTTTACCTATTTCCGTTTTCATTCCAATGTCTGTCACGACGCCTAGAGCATTGCCTGAAAGAATATTGGAATCCATGTAAACCTTATCATTGGCTTCTTTTTTAACAGCTTCAGATTCTCCAGTAAGACCGGATTCATCACAGCTTAAACGTTTAGCATCAATTAAAACCAAATCAGCGGGAACCTTATAACCTTCCTCTAAAACTACAATATCTCCAATGGTTAAGTATTTCGCATCTATTTCGGCTATTTGATTATCCCGTTTAACTACTGCTTTTTTTGTAATCAGGTCTTTAAGACTTTCAACAGCTTTTCGTGATCTATATTCCTGAATAAATCCGATAATAGTATTCAGTAAAACAGCAAGAATGATTACTCCTGCATCAATAATGTCTCCGATTGCAAGAGCGGCAATTGCAGCAATGATTAAAAGAGCAATTAAAATATCCACAAATTGGGATAAAAACAATATAATTAATGGTGTAGGTTTTTTCTCGTCTATTTCATTTAGACCATATTCAATCTGTCTTTTTTGAACTTCATTACTGTTCAGCCCATCGAGTGATGTGTTGTATTTGGATAGTATGTCACTCATCAAATCACCTTAAAACGTAAAAACTTGCCCTTTTGAAGTTTTTTAATTTCATTTTAACTTTACCAGTATTTAAATCTTCATTTGTCAATGGCTTGATAATCAATTGTGAGTCTATTTCCTGCGCCAATTTTACGAGATATGGTTGAAGTTCACTTGGTGGCCTAATTGAATATATAATATCAATTCCATCGTATAATTCCAGATTAGGCTTTGTAATGTCATCTTTCAACACTGTGGCATCAGCAGGATTGATGTCCGTTTTAATGAGAGTAATGTTGTCTTGCTTTTGTAGAATGTCTGCAATTTGGCTGAATTTACCAATGCCGACTTCAGCCATTTTAACCTCTTGGTTTCTACATTCATTTAAGATATATTCTGCGAAATCTTGCCACATGTTTTTCCTCGAATAAATATTTAATTAACCAAACTATTAAATACATTGTTTTTTAAATTTAACTTTTGTATGAAAGTTAGAAAGTTTGTTCCAAATGATTTAAAAAGAGTTTATGAAATTGAAAACATGTCATTTAACCACTCTTATGGAATAAACATGTTCCAACAGCTTTATAATATGGGTGTTGGATTTTTGGTGGCTGAAGAAGAAGGATATGTAATCGGTTATGTTATTTTTTGGGTAAAATATGAGTTTCAAGGCCACATAATTTCGATAGCTGTTGATAAGAACTACCGACGTTTAGGTGCAGGGACAGATTTGTTGGTTAGAGCCATTGCCATCTTATCTTTACTGGACATTGATACAATTTATCTGGAAGTGAATGAGAACAATCAAGGTGCAGTCGAGTTTTACAGGCAATTTAATTTTAAAATTGACAGGGTAGTTCCGGGATATTATGATAACGGCGATGGTGCTATTGTAATGTATCTGCCCTTAAGGAAGGGTAAAGTTTCCCATGATTAACTGTTTATAATTTGAAAATGTTTCAGGCGGAATCATTCCGGTAAAGTAGAAGACTCCAATTAATACTATATAAAATGCAAAGATAGCCAGTTGGATAATACCATGTTTTCTAAGTGTCGCATCTTTTCTTGTGATGAGGTAAATGGCAATAATCAAACCTAAAAGCCCGCCCAATACTGAGAAGATATATCCAAAGATGACTAGCCATTTCATCCATCCGCTGGTTGATGAGGTTGCATTTCCCACTGTGGTTTTTTTGATAATTACGGGATTCGCTCCAGTTTTATGCGCTATGAATTGATTTTTAAATAGCAATGGAGTTCCGCATTTAACACAGAAATCAGCTTCCTCCGGATTTTCAAATCCGCATAATGGGCATTGATGTTCCTGGTGTATGATGTTTTCAAATTCAAAACCACATTTTATACAGAAACCATATTGATCATCGCATGTTGAGCCGCATTGCGGACATCTTCTTAAAACCATATTATCACTTAATTAAATAATTTACTGCTATTGTTTATATACTTTTATATATTTGTAAAATATATTAAAATTAATGATTGAAAAAATAGAAATTACGCAAAGATTTAATTTCAAACGTTTAAATCGTCATTATGAATGTTTCACGATAGATTTTTTAAATAATTCTGCATATTATAAGATTTCCGAACGTGGAAGCGGCGATAAGTTTTTAAGCGAAAGCAGTCTTTGCGATGATTCCTGGATTGATATTCTAGTTGATTTGCGTCGAAGGATGACTAGTGAAATTCATCGTTTCAGTTTTGAAGAGGCTGATAAATTTTTAGTCGAATTCAATGAGTTAAATTTATTCAATGATTTTGTATCCGAAGAGTTTTCTTATTTTGAAAAGCTTGAGCTAATTTATTCCTGCCAGATCATTATCTATTCAAGCGATAATTTTGAAGAGTATACATTTAAAAATAATTTTCCGGCCAATTGGGTTCGTTTTGGAGAGATTCTAAATGAACTGTTTAACTTTGATGTCCTTCATTTGAACTACCAAAAGCAGATGGTAACTCCTCTTTTTTATGATGTCGGGCCTGATGGAGTTTATCTTGATGGGGAGAAGCTAAAGATTAAAACGATTGAGTTTGGCCATTACCGGACCTATCCATATGACATTCCAAAGCCACGGCTGATTGTCGATTTTGAAAAGAAGAGAATTGAAGGATATATAGACAAAAATCTGTCCTTGAGTGACGAAGAGCTCATTTCAAATCTTTTGGCAAAGTATCATGTTTACATGTGGATTTTCGATGAATATCACAATAAGTCAAATGCACGTGACCCTGATGATTTGGAGGGCTATGACTGGTATTTGGAGATTGTCTTTGTCGGTGACGTCATCTGGCATATATTCGGATACAATGACTATCCCGATACCTATGTTCATTTGGGTCATGAGATAATTGACATTACCGGAATGGACCTGTTAGAGTTGAATACGATTGCTGATGGGGACATGGAATTATTTGAAAAATTTGGAAGTGAAAAGTTAGAATAATTTTCTTATTTTAAAAATTCTCATTAAAATACAGTGTTTTTCATTAATTATTTATATATTAACGAACATATACTTTTATATTATATTAATTTAATGATTATAGGGATAACATGTCAGAAGTATCATCAAAAGAATTATATGAATTTAAGAAAACCTTAAAGGAATTAGCTGAAAAAAGAGGTAGAGGTACTGAGCTTGTTTCCGTTTACATTCCACCAACCAAACAGTTAAGTGATGTTGGTAAGCATATGCGTGATGAAATGGGTCAGAGTGCTAACATCAAGAGTAAACAAACAAGAAAGAATGTACAGTCAGCTATTGCAGTTATTTTGGAAACTATCAAATTATACAAGCAACCGCCTGAAAACGGTTTGGTCATTTTTGTGGGAATGATTCCAAAAGGCGGTCCAGGTACTGAAAAGATGGAAAAATACGTTATAGAACCGCCTGAACCGGTTACAACCTATTGGTATAAATGTAATAATGAATTTTTCGTTGAGCCTTTGGAGTTCATGATTGAAGAGCGTGATGTTTATGGTGTTGCCGTTATTGATAGGAATGAAGCAACATACGCTACTTTAAAAGGTAAAAAAGAAACAATTCTCGGTCATTTAACCAGTGGTGTTCCGGGCAAGCATAAGGCAGGGGGTCAATCTCAAAGAAGGTTTGACCGTGTTATTGAGGATCTTGCTCACCAATTCCTTAAACGTATTGGGGACAATATGAATGAAGCTTTCCTGCCTTTGAAAGATGATTTGAAAGGCATTATTCTCGGAGGTCCAGGTTTCACTAAAAAGGATTTCTACGAAGGCGATTATCTTCAGTATGAACTCAAAGACAAAATCATAAGTATTGTTGACACTTCCTATACTGGTGAGGAAGGTATTCGTGAAGTTATTGCAAGGGCTGCC
>NZ_JAZNAN010000088.1:0-4541 GCF_045586545.1 Methanobrevibacter sp.
TTTAAGCATTGCTTCAATTAGTATATCGACATTTGCTCCTTGTTGAGCAGATACAGGTATTATTAAAGCATCTTCAGCACAAGTACCTTTAACAAATTCTTTAATTTCATTATAACTTTCAATAGCTCTTTCTTTTGAAACAATATCAATTTTGTTTTGAACTACTATTACATCTTTGACACCAATAACATCAAGTGCCATAAGATGCTCTTTAGTTTGTGGTTGTAAACAAGTTTCATTTGCAGCAATGACTAATACTGCACCATCCATAATTGCAGCACCAGATAACATAGTTGCCATAAGAGTTTCGTGACCTGGAGCATCAACAAAAGATACTTTCCTAATTAATTCAGTTTCACTCCCACAGATTTCACATTTTTCAGAAGTAGTATAACACTCAGGCTCGCCGCATTTAGGGCATTTCCTAAATTCAATATCAGCATAACCTAAACGGATTGAAATACCTCTTTTTGTTTCTTCACTGTGAGTATCAGTCCATACTCCGGACAATGCTTTGGTAAGAGTAGTCTTACCGTGGTCTACGTGACCAACTAAACCTATGTTAACATCTGACTGTACGTTCACAGATAACCACCTTTTTTTATAATTTTGAATTCAACTAAAAGTTAAATAAGAAAAATAGTAAAACTATTCTTCCTCTTCTTCATCAGCACCAATAATTTCAGCTATTGATTTGCTTCCAGCTTTAGTAACTACAGTGTTGATTTGTACAATATCTTCAGCGATAGTGTTTCCTCTAACAGTTTTTCTTCTTTTAACACCATCAGCTTTAGGATGGTAACCAATACCACCAGTTAATAAACTTTTGATTCTTCTGGTACCGGAAACATCTTTTTTCATGGTAAAACCATTTTTGTCGCTACCACCGGTAATTTTTAAAGTGTAACCGTCTAAACCAACAAGTCCACCATCAAATTCCTCACCGATGACTAAACCATTAAGCGCTTTTGTTTCTTCAACTTCAATTTGATGAGTTTCAGCTTTTTGAGACACAACAACTTTGAATGCCATGGTATTCCTCCATATATTATTAATATAAACAAAATTTATTATTCAAATAAACCAAATTTACCCCAATCTGGATCCTTTTTACGTTTAATTTCTAAGAATTCATAAAGAGTTTCGAATTCATCTTCAGTTAACTTGTCTTTAAATTCCCTTTCAATAAACTTATAATGCTTTTCAGGAACATCGACAAATAATTCGTCCCCTTCTTCGAAATGTTTTCCAACGACAGCATCCTTAATAGCCATAGCTACCCTTTGACCTCTGGAAATATCAGGCAATGTTTCGCCCTTATCCTCCATACTGGCTATTACTCCAACGTATTCACCATTTTTATTAATCAAGGTCTGACCTTGTTTAATGGTTCCGCTAATGGATTCAATACCAATAATGGCAGGTTTGCTTTGGCGGAAAACCAATTTTGGTAAAGCCATGAATTTTGCAGGTTTAATAATGGCATTATAGAATGCTTTTTTCTTAGCTTTTTCAATTTCGTCAATCCAATCCTCATAATCTTCAATGATTTGATAGATTACATCACCTTTGAAGAGCTTAATATCGGAATTCTTTAAATCTTCAACGGAATTAGGGTGAACATCAACATTGAAAGCGATAATCGCTCCATGTGTATCATTTTCATTTAAAGCAATGGATGAATTGATTATATCTCTACGGTTTACATCACCAATAGATGCTTCACGAATAGGGATATCTATTTCACTTAACAATTGAATAACAGCTTCAAGAGAACCTAATGTATCTGCTTTAACCAATACTCCTTCATCTTCAGTATTAATTGTAATATCCTCAATTTCCTTCAGGAGTTCAGCTTCAACATCTTCATCTTCGCTTAATACCCTAAGCGGGGAGCCGGAAACAACATCATCTAAATTAGGTGCAGCAATCTTAATACCTGCAGCTGCAACAACTTCATCGAACTTTTGGAATTTCTTTTTAGAATCTCTCATTTCCTCAAGCGGAAGAGGTCTTAAAATAGACCTGATTTTGGTTGTTAAAACTTCATTTGAAGAAGTCATCAAAGCAATTTCATCATTAGTTCGTAAAACACCATCATAAATAATACTATCAATTGTAAGACCTAAACCCACTTCTTCTTTAATCTCTAAAACAGTACCTTTAGCAGGTGCATCTTCGTTAATTTCCAGTTGTTCGGTTAAATATTCCTGAGCAAGTCCAAGCAACATTGCTAAAACTTCAATAATACCTTCACCAGACTTAGCACTAATTGGAATAATACTTATCTGTGAAGAGAAGTCGCTAATTCTATCAAATCTTTCAGATTGGAAGCCTTCTTTGTGAAGAGTACCAACAAGTTCATAGACTTTTGTGTCCAAATTTTGTTTGACACTTTGAGCTTGCTGATTAAAGGATTCACTGAAGGAAGCTCCTTCATGAGTTTCCCATCCAAATAACATGTCAATCTTATTAGCAACTACAATAAATGGAGTTTTATACATTTTAAGAATATTTAATGCTTCATATGTCTGTGGCATGAAGCCATCATTAATATCAACGATTAAAACTGCTAAATCTGCTAACGCTCCACCACGTTTTCTCAAACTAGTGAAAGCAGCATGTCCTGGAGTATCAATAAAGAATAAACCTGGAATTAAATCTTTGATAGTTAATCTTGATATAAAATTTCCACAGATTTCTTCAATAGTATCATTTGGGATTTCAGTAGCACCAATATGTTGTGTAATACCACCGGCTTCCTTATCTGCGATAGTACTGCCTCTAATATAATCTAACAATGTAGTTTTTCCATGGTCTACATGCCCTAAAACTGATACAATCGGGGATCTGATTTTCATAATATCTTCTTTGATAATAAATTTCTAAAATTTAAATTTATTCATAAATTAAATTGTTATCGACTATTTCATAATCGCAAATTTCGTCTTCATTAAAGAAAAGGCCAATTTCTCTTTCTGCAGATTCAGGAGCATCTGAAGCATGAATAATGTTTCTACCTGTTTCCATACCAAAGTCTCCTCTGATAGTTCCAAGATCCGCTTCTAAAGGATTGGTTGCACCAACAATTTTCCTAATAGTAGTGATAGCTTCTTCTCCTTGAATTACCATAGCAAGGCATGGTGAAGAAGTAATGTATTCAACTAAACTTGGGAAAAATGGCTTTTCAGCATGTTCTCCATAATGAGTTTTTGCTAAATCTTCATCGATTTGAATTAATTTACAAGCAACGATTTGAAGACCTTTATCTTCAAAACGAGCTAAAATTCTACCCATAAGACGTCTTTGAACAGCGTCTGGTTTCATCATAACAAAACTTTTTTGAATCATTCTTTAACCCATTTAACTTTTCTTGGAACTCTTCCGAGTTTAATCATATTCTTTTCACATTTGCTGCTACAAAAGAAATAAATTGAACCGTCTTTTTTGACGTACATCTTTCCTGTACCTTCTTCTATTTCTTTATGACAGAATGAACAAGTTCTCATGTTCTTACACCTTCTTAAGGAGTTCTAATTTCCTTAGCTTCTCTAATTGTATCAAGTAACATTAAAATGTCGCCTTCTCTAACAGGACCCATAATGTTTCTTGTTAAAATTCTTCCTTTATCTCTACCATCGAGGATTCTGCATTTAATTTGCATTACCTCACCAGTCATACCAGTTCTTTTTAAAACTTCAATGACTTCAGCAGGAGTACCTTCTTCCATATAAATCACCGTTAATCATTAAAAGAATTTATCTATTCTTTTAATTCAGCAACTTTTTCAGCAATTTCAGCAACAGCAGCTTCAGCGTCACCAGCGTCTACAATACATGCAGATGCAGTTCCAACAGTTAAACCAGCAGCTCCACCAACTTGTTCTTTGGTAGGTAAATATACGTAAGGAATTTCTTTTTCATCAGCTAAAACAGGAATGTGTGCAACGATTTCAGCAGGATCAACATCTTCTGCGATAACAACTAATGCTGCATCTCCTCTTTCGATGAATTTGGTTACTTCGTTAGTACCTTTTGCTACTTTACCAGTAGCTTGTGCGGTTTCTAATGCTTCTTCAGCTTGTTTAGCTAATTCTTCAGGTGTGTCAAATTTTACATAAATGTTTGCCATATTATATACCTCCTTTTTCATCTGGCTATGCCATCCATCGGCAGATATTATAATTCTTTTAGAATCATAATATAATGTAATTATACCGCCGTTTCGCAAAGACACAAAAAAATATCTGTAACCATTTTGTAAATTCGGAGCAGAAATCTGCACATTTTGCACTTTTTTCGAAAAACTGCGGACAATAAGGAAAAAAGTACCGGAAGAATACGCAGACAAACACGGATAAAACAAACACAATGGGACAAAATATACAACAATAACCCGTAAAAACGGGCACAGGAATGTAAAAAATGCAGAAAAGAAAAAAATAGCAAAAAAAACTTGACAAATGCAGATATATCTGTTATAATATTTAAGCGTTGTGGGCGAAAGCCTAAGAAATGGCGGAATAGCTCAGCTGGCTAGAG
>NZ_JAZNAN010000089.1:0-4665 GCF_045586545.1 Methanobrevibacter sp.
TATATAAAGGATTTCAGACTGTAATTCCAAGTAAAATTAGAAATGAAATTGGAATCACTCTTGAAGATACTCTTAATTGGAGAATTGAGAAGGATGTGATTATAGTGGAAGTTGAAAAACAAAGGCCGTTATCTGATTTAGCAAAATTTGCAATCGCTCTTGATGAAGAAACTAATGCTGTTGATTTAAAAAAGAAATCTGGCAGGGGCGAATTTTAGTGATATTTGTTGATACAAGCTTTTTAATTGCTTTACTTATTTCAACAGATCAATTTCATGAAAAGGCTTTGAAAATTTCTCAAACAATAAATGAACGTAAAGTAATTAATAATACTGTATTGAATGAAACTTTAAACTCATTCACGGGTAAAGGTGGAAAAGTAGGTAAAGATTTATATTATGTTATTATGGAAATGTTTGACATTCAATATTTAACTCCTGACGATTATGAAGAGGCTATTGACATTTATTTGTATTATGATTCTTCAATTAATTATTCAGATTGTACAATATTATCAACAATGTTTCAAAATAATATTAGTCGAATAGTTAGTTTTGATTCTGATTTTGAAAAAATTAGTGGAGTATCTGTCATTAATTAGAATAATTTTTACTTTACAAATGCTCTCTAAAGTATTTTATATAGTGGGGTATCTAATATTATTAAGGAGTTATAGTATGACTAATAAAGATAAAAAACAGATTGTCATCAAAGGTGCACGTGAACACAATTTGCAGGATATTGATGTCAGTGTCCCTCGTGATGAATTCATTGTAATTACTGGGATTAGTGGGTCCGGTAAGTCTTCACTGGCTTTTGATACGATTTATGCTGAAGGACAGCGTAGATATGTCGAGTCACTCTCAGCTTATGCAAGGCAATTTTTAGGGCAAATGAAAAAGCCTGAAATGGAGTCAATTGAAGGATTGTCTCCGGCCATTTCAATCGATCAAAAGACCACAAGGGAAAATCCAAGGTCCACTGTAGGTACAATTACAGAAATTTATGATTACTTAAGATTATTATATGCAAGAATAGGCATTCCGCACTGTCCTAATTGTGGCCGTGAAATTTCACAGCAAACCATCGGACAGATTGGGGAATCCATCATTGAAGAAGGCGAAGGAATTAAGATTCAAATCCTCTCTCCAATTGTCAGGGATAAGAAAGGCCAATTCAAAGATGTCTTGGATGACCTCAGAAACAAAGGATTTGTAAGGGTTCGTGTTGATGGTGAAGTCAGGGATTTGGATGAAGACATTGAACTTGCAAAGACCTACAGGCACAACATCGATGTTGTAGTTGACAGGCTTAAAATCAGGCGTGATGTCGATTTTAAAAGAAGGCTTGTTGACTCTTTAGAAACCGCAGCGGAATTTACTGAAGGTTTGATTACAGTATTGTTCACAACAGAAGATGAGGAATACGAGAAAAAGTACTCAGAGCACTTTGCCTGTGTTGATTGTGGAATAAACTTTGAAGAGCTCACTCCAAGGATGTTTTCATTCAATGCTCCTCAGGGTGCATGTCCGGAATGTAACGGAATCGGTTCCAAAATGGAAATCGACCCTGATTTAATCGTTCCCGACAATACTCTAACATTAAACGAGGGAGCCATTGCACCATGGTCAAAGTCAGCTAAAAGGGAAAATTACTATTATCAGATGCTTGAAGCGGTTTCAAAACATTTCCATTTCAGCATGGATGTTCCATTCAATGAACTGGACAAGGAATATCAAAATACCATACTTTACGGGTGCAATGAAAAAATACCGTTCACATTCAAGAGAAGAAATAAATCCTATATGGTCAACCGTAAATTTGAAGGAGTAATTCCAAGAATGGAGAGGTTATACCTTGAAACCAAGTCCAATTATTCAAGAAAATACATCTCAAGGTTCATGAGTGACAGAAAATGCCATGTCTGTGATGGAAAAAGATTGAGACCTGAAGTGTTGGCCGTTACTGTCGGCGGAAAATCCATCATCGACGTATGTGACCTTGCAATCAAAGACTCCTATCAGTTCTTCCAGGATTTGGAATTGACAGAACGTGAAAACTTCATTGCAAGAGAAGTTTTAAAGGAAATCAAGGAACGCTTAAGCTTTTTGGTTGAAGTCGGACTTGATTATTTGTCAATGTCAAGGTCTTCAGGTACACTTTCAGGCGGTGAAGCTCAACGTATACGTTTAGCAACCCAAATCGGATCAGGTCTTGTAGGAGTTCTATACATTCTGGACGAACCGAGTATAGGACTTCACCAAAGGGACAATATAAAACTCATTGAAGCTTTAAAAAGACTTAAAGACCTGGGAAATACTCTGGTTGTTGTAGAGCACGACGAAGAAACCATCCTCTCTGCAGACCATGTTGTTGATATCGGTCCTGGTGCCGGTGAGCACGGAGGTAAGGTTGTAGCTCAGGGAACACCATTAGACATCATGAAAAATCCAGATTCCCTTACAGGACAGTACATTTCAAGGGTTAAAAAGATTGACATTCCAGAAACAAGAAGGGAAGGAAACGGCAAGTTTATAACAATTAAAGGAGCTGCCCAAAATAACTTAAAGCATATCGATGTGGAAATCCCATTGGGTAAATTTACCTGTGTTACTGGTGTAAGCGGTTCCGGTAAAAGCAGTCTGATTAATGAAATTCTCTACAAAGGTGCCAAAGGAAAGCTGGCTAAAAAATTCACATTTGCTGGAAAATACGATGAAATCGAAGGATTGGAAAATGTTGATAAGGTAATTGCAATCAATCAGAAACCAATTGGAAGAACACCTAGATCCAATCCTGCAACATACACTGGAGTATTTACAGATATACGTGATTTGTTCGCAAACACTCCCGAATCAAAGGCAAGAGGATACAAGCCTGGAAGATTTTCATTCAATGTAAAGGGCGGAAGGTGCGAAGCATGTTCAGGAGACGGTATCGTTCAGATTGAAATGCACTTTTTAGCTGATGTTTATGTTCCATGTGAAGTCTGCGGCGGTAAGAGATACAACGAAGAGACCCTGGATATAAGATATAAGGGTAAAAATATCTATGAAGTCCTGGAAATGACTGTTGATGAAGCTTTGGAGTTCTTTGAAAACATTCCGAAAATCACCAAAAAGCTTCAGACATTATATGATGTCGGATTGGGCTATATGAAGATAGGCCAGCCTGCAACAACCCTTTCCGGTGGTGAAGCCCAAAGAATTAAGCTTGCAAAGGAGCTTTCAAGAACAAGTACTGGCAAAACATTATACATCTTGGATGAACCTACTACAGGTCTTCACTTTGCCGATATCAAAAGGCTTCTAGATGTTTTGGCCAGATTGACTGATGCAGGCAATTCCGTTGTCGTCATTGAGCATAATCTTGATGTCATCAAGACCGCTGACCACATCATTGACTTGGGTCCTGATGGCGGAGATGGCGGTGGAGAGGTTATTGCAACCGGAACTCCAGAAGAGGTCGCTGAAGCCGGAACATATACCGGTCAATTCCTTGAAAGGATGCTTGATGAAAATATCACTCCTTATGCAAAAGAATTGGTAGAAGATATCGGAAAATAGAATATCTTCTATTTTATTACTTTTTACAATTTTTTTTAATAATTTTATTTAATTTTACTAATTTTTTATTCATTTTTTCTTAATATTATTTAGTTTTTCATTAGCGTATTAAAAAAAATATATTATAAAAAGCTATTTTTTTAGATTTTTTTCAATAAATTTATATATTTTACTGAATAAACAATTTATCAACTAATAATAGCTTTAAGTCTATTAATAGTACACTTATTATTCAGGTGATAATAATGAGAGAGTTATATGAAAAAATGATTAACGAATCAATGGCTGCTCAAAATGCAGACGTTGCAGTTATATCAGAAAACAGGTACAATGACTTTAAAATAACTGATGCAAAACCTTATGCTGATGCTGTATCTGGCATGAAAGCATTAGACAACCAAGCAGAATCTGTAATTAACTTACACAAGGAATCTGTAAAAAACCATTATGAAATTTTATCATCTATTACTGACACCTTAAAATGTGAAGATGATCCTTTCATTGAACATTTCCAAACTCCTCCAATCTTAGAAATTTTATGTGAAGAAGATGGGGAATTTGCTGACAGTGTTGATAAGTTCATCCAAGCAATTGCTGATAACGAAGCATTGATTGCTAAAGAATCAATCAGAAGATATGGTGGATTTTATGGTCCTACTTGTGTAGTAGACTTTGCATTAATGCCTGGAAGTACTAGTAATGTAGTAAATCAAATTTTACTCAAAATGGACATTCCAGTTCATCACAAACAAGCTATTTTATCTGCAAAATCTTGGGGTATGAACACTTCATATGGTATTGGTGACGCATTTGCTAATGCTATTGAAGATGGTTTCACTGCTACTCAAGCAACTGAAAAAGAAATTGCAACTTTACAAATGATTTATAAAACTCCTATTGAAGGACAAGGTACCTTAATGGATGATGCAAATCACTCCTCCTTTGACGTAAGGGACTACATGAACAAATATAAAAAAGCAATGACTCCTGTAGTTAAAGCAGCAATGGATGATGGAGTACATTACGGTAACATTGTTACAGTACCAGCATACTGTGTTGGAGATATTGGACACCACATCGGTCAAAGTCGGATCGTAGC
>NZ_JAZNAN010000090.1:0-29185 GCF_045586545.1 Methanobrevibacter sp.
ATAAATTAATTACATCGTTATATTTAAGCAATTATTAATTATTTTTAAGTAACAATATTTATATATTTTTATATGTATATTTATTATTTAAGAGGAGTCTAATAATATGTTTGATTTGATGTGTAATGCCATATATTTTGCTTCTTATGGTAAGTTCATTGGGCTTGGCAATATAAGTATTAGTTTATTTGACATGTTGTTAGCTTATATTGTAGCTATTATTTGTTCAATAGCTGTAGCCTTAGTTTTAAAATTGCCATTGCTTCCAAGCAAACCATATAGGTATTCTTTTGATGTAAGTGCAATATATCCGACTCCAATAATAGCTATTGGTATTCTATCAATATTTTTGGTTTTGAATTACACTTTTATGTATAATGGATTGGTGTTGGCTGTTATTATTGGTGTTTTATCTGCATTATTTGTGAAATATTTATTCAGTTTTGTATTTCCAAATCCTCTAGATAAAGATGAGGGGGAGGATATTAATGAATGAGGTAATTGGAATAATAATTGCTGCAATTCTCTGTTGGTTGAATTTTGTAATTGTAGATACATATTTCGGACTTCCAGAACAGCCTGGCGTTCAAGGGGCTAGGATAATCGGAAGTGATGTTGAAAAAAGAGGAGGAGATATTGCTGGTGGATTTTTCCAAGGAAACATTGTTTGTTCTCCGGATGCATCTGCCGGTACTTTAATGGCTTCTATTGGGTATTTGCTTTTAGGAATTCCTGGAGGGATTATAGCAGCATTCTTTGTGTTTATGGGAAATAGATTATGTGCTGATCCAGGTTATGCCGGAACTTGTGGAAGTTTAACAGCAACCGTAATTATTTTTATTGCTTCATTTGTGGGTTTGACACCTGAAATGTTCATTGTTGGAATGGTCATTGCTATTTTGTCTGTTCAAGGTATTGACCATGTCAGAGCTTCTGTGGTTTTAGGCAAAATCGCAAAGAAATTAAATAGGCATGCTAGGGAGTGATTATAATGTATGTTGAAATTATTGGAATCATAGTCATATTCGTAGCATTAAGAGCTTTAGTGACAAAAAACAGAGCAGAAAGGTTATTATATCTAAATGTTTTAGGATTCGGAGTATCTGCCATTATAGCATTGGTTATTAACACTCCATTTGCTCTTGTTGTTGCAGCTGCATTCTTTATTTGCTCTACAATCAGCGCTAATGCAATTGCTTATACTTTAAAAAGACTAGATGATGAGGTATTGTTGGAGTGATATTATGGAGTTCGTTTCAATTATTGCAATTGCTTTAATGCTCATCGGTGCATTCGGTATCATATTCCTTAAAAAACCTTTAGATAAGGTTATCATGTTTACTATGCTTGATGCAGGTTTTGTTTTGGCTGTTGTTGCATTCAAATATTTGGATGTTGCCATGTTTGCGGCTTTAGCAGATCCGTTATCAACAATAATATTCATTTTAGCTATTGTAAAAATCAATGAAATTAGAAAAAACAAGTTAAACAGTGGTGAGGCAAATGATTAGTGTTTCATTGTTTTTCTACTTTGGAATTTTCTTAGCGATTGTTGGCAGTATTGCTACTGCTTGGGGTCCTGGAGTCAATGACCCTATTGTCAGAACTTTCAATACTGAAGTTGCTTCAATTGGTGTCTGTTTAATATTATTGTGCTATAATCATGTATTGGCATTATTAACATTACTTGCAACTACTGTTATCATAACTTTAATTTTATTTAGAGCAATCATTCGTTTAGAAGAAATGGGGGCTGATGTATGAGGATTGGAGTCTTATGGAATAAGTTAGCAGAACCAAAAAATATTCCTCGTCTTTTTGCATTCAGCCTTGGAATTATATTAATCATTGGTTTAATTGTCCCAATGGCATTGAACCCAGATCAATTGTATGTTAGACCTGCTCCTCAAGAACAAATAGACGATGGTTTAGCTATTGCACCTTATGATAGGGGTGGAGAAGTTTTAAAACAACCGGGTGAAATTCATTCCCAATATCCTGAAAATGAAGCATCGTTGGGTATGATTACAGGATATATGTCCCCAATAGCTCAGTGGGTGTCATCGATTTCCCCATACTTTGGAACTTCAATTTATTCATCTCCTGGTGGACTTATAGATGAAATATTGTATTACACAAGAGGATTCGATACAATTCTTGAATCTTCAATATTGATGATGTCATTTATTATAGCTTCATGGTTATCAATAAATTACACCATGAATAGGAAAAATGACGAAAATGAAATCAAACAAGACGTTAAAAAAGCTATATCTGACTCAACAAAAGTAGCTAATGAAATAAAGGCTAATGATGCAAAAGCTAGGTCAAAACAGTTAAGGAGGGATAACTAATGGTTTTTGTACCTCCGTTTGTTCCTGATGCATTCATTAGCATGTATCTGCCGGCCATTTATGCAGGATTAATTGTCGGATTTATTGGAACCATGGCAATTGCCCTTAAAAGAGAGGAGATTCACATTCTTATATTGACTGATTTGGTTGGCCTTGCAATGATTATTGTAGTTTCTGCTGTTGGAACCGACCTTGCAGAGGCTTTAATCTTACCGGGGTTGGTAGTAGAGCTTGCGGAAACTTTAGCAATTTCTGAAATTCTGATTACAAGAGAAATGCGCATTATTGAGAATAATCCTAGAAGGAATCTAAATAAATCTTCTTCATTATTCCCACAGCCATTCGCATTGAATATGGAGATTTTAAATACTGCTCCTAATTTCATTGCATTAGTTTTAATAGCTTATGGAATTTTCCTGACTGGTTTTACTGGTGGGGCAGTAGCTGGTGGCGGAATTGTATTGTACGCATTATCTAAAAAAGCAAGAGGACTCCCGGTACTTGTATTGGATGGTATTGCAGGAGTCTCTGGTATCGCATGGTGTTTATGGATTATAGGTTTCTTATTATTCTTCGTAACACCTCAATATTGGTTGTTAAGCTTATTCTTGGCAGCTTGTGGATTATTATTAAAAGTAGCTTCAAAAGTAGGTTTAATTGGACTGCTTATGAGAGAGGATATTGATAAGGAGTAGTGGTAGAATGGATTTTGTTACACTTGGAGGAAATTTACTTGGAACAATTCCACTTGGAGATATAGTATTATACCTCACTCCATTTAACTTGTTCCTTTTCGCAGTTTTACTTGGTTTTACTGCACTGATTGCATTCAGTAAACCTGAAACTCAAATAGAGGCTACTATGCATTATTTAAATAATACTGAAGTTAAAGTTGGCCCAAAAGAATTTAAACAGAGAAGATTCTTATCAGTTCTTTGTGGTATTGCATCTGCTGGAGCAATGATTACTGGAGATTTATTCAACTTCACATTGTTCATGGCTCTGGTAGGTATATTGAATATTGGTATCGTATCTGCTGTTAAACAGACTAGTGTGTTGAATTCCGCATTCAATTATGGTTTGATTGCCATGATGTGCAGTTTGCCTCTGTTTGGTGGAGCAGCAATTATTCTCGCATCAACCGGTACATTATCTCTTGCAGTGTTGTCCCAAATGCCTGCAAGCCCGATGGTGGTGTTTGGTGCTGTATTAATGTTGATAGGTATTTTAGGTGAAAGTGGAGTTGCACCATTTTTCGCAAGCAAAGCGGAAATGTTTAGGACTGCAGGATCTCCATTCATTGTAATTATTCACTTAAGTTCCCTGTTCATTATTGTAAGAGCTGTTGAAATTTTATTATTGGTATTGTGGTAAGTGGTGAGTATGGATAGTCAAAAAACGTTATACATTATATTATTGGCATTATCAACAATAGCTATTCTTGCTTGTCTAGTGATAAACTTCCCAAGTTGGATTGTTTATGCAGTGGCTATATTTGGTATACCATTATGGATTTTATCTTTAGGTCTATTGACTATGGCTAAAGCAAAACCTGAAGATGCAGAAGAGAGGGTGAAAGAACCGTTTACCGGATATTAGAGGGATATTATGAATTTGATGGCAGATATTTTAATCAATGTTATTATTGCATTTCTAGCGGGAAGCTTGCTTCTAGGTTTGCATAGAAAAGTCATGGCCCGTGTTCAAAAACGTCCCGGACCACCTATCGTTCAACAGTTAATACATTCACTAAAGTTCTTCTTTAAGGAAACTGCATTTCCAAAAACTGTATCGAAGGTTTTTTATATTGGAATTGTCTTTATTTTGGCTTTAGTTTGGATTGTTGGAGTAATTGTAGGTCCTGTTGCTCATGATTCATTATTGATACTCTTTGGTGTTTATGCAGTTTATAAAATTGTTGAGCATAATGCAGGATCAAGTTCCGGTTCCCCTTATGGAAAATTAAGCTGTGTAAGGGCTGTACTTTCAGCAGCAACTGAACTTCCTTTGTTTGCAGCTATAGTGCTAGTTTATTTAATCACTGGAACTATGAATATTGGAGAAATTATTACTTATCAATCAGTTCATGGACCTTTGGCATTTACAATTCCTCTTGCAGCCTTAATGTTCTTCATGTTGATTATTACCAAGTCCCCTTATTCCCCATTTGCAATTACAAAAGATAAGGTTTTAATTTCTGGTTTTGAAACTGAACACTTTGGTGTTTTGAGAGGTTTCATGTTATTCTCAGAAGCGGTTGCATGGTATGTGTTGCTTTGGGTATTCTTGACAATATTCTTCGGCCCATTGGATGCAGTCGGATATTTGATTGGCATGATTGTGATTACATTTATTACTGGATTTATTAATGCAACAACTCCGCTTTTAAGTCCAAATCATTCAGTAATGACTCAGATTACCATTGGAGCAATATGCTTCTTTGGAACTGTATTAATGATATTTACAGGAGTGGTAGCATGAATAGTGAAGATATGATTATTTATTTAACTTCATTAGTTGCTATTGGAATAATAGTTGTCGGTTTGTTAGCAACAGTATTCCACTCAGCTGTTCTTGCTCCGATAGTGATTATTGGAATTATTTTAGCAATTTTCGCATTGTTAGCTAAAGGTAACTTTTCACATAAGATTGAAAGTATTGAGAAAATATGTTTTATCATAACATTTATAGCAATAATTTGTTCATTCATATTGCTTTATAAACCGATGTAGGAGATATTATGTTAGATTATATGATTTATATACTTGCATTTGCAGTTGGTTCCATTTTAGGTTTACTTTACAGTTATAAACTACATGGGGAGCCTTTTGTAGCAGATACTGAATTTAATATTATTTCAGCTGTTGTTGCCATATTCGGATGGTGCCTTGCATTTTGCTCAGGTAATGTTGTTTTAGCAGCAATCGGTTTTCTCCTAGGTGGATTTATTATGGGTGAAAGACCGGGTTATGGAAGAAAGGAAACTGCTGTTGGTTTAATTATTGCAATAGGGTTATATTTAATTATGAAATATGCAGTATGATGTGATTGGGATGGATAACGATACTAAATTAGGAATAATGCAAAAAAGAATAATAAAAAGTTATGCCTGGCAGAGAGATATTATAGTTCCACTTTCCAAGGAATTTGATTGTACTGCTGATGAATTGGAAGAATTATTCTTTAAATTGTTTGATACCGGTACTCTCGAATCACTGCACGGAACTTTTGATTCGGCAAAGGATATTTGCCTATATCAAAAATTGAATGCAGATTTAAGGTTATGCTGGTTTATCGATACTTTGGAAGTCATACCTAGAGAGGAAGGCAGAAATCTTAAAATGAAATTGGTAAAAGAGATTAAAGATGGCAAATCTTATGAAGATGCACTGAAAGAGGGCAAATTAGAATTATTTGAATTATTAAAGAAAGAAGCTGAATATTAATGTTTATTTATGTTATAAAATTGAAAGAGGGAGTACAATGTTAGACGCTATAAAGGATGCTGTGAGAAAAAGCTCAATTCATGTCTGTATCGTAAATTGTGGCGGATGTAACGGTTGCGATGTAGAATGTGTTGCAATGTTATCTCCAAGATATGATTTAGAGCAATATGGTATATATGTTCACAATAATCCTCGTGAAGCTGATGTCCTATTGTTGACTGGAGCAGTTACTGAACAATGGGTAGACAATCTAAAAAGAATTTATGATAAGGCTCCTGAACCAAAAATAGCCGTAGCTGTGGGAAATTGTCCTGTATCCGGTGATGTATTTAATCAAGAAGGAGGTCATGTACATGCACCTGCATCTAATTTCATTCCGGTTGCAGCATCAATTCCAGGATGCCCGCCTAGACCAAGCGAAATCCTAGAAGCCATTCTGGCCGTTGGTCCGCAAGCTATTGCTGATCGTGGGAGGGAGCAGAAATGATAGTGCCTATTGGTCCAATTCACCCAGCTTTAAAAGAACCTGTAAGACTTAAACTTCAAACTGAAGGAGAAAGGGTTGTTAAAGCAGAAATTGAATTTGGTTATGTTCACAGAGGTATTGAAAAGATAATTGAAGGTCAAACCTGGCAAAAAGGAATTTACCTTTCAGAAAGGGTATGTGGTATCTGTTCATATGAACACACACAGACATTTGCAGAAACAATCGAACAGATTTCTGATGTAGAAGTTCCGCCTAGAGCCCAATTTTTAAGAGTCATTACAAATGAATTGGATAGAATCCAAAGTCATTTGCTTGCAAACTCTACATTTTTCAAATCAATGGACCATGAAACATTGTTCATGCATGTTTTGGAGTTAAGGGAATATGCTATGGATGCAATTGAGCTATTGACTGGAAATAGGGTTAATATGGGTTGGAATGTTGTTGGTGGAGTTAGAATGGATGCTGATGAACGCCATTTCAAACCTATTCTTGAAAACATTCAAAAAATTGAAGACCGTTTTGAGATAGTCCGCTCTTTATTTGCAGAGGGTCCTGCTTTAGCGTTAAGATGTAAAGGAATAGGAGTAATGACTAAAAAAGAAGCTATTAAAGGCCGTGCAGTAGGTCCAATCGGAAGGGCTTCCAATGTTAAAGAAGATTATAGGGTAGGTCATTACACATATGATGATTATTTTGACTTCAAGGTAATCCGAAGAAAAGAAGGAGACAATTACGCAAGAACATTAACTAGATTTGATGAAATTCCAGAATCTATAAGTCTAATTAGACAAGCTATTGAAAATATTCCTGATGGTGAAGTTCGTACTCCTGCTGACATAAAATCAGGTTATGCCATGCGTAAAAATGAAGCTCCTCGTGGTGAAGTCACTTACATGATTGAAACTAATGGTAGTTTAATCAAAAATATTTCAATTAGAACTCCAAGTATTTCCAATATGGATTCCTGTGCAAAATACATGATTCGTGATGTTCCGACTGTTGCAGATGCCGTTTCTACTTATGCATCATGTGACCCTTGTGTAGCATGTGCTGAAAGGGTGGCCATTACTAACGAGCATGGAAAAACCACAGTTAAAGACTTTTATGAGGTGAAATAAAATGTCATCTTTAATGTGGTATATTTTTGATTTTGCAAGAAAGGCTTGGGCTGATGCATTTACGGATGCAAAAACAGATGCCGAAATTGCAGAAAAACCTGAAAGGTTCAGGGATTTCCCAAAAGTAAACAAGGAATATTGTATAGGCTGTGGAGCATGTACCGTTTCATGCCCATCACCAAATGCGATAAAGATTATCAGGGAAAAGGATGATGAAACTGGAGAAGGTTTTACATTTCCTGTAATCACTCCTAGCGCATGTATTCGTTGCGGTTTTTGTGCTGAGGTTTGCCCAACTAATCCGAAAACCTTGGAATGTGGTTTAAATCATTTAATTTTACCGGAATTCAATATTATCCCTTCAAAAAGGCAATACATAGTTGATGATTATTTATGTATTAAATGTAAGAAATGTATGAAACAATGTCCGGTTGAAGCTATTAGTGAAGTCGATGGTAAAGTGGTTGTCGACCAGCTCAATTGTATTTCCTGTGGAGATTGTTTGGAAATTTGTCCTGTTAGTGGAGCGATGAAAGGGGTATTTGTTGATAATCTACAAGATCAAAAAGACCTAATTCTTTTATGTGTAAATCATCTTGAAGAGTTTATCAATAACCAGGAAGAGGATTTAAGGTCTTTAGAAAAAGATGGACTCCTGCAATATGATGTTCCACTTTCTGAAATTTGGGATAGGGCATTGAAAATTATTCCAGATGAGGAAATTGCTTTAGAAATCATTACTAATGCAGTCAATAGGTTAAAAATCAGGGTTATTGACTGGGATAAAGATAAATGTAAAAAATGCCAGCTTTGTATTTCTGATTGTCCAACAGGATGCATTTCTTTTGATGAAAACGAAGATACGATTGTTAGAGAAAAAGATAGATGTTTACGCTGCAGTATTTGTTACCAGACTTGTCCATTTTCAGTAATCAAATACTTCATTTCTAAATTTTCACTTGACGATGGCGAAAATATTCATGTAACAGTAAAATCATCTAATCTAAATGAGGATATTTTTATGGAGTGAGTGTTATGATTGACAGTTATACTAAAACACCAAGACCATTAAGGCATGTCGATGTTGATTATTTGATTGATCAAACAAGATGTGCGGATTGTAAAGATAAGCCATGTCTTCAATCTTGTCCTATCGAGGCAATTTATATTGATAATGATGATGGTCTTATAAAAATAAGAAATACCTGCTTTGGTTGTGTATTGTGTCGTAATGCTTGTCCTTATGATGCCATTTCTTTAGATGTACATATGGATCCGCCTATAAAAGAAAATGTTCCAAACATTAATGTAAAATTATGTAAAGCCTGTGGAGCATGTGTACAGGCTTGTAAAAATGCTTCCATACACCTTGTTGCTGATGGAAAAAGTGAACCTCACAGTGAAATTGATAAAGACACCTGTGTTCGTTGCGGATATTGTTTTAGAGTATGTCCTACTGATGCAATTAAATATGGTGAATTGCTTCCTAAAACTGTTAAAGGAGGTAAGGCAATCGTTGTTAACCAGGATAATTGTATTGGTTGTATGACTTGTACAAGGGTTTGTCCATCTATGGGGGCAATTAATGTAGCAAGGACTAATAAATTGCCTTATATTAATCCTGGATACTGTGCTAGATGTGAAGAATGTATGCATTCTTGTCCATCAGGAGCAATCAAATATTCTTCACGTAAAAAAGCTTATAAAATGTATAGTGAAATTAAATCATTTGATATTGTATCCGGAATTTTAGATTATGATGTAAAAAGATTATCTCTTGATTTAATCAGCTTAAATAAAGTTCTTGAAAAGGTAGGCAATACAATAGCTTTAGAATTCGATGACCAGAACTTTGAGAATTTCATTGAATGTAAAGTCAATGATATGATGGAAAAGGAATTAAAGCTCAGTATGGATTCAAGCATTGAAATAGATAAATTCTCAAAATTATTCGGTTCCTATTTAATGGATAGGAATATTGAGGTTTATGATAAAAAATGCATTGCTTGCGGGGAATGTATAAATGTTTGCCCTACTGGAGCAATTATTGCAAATGGTCCAAGCCCTATTTCCATTGATGAGAACATTTGTGTTTATTGTGGAAAATGTGTAGAGCAATGTCAATTTGATGCAATCGGTGCTTATGATGATTATTTCTACAGTAAAGACACTGATTTGTACTATGCAAGATCATACCTGCATTATCAAAGACAAGGTGATTTTTCACTTTCATCAACAAAATGTCAAGCTTGTGCAATTTGTGTGAAAAATTGTCCGGTCGATGCTTTAGCTTTAAATGATGATAAAATAGATTATGATGAAGAAAAATGTATTTTCTGTAGAACCTGTGAGGCAATTTGTCCACTAGATGCAATTAGAATTGTTAACTTTAGGTGAGCTAATGTTTGATAAATCATTTATTACAGATTGTGAAGGCCCATTAACATTAAATGATAATGCTTTTGAGTTATCAGAGCATTTCATTGAAAATGGAGGGGAATTATTTAAGACTCTTAGTTTGTATGATGATTATCTTGCAGATATTGTCAAGAAAGATAATTATAAGGCTGGAAATACCTTAAAATTAATCTTGCCTTTCTTCGTTGTTGAAAATATTTCAAATGAAGATTTGGTTGATTTTTCACAAAATCATATTTATGCTGTTAATGATTCAAAATTTCTTTTAAGTTACTTAAAGGATGCCATGAATACTTACATAGTTAGCACTAGTTATGGCCAATATATTGAAGCTGTATCAAATTATATGGAAGTTCCATTTGAAAATACATTTTACACTAAGGTCAATCTAGATAAGCTTACTTTAACTGATGATGAAATTGAAAAAATCAAGGAATTTAAAGATTTAATATTAGAAAATCCCAATGATTATGAATTATTTGATGATATTTTCTTTTCTCAGATAGCTGAAATGGGGATTTATGAAAATATTAAGGATATCGATGTCGTTGGCGGTGAAGGAAAAAAATTAGCTATTGATGAGATAATTAAACGTGATAACATTAACGTTAATGAGATGCTATACATCGGAGACAGCATCACTGATGTCGAGCCATTGGAGTTTGCTCGCAAAAATAATGGCATAAGCATATCATTCAACGGAAATGAATATCCTTTAAAAGTGGCTGAAATAGCCATTGTATCTCCAAGTGCAGTAACAACTGCAGTAATAGCTAATGTTTATGCAGAAAATGACAAGAATAAAGTTTTAGAATTTATTAATGATTATAATTGTTCAAATGATTTAAAAAAATTATTTGCTGACTACAATATTGATGCAGAAATTAATGATAAATTTTTCTCAGTATTTAATGAAAATTATCCAACAATTCAAATAATTACTGAAGAAAACTTTGACGAAATACTAAAAATCAGTAAGGAAATGAGAAACAATATTCGTGGTCAGGATATTGGTGGTTTAGGATAATCGGTGAGTTAAAATGAATTATGATAAAGTAGAAGATACATTTTTCGAAGCTTTTGAAGGAAGATATATAAGAGCGTTGATTACAGGTCCTACTGAAGCTATTGTCAAAAGGGCAGCATATGACTCAACTTCAACTCCAAGTGCAGTTATTGGAAGAGTTGAAGGAGGTGTTGAAGGATTTTTAGATGAATCCCAAACTCCTGATGGCAGATTAGGAGCTATTGTTCAATATTGGTTAGATGGAGACGATGTAGAAAAATTTGCATTTGAGCTATCTTACAGATTAAGACAGGATGTTTTGGTAAAGCCATTTACACGTATTTTTGATTATTCTACAACCGATAGTGAAGATTATATTGAAATGATGGATATTGTAGGGCATTGTGGCGATGGATATGAATGGATTGTTGAGGAATATGGTAGAAAAATGATTAATGTCCCAATTGCTGTTCCTGATTTTCAGATTGAAGAAAAATTTAAGATTAACGATGGAATAATGGGAGGAAATTTCTGGTATTTGTGCGCTACTCCGGAAGCTGTTTTGCAGGCGGGAGAAGCAATAATTGATGCAATAATGGATGTTGAAGGTGCAACTGCACCATTCGATATTTGTTCAGCTGCTTCAAAACCTGAAACAAATTTCCCTGAAATTGGTCCAACAACCAATCACTTTTATTGTCCTTCATTAAAAGAGTCATTAGGCGATATTTCTAAAGTTCCCGAAGGGGTGAATTATATTCCTGAAGTTGTAATAAATGCCGTCGACGAAGATTCAATGAATCAAGCTATAAAAGCAGGGATTGATGCGGCATTAGAATTTGATGGTGTAGTTGGAATATCTGCCGGTAATTTTGATGGTAAACTTGGAGATAAAAATATAAGATTATTAGATATTTTAAAGTAAGGTTTTAAAAATGGAAATATTTGACGGCGACTTAAATGCAGAAGTAATAGGATTTGGAGCATTGAATGTAGATAAGCTCTATTCAGTAGAAAATATCGTAGGTAAAGATGAAGAGAGCTTTATAAAAAGTGAAACTTCGACTCCCGGGGGGTCTGCGGCAAACACTATTGTAGGTTTGTCCAGATTGGGCTGTTCCACATCAATCATTGGAAAGATAGCTGAAGACGATGACGGCGATTTGATTGAATACAATTTGGCCATCAATGGAGTTTACAGCAATAATTTAATTTATTCAGAGACAGGTTCAACAGGCAAATGTTTAGGATTTGTTGACAAGGATGGTGAGAGATGCCTATATATTTACCCGGGTGTTAATGATGATATTAAATTAGGGGAAATTAATCCTCTAAACATTATGAGATGTAAAATAATGCATTATACTTCATTTGTCGGAGATTCATTTAATACTCAAATTGAATTGTTAGATTTATTAAATGATTCAGTAATTTTAAGCTTTGATCCTGGAATGCTTTATGTCGAAAAGGGCTTTGACGAATTGAAACCTATCCTTGAAAGATGTGATATTTTACTTATAAATGAATCAGAATTAAGATTATTATGTAATAATAATGAATCCTCTCTAAAAGAATTGGCAATTGGTCTTTTAGATTTTGGAATAGGAACTGTTGTTGTAAAACAAGGTTCAAATGGTGTGTTTGCAATGAATAATTCTGAAGAATGCTTTATTGAAGCATATCCTTGTGAAGTTGTAGATACTACCGGTGCAGGCGATAGCTTTAATAGTGGATTTTTATATTCATTTTTAAAAGGCTATGACCTTGAAAAATCCTGTAAAATTGGTAACTGGGTTGCCAGTAAATCAATTGAAGGATTTGGAATGGAAAAGTTCCCTTCAATTAAAGATTTGGAGGAATTCTTTTAGTAAATTAGATTTATAAATTAATAATGATAAATATTTAAAATAAAAAAATTATTTAGTTGGTAATACTATGAATGTGTCTTTCATTAAACAGATGAAGAGTTTGGAACGTGAAGTTCTCCTTAAATCTGTTGAATTAGATGATGATGGTGATGATTTCGAATTTGAACTTGATAACTTCAGTGTCGATGATGAAATCATTGCTGTAGCGCCGAAATGTGTGAGGTGCAATACCTGTGTTGGCGAATGTCCAGTTAATGCTATCGAACCAGCTAATATTTTTAGAATAGCTAAGATAACGGATAAGTGTGTCAAGTGCGAAATCTGTGTTCAGACTTGCCCAATTTCTGCTATAAAATTAATTAAAAATTCAGTCATCTATGATGAGGATGATGAACGTGATGTAATTGAATATAATTTATCAAATATCAGATATCCTCATAGGGTAGTTAGGATGAATAGCATTTCAATTGACTACTCCGATGATAATAATTGGGCCGACTGTGAACATTTATGTCCAACTAATGCATTTACTCTTGAGTTTAGAGAGTTTTTCGAAGAAAAAAATATGGATTTAGGTGTGGAGTTAATTGATGATGAACTATATCCATATATCAATGAAAAAATGTGCATTGGTTGTGGTGCATGTGCCGAAATCTCCTTAAATGACTTTGCAATTGAATTAGATAGATATCTTGGACCTATTATCCATAGTAGGTATATTGATATAAATCATGATTTATGTGTAAATTGTTATTTATGCGAAGAAAATTGTCCAACAGGGGCTATAGAGTTAGTGGATGGTGGAGTTGTTCTTGATAATGATAAATGTATACGTTGTATTGAGTGTACTCATCATTGTCCTGTAGCAGCACTCAAAAGAGTTGATATTGAATAAAATGGGGTTTGTTTATGAGAGCAAAAGAGTTAATGGATAAAGATTTTGTTTATTTAAATGCTGATGATAGCGTCATTGACGCTTCAAAAGCTATGGAGAATGTCAGACGTTTTACTTGTCCAGTGGTAAATGATAATAAGCAATTAATCGGATGGGTAACTGCATTTGACATTACAAAAGGATTAAGAGAAGGCAGTGAAAAAATCTCAGAAATTATGAGCAGCTGTAAAGAAGTTGCAACTGTAAAAGAAGATGACCCTGCAAGAAAAGCAGTAATCTTAACCGCTAACAATAAATTCGTCACTGTCCCCGTCTTAAATGATGATAATCAAGTTATCGGTATGGTTCGTGCTTGTGATATTGTAGAGCTATTATCTGAACTGTACGATATTAAAGTTGTAAAATTATACAAAGCAATGCAGAATCAACTAAATGGCGTAACTTGGGAAGAGTTGATGGATGCGTCTGCTTTAGTATCTACAAAGACAACCGGTAAAAAGATTACTCCAGAAGAATATGAAGCAAGTATAATGGATTCTACTTTTGGAGAAGCTATATGGGCGACTGGTGGTCTTGAAAAATTCTTTGCTGGTTTAATATCAGTTGGGGAATTAGTTGTAGCCCGTAGAGTTGGCAGAGCAAGAAAATAAATTTAAGTGATAATTATGAGTGAATATAATGAATATCAAGACAAAACAATCCTTGTAACCGGTGGTGCAGGATGTGTTGGAAGTAACTTAACCCGTAAGTTTGCCGATTTAGGTGCTGAAAAAGTAATTATTCTAGATAATATGTCTTCAGCATATGAATGGAACATTCCTGATAGGGAAGCTATTGAATTTATTAAAGGTGATATCTTGGATGATGCGGTCCTTAAAAGGGTATTCAAACAAAAACCTGACTATGTATATCATCTTGCAGCACATTTTGCAAATCAGAATAGTGTAGATAATCCTGAAAAAGATTTGATGGTAAACGGTATAGGAATATTGAAAGTACTTCAATATGCACAGCTCTCCGGAGTTAACAGGTTTGTATATTCTTCATCCGGATGCGGAGTTTATGGACTCGAATCTAAAATGCCGTTTGAAGAACATGATATTTCTATTTCACTACACACCCCATACCAAGTAACTAAACTCCTTGGTGAACTTTACACTAACTATTTCCACAATTTATATGACATGGACATTGTAAATGCAAGATTCTTCAATGTATTTGGTCCTGGAGAGGTTCCGGGCAAATACAGAAATGTTATTCCAAACTTCATGTATTGGGCTAAAAACGGTCAGGCATTGCCAATTACAGGGGACGGAACCGAAACAAGAGATTGGACTTTTGTTGATGATATCTGCAATGGTTTGATTGCTATGGGTATTGAAGAGGAAGCTATCGGTGAAGCTATTAATTTAGGTTCCGGAAAAGACCACAGAGTAATTGACATGGCAAATAAAGTTAATGAATTGACTGGAAATGAAGCAGGCATTAACTTTGTCGCCCGTCGTGATTGGGATGCAAAAACCAAATTATTGTCTTCAATTGATAAGGCAAAAGACATCTTAGGCTACTCTCCTAAAGTCTCATTTGACGATGGTTTAGAGAGAACCCATGACTGGTTTGTTGAAAACTGGGACAATATTCAGGAATCTGCTGAATTTTAAGTGGAAAACCCCTTTCCACACTTTTTTATTTTTTTATTGTAATTTGATTTTTACATAAATTATTTAATTTATTTCAAATATAATTTTATATTCACAAGGTGGATTTATGCAGTTTAGAAAATATTTCATGATACTCTTATTAATTTGTGTATTGGTTAATGTTTCAATAGCTTTTGCTACAGATGCAAATTCCACTGATGTTGTTCAAAATGAAACTCAGGCAGTTGAAATAAATTCAGATGTTCAAAATGAATCTAATTTGAGTTTTAACAAAGAAACGCCAAAAATAACTCTTGAATCGAAAAATGTAAAAAGCAAAGACACATTAAACATCCATTTAAAAGATTCATCAGGCGCTCCTTTAAAATCTAAAAATCTAACCGCCATTTTAAATAATAAAAAATATCCCATCTCCACTAATTCTAAAGGCATTGCAAAATTAAGCATAAACCTTGACTCTAAAAAATATAAACTGAATGTTTCATTCGATGGAGATGAAGAGTACAATTCAATTTCTAAAGTATTTAATTTAAAAGTTTCAAAATTGTCTACAAAAATTATAACTGCATCCAATTTTGTAATAATGGGACATTATTTATCCTTTTACTTGTATGACCAAAGAAATGATCCGGTTTCTTCTAAAAAAATTACATTTAAATTGAATGGAAAGACATACACCAAAAAAACTGATAAAAAAGGGCGCATTGATTATAAAATCAACTTATATGGTTCAAAATATACGATGCAGTTCAAGTTTATAGGTGATGGACAATATAAATCCACTTCTAAAAAATCCACAATTTATCCTGTTTCGTCAAAATCATTGAAAATCGGCAATTCAAAATTGCTCACTAAAGGTTATCTTAGGATTTATCTAAAGGATTCGACCAAATCCGCAATGTCCAAAAAGACAATTAAAGTTAAAATAGGAAATAAGGTATTTTCTAAAAAAACGAATTCTGAAGGTATTGTGGTTATTAATCCAAAGGTAAATGCCAGTATTTATATAATCAAAGCCAGCTGCGGAAAATATTCCGCTTTTAAAAAGGTAAAATGCATTGACGGTAAAGTTAAAGATCCGTTAAGTGAAAACATCTCTCTTAAAAACGGATTTCCTGATGTTGATGTGATGCCTAAAAATTATGTTTTAGGTGATGACAGCGGGACTTACACTTTAACTAAAGCACAATATAATGAAGTAATCCAGAGAGACAGCTATTGTCTGTTCTTAAACAACAAATTAAGCAAGTATACATTTTTCAAGACAAAAAGTCATCCTAAAATCAATCATATAATCAAGCGTGAGAAATGGAATGTCATCGAAAGGGCAATAAATGTCAAAATTGTCAGTGCTGACAGGCATAATTACTGGCCGGGAGAAATCTCTGTATCCTTGAAAGGAAAATCATACACCTATCCTGAAGTCCGTGATGTCCAACGCAATGGATATAATTGCGGTCCAACTTCAGCAAGCGTTTGCACTCAAGTTTTGAGAAATTATTATTGTGAAAGACATTTGGCAAAGCATATGGGTACAAATAGAGAAAACGGCACTAGATGCTGTGACATGATAAGCTGTTTGGAAAAAAGAAACTTTAATTGCACATATTTTTACAAGGCAACTTTTAATGATGCATTGAATGAGCTTAGCAAAGGAGGCTGTGCACTGATTTTCCATGCTCCTTTACATTATGTGGCAGTTTTGGACATTAGTAAGGATGGCAAAAAGGTTTTGGTAAGCAATTCTTATGGCAGTTATGATAACATCCCAAGCAGATGGGTCAAAGTAAGTCTTTTGAAAAATAAGTTCTCTAAATGGGAAGAAAGTTTGATTATAAGATTGAATTATAAATTATCTAATTCAACTAAAGACAGCGTTAACTGCTTTTATAATAGCATGGGCACCAATTGGCAACGCCAAAATACAAATCAAAAAATGGGGTTAACTTAAAGATAGCATGATGTTTAGAAACAAATTTATAATTTTATGTGGTTTATTTTTATTGATTTGTATGGCTTCAGTTTCAGCTAATGAAAATACAACAATAGATTCAAATGAGACTATTTTGGATACTCCTACAATTAGTATAGATTCTACAAGCCTTTATTCTAAAGAACCAATAAACATCTATTTAAGGGATTCAAACAATACTCCAATTTCCCATCAAAATTTAACTGCAAAAATTGATGAAAATGAATATCCTCTTTTAACAGATTCTAAAGGCAAATCTAGTTTAAGTTTAAATCTAAAATCCAATTCTTATGTATTGGACGTAATGTTTAAAGGAAATGATGTGTATTCACCAGTAAATAAAACATTTAATATCACTGTTTTAAAACGTAATTCTACCTTAAATCCTATAAATACAACAGTCATTAGAGGAAACTATCTTCAGGTTGTATTAAAGGACCACAAGGGCAATTTACTTAAAGAGGGAAAAGTCATTTTTACAATTAACGGCAAAAATTATGAGAAAATCACTAATTCGAAAGGTATTGCAAGTCAAAAAATTGCTTTAGTTGAAAAGGAATATCCCATTCAAATTACTTTTGAAGGAAATGATTATTATAATAGGGTTTCAATAAATGTAAATCTGGTCGTTATAGGCAATACTTCGATGGTCATCGGTAATGACAGGCTTTTAAGCAATGGTTATATTAGAATTTATCTTAGAAGTGACATATTTTCCACGGTCGCTAATAAAAATGTCATCATTACTGTCGGTAAAAAGAAATTTAACAAGACTACAAATTCCGAAGGGATAATAATCTTTAAACCGAAGGTTGGTACTGGAACTTTCAAAGTCACTGCAGTTTATGAAGGAAATTCACTAATTATCGGCTCCAATGCCTCAAAAACAGTTAATGGTATTGAAGGAAGCGTTAAAAATCCATTATCTTCAAAAATACCTCTTAAGAATGGAGTTCCAGACATTGATTTGATGTCTGCAAAATATGTGATGGCAGATGAAGATGCCAAATATACTCTTTTAAAGGATCAATACAAAGAGGTTATTAAAAGAGATAGCTATTGTTTGTATTTATATAATAAATTAAGCAAGTATACATTCTTCAAAACAAAAACCGAGCCAAAAATCAAACATATTATAAAACGGGAAAAGTGGAATGTCATTGAAAGGGAACTCAACACTAAGGTTGTTAAAAAGAATAAGATTGGTTATTGGCCAAGTCAAATTACTGTAAAACTAAAGGATAAATCTTATACTTATGCTGAAGTGCGTGACGAACAGAATACGGATTATACGTGCGGTCCGACTTCCTGCAGCATGTGCAGTCAAGTCTTGAGAAATTATATCTGTGAAAAACAGCTTACAAAGCAGGGAGATGCCGACCCGTATTGGGGTTCAAGCACTAAAGGCCTTAAAAAATCTTTAGAAAAGAATAATTTCAAATGTTCAATTTATTATAAAAGTTCTTTTGATGCAGCTTTAAATAAACTCAAAAAAGGGGGATGCGCTCTGGTATTCCATACTTGGAATCATTTTGTATGTATTCTAGATATTAGTAAGGATGGAAAAATGATTTTAGTTGGAAATCCATCCGGAGATTATGAGCATGGAAGCCATAAAATTCCCACTAAATGGTTAACTGTTGAGTATATGAAAGGCAGGTTTAATGATTATGATACCTCTGGTTTAATCGTTAAACTTAAATATTCTCTAAATAAAAAGACCAAAACAAAATTAGACACTTTTTATTCAAGTATGGGTACAAAATGGACACGTCAAAATACTTCAGAAAGTATTCCTCAAATTGGAAAATGAAAATTTTCTTCAATTCTTTTTTTGATTTCTATCGTAAATAGAAAGTATTTTAATATTTCATTCAGATATATATTATTAATCAAAAATTGTTATAAGGATATTCAAAATAAAATTTACAAATTTTAGATATTTTTACTTTAATTATTAAAATATTCAATAGCATTTTTGAAAATAATTAATCAATTTAGGAAAAATATAGGAAAATTTTGTGATAAGTATGGCGGAAGAAAATAGTAATATGCTACTAGGTGTTGGAGATAAACCAACCCCCCTTAGGTGGATTTTACTTGCTATTCAGCATGTTTGTGCAATGTTTGGAGCTACAATTCTGGTTCCAATCGTAGTAAACACCACAGCAGGTGCAGATATTCTTTCAATCCCTGTAGCGTTAGTTGCATCTGGTATAGGTACATTAATCTATTTAGTTTGTACCCGTAATAGAAGCCCAGTTTATCTGGGAAGTTCGTTTGCATTCATTGCTCCTATGGTTGCAGGTTATGCCATTGGGGGTACTGGAAGTGTTTTTACAGCATTAATGATTGTGGGTCTTGTTTATGTAATTATTTCATTAATCATTCGTGTTACTGGTCCTGGTTGGATTAATAAATTGCTACCTCCAGTGGTAGTGGGTCCAATGATTATGGTAATTGGTTTATCCTTGGCTCCAACAGCTATTCAGGAAATTGGTTTGGATTTAACAGTGGTTCCATGGACCAATTTGGCGGTTGCATTTATTGCATTTTTAATGACCGCAATTGTAGCAGTTAGGGGAAGAGGAATCCTACAGGTAATTCCATTTTTAATCGGTATTATTGTTGGTTATATTGCAGCAGCATTACTGGGCATGGTTGACTTTGCACCAGTATGGTCAGCTCATTTAATCGAAATTCCTCAATTTTACTTGCCAATCGTGAATTATGATTTAAACTTTGCTGCAGTTCTGACAATTGTTCCTATTGCTCTGGTAACGATGGTGGAGCATGTTGGGGACCACAAGGTATTAAGTGAAATTATTGGTCGTGATTTGATTGAAGATCCTGGTCTTCAAAGAACCTTGCTCGGTGACGGTCTTGCCACATTCGTAGCAGCATTCTTAGGAGGTCCTGCAAACACAACATACGGTGAAAACACATCTGTTGTTGGTATGACTCGTGTAGCATCCACTTATGTTATTGGTCTTGCAGCAGTTATTGCTATCATATTTGCATTTTCAGGTCACTTGACTGCACTTTTAACCGCTATTCCTCAACCTGTTTTAGGTGGAATTTCAGTATTGTTATACGGTTTCATTTGTGTAAATGGTCTTAAAATCTTAATCCACAACCAAGTTGACTTTAACAACACTAAAAATGTTGTCGTAGCAGCAACCATGCTTGTTTTAGGTTTAGGTGGTGCAGCATTATCTGTTGTATCCGGTGATTTGTCTATTTCTATTTCAGGAATGTCTCTTGCAGCTATTGTTGGTGTACTTTTAAATCTTTTAGTTCCGGAGGAAAAACATGAATGAATTTGTATTAAATCATCCATTGATTACACATAAGCTTGCAATTCTAAGAGATATCAATACAGGAACTAAGGAATTCAGAGAATTGGTTACTGAAATTTCTACAATTTTAATGTATGAAGCCACAAGGGATGCAAAACTTGAAGAAACAATCATCGAAACTCCACTTGAAAAAATGGAAACCGGAAAATTAAATGAAGACCATTATGCGGTTGTTCCAATTTTAAGGGCTGGAATGGGAATGATTGACGGAATTTTAAATGTTCTCCCAAATGCAAAAATAGGTCACATAGGGCTTTATAGGGATGAAGAAACCTTCCAACCAGTCGAATATTACTATAAGATGCCTATTGGAATTGAAAATAGGGTAGTTTTAGTAGTTGATCCTATGCTTGCAACTGGTGGAAGCGCATCCGCAACCATCTCAAGACTTAAAAAAGATGGAGTAACTAAAATCAAATTATTATGTATTGTAGCTGCTCCTCAAGGTATAAAAACAATTGAAGAAGATCATCCTGATGTTGAAATCTTCTGTGCAGTTGTCGACAGGGAATTGAATGAAAATGCATATATTCTCCCAGGTCTTGGAGATGCAGGTGACAGAATATATGGAACTAAATAGTGAAGTTTAACTTCACTTCTTTTTTCTTTTTTCTTTTTTTCGGTGATTTTGAATGTGGAACTTAATTTGGCCGATATTGATTGTAATTCTTTCGAATACTTTTTATAATATTTGCATGAAGTCAATGCCGAGTGATGTTAATCCCTTTGGAGCATTGATGATTACCTATTTGGTTGCAGCCATTATCTCAGCCATAATTTTTGTATATGTTGTTGGCCCATCAAATGTGGGCGTTGAAATTTCCAAAATTAACTGGACATCAATCGTTTTGGCATTAGCTATTGTTGGTCTTGAAGTAGGATATGTCTTTGTTTATAGGGCAGGATGGACAGTAAGTACAGCTACTGTGGTTGCAAATATTGGTCTTGCATGCGTATTGATTTTAGTTGGTTATTTCTTATATAAAGAAAATGTTTCAATCAATCAGATTGTTGGAATAATTGTTTGCATGTTCGGTTTGGTTTTAATCAATTTGTAGGTGATAGGATGAAATGTCCTGCATGTGGAGCATGGGTTGAAGATGGTGAGGAATATTGTCCTAATTGCGGTTATGATATTTACTGCATTGATGAAGAGGATGATTTCTAATTTTTAAGTTTTTTTTATTTTTTTATCGATATTATTATGGTTTATATCATATTTTAATTTCTAAACTAATTTTACTTATTTTAATCATTTATCATATTAAAAATCCTAATTTAAACAGATATTTTAAATCAGTTAAAAAAGTCAATAATATATACTATTAATTACCATAATTAAAAATATAAGGATAATTATCAATAATTACTTCTTTATTATCAAGCATAAAGGAGGTGAAATATGAATAAAAAGGGATTTATGATTATACTATTAGTATTTGTGTTATTTACACTAAATTTTAGTGTTGCACAGGAAATTGACAATTCTACAGATGATACTCTTCAAATTGATACGGTTGACTCTCAAATTCTTGAAACTTCAAACAGTAGTCTTTTAAAAGCCTCTCCCAAAGTAAGTACACATTTGGATGTTGAAAGCGATACCACTTTTGATGTTGTTGGCGATTATTTTAAAGTGATGTTGTCTGATGACGACAATAATACTATAAAGAATGCTAAAGTAACATTTAAAGTTAATGGAAAAACTTACAGTAAAAATACAAATTCCAAGGGGATTGCTTCTCTTCAGCTAAGATTGGCCGATGGCACATATAAAATCGTTACTAAATTTGCGGGAGACTCAAAATATAAGGCAGCATCTCTTACAACCAACGTTACAATTGATAATACTCGTGTTGTTGATAGTGGTTTGAGCAATGCCGAAATTCAAAGTATCATTGACAATGCCAAAGTCAATAATGTTATTCTATTTAAAGGAAAGAGTTATTCTGACATTAATTTGGTAATTACAAAAAGCGTATCTTTGCTAAGCAATGTGGGCACTACTTTAAAATCCAGTTCCACAAATCCTGTAATTACAATTAAAGGCAATGGCGCTTCTTTGACTTCCATAAAAGGATTTAATATTCAAGGAAATGGAGATGGAATTAATGTTAATGGTGCGGATTATGTAACTATTAATAATAATGAAATCACCACTAAGGGAAATGCTATTGTCGGATTAAATACCAAATACTTGAACATTACTAAAAATGATATTGTCAAAAACTCCAAAAGTGGAATAAGTATTGCAGAATCAAGCTATGCATATATTTTCAATAACAATATTAACAGTAATGGTCTAAACGGTATTGAGTTAGCTAAGTCAAATAATATTTATATTCATGGCAATACTCTATCTAAAAATAATAATGCCATTTATTTGGCTAAAAAGATTAATGGTGTTGATTATAAATTGGGTCCTTCTGATATTCATATCAATAAAAATACTATCACTAAAAGCAAGAATGATGGTATCTTGATGTTTTATGCTGGAGACAATGTCAATATCAAAGCCAACAGCATAGAATCTAATTATGAAAATGGTATTTCCATGGCTCATGTTGGAAGCAATACTATTCAATCAAACATTATTTCTGAAAATGGTATCGGTGTTAAGTTTTTCGATGACTATGTCAAACCTAAAAATCAGACTATCAACTACAATGCTGTTGTAGGCAATGATTATAAGGACATGGAAGCAAAAGAAACTTATTATCAGGAAAATGGAGTTCAATTGGATGTTGGCGATAACTGGTATGGTGATTTGAATTTATTATGCCCTAAAATCAATTCAGGCAAAATAAAATTTAAAGTAACCCAAATTGGCGATAATCTGTTCCAGGCAACATTTACAGATTCTGACGGAAACATTGCCAGTTTGCTACCGGATAGGACATTAACATATAAAACCAATAATGGAAAAACAATTAGTGTGGATATTACTGGGGGGGCAGGAGTATTCACTGCCGATGCCAATGATGGGGATTTGGTTAGAGCAACAGTCGATTTATCAAACAGGGATAATATTTACGATTCAAATTCCAAGTCCGTACAGCCGGTAAACGGTCAGGCTCAAACATTTTCATATCCTACAATTCCAAGTTATCAACTTTATGGAGATTTAGGAACTGGAAATGGTGCAGGAACTGGTGAAGGCAATGGTGGAGACAACAACCAAGGAAATGGAAACTCCCAACAGGGAAGCAGAGACAATACCGGAAATGGCACCCATAGTCAAAACAATGATCCAAGTAAGAATGCAAACAATCCTGTAAATCAGGTTTCACAACCGGAAAGTGCACAAACTACCTCACAGGCAAGTGCTTCTGATGCAGGCCAATCCAGTGCAGATCCAGGTTCCCAATCCGTAGTAAAACAAATTATCATAGATGACGATGAATTTTTCAAAGTAACTGGAATTTCATTTATAATCTTGTTAATTATATTGACAATTGGTCTTTACTATCGTGAAGATATTAAAGAAATGAAATCAAAAATGTAAAATTCATCTATTTTTCTTCTTTTTTTCTAATTTTTAACATAAGCTTTTTATTATATTTAAAACAAATCTATTCATATCTTACCTTTGGAGGATTTTTATGAACAAAAGTGATTTGAAGAGAGATTATTTTATGCTCAAAGGACCACTTGCCAAGAAAGGTTATGATTGGTGGTGGCATTCCTTAACCGCATATAACAAAAAAACCGGAGAACCTAAACCTTTTTTTATTGAATATTTTGTATGTAATCCGGCATTAGCTGAAGAAGAACCTACTTTAGGACAACTTCCTGAAAATAAAGCTGCAGGTAAAAGACCATCATATTGTATGGTTAAAGCTGGAACATGGGGTAAAAATCCAAAACAAATTCATAATTTTTACTCAATGAAATATTTCGAATGCCCTGATGATGAATTAAATATTAGAGTTGGAGACTGCAGTTTAACAGAAACTCACATGAGCGGATATTCAAGAGTAAGCGAAGAAGAAGCTCGTGAACATCCAGAATACATGTGTGATGCTGGAGACATGATGTGGGATTTGGACATTGATAAGCAAATCACTTTTAATGTGGGTTATGGTGCAAATTCATTATTTAGAAAATTAAATTCATTTGAAATGTTTTGGCATGCAGAAGGAATTAAGACTCAATATAGCGGAACCATCTGGCTAGATGGTGAAGAATATGAAGTTATTCCTGAAAAATCTTATGGATATGCCGATAAAAACTGGGGAGGAGACTTTACCTCACCTTGGCTTTGGATTTCATCCTGTAACTTAACAAGTCTGATCACTGGTAAAAAATTAAACAACTCTGCATTTGAAGCAGGTGGTGGAAAACCAAAAGCATTTGGAATCTCAATCCCACGTAAATTATTAATTGGTTTTTACTATGAAGGCACTATGTATGAATACAACTTCGCAAGGTTCTGGAACATGGTAAAAATTGACTTTGACTTTGAAGAGGGTGAAGATGTACACACCTGGCATGTAAATGCAAGTAATAGAAACTCCAGAATGGAAATGGTACTTTATTGTAAACGTGACGAAATGATGTTCATTAATTACGAAGCTCCCGATGGCCAAAAAAGACACAACCGTTTATGGAATGGTGGAAACGGTTGGGGTGAAATCAAACTATACAAGAAAGACGGAACATTGATTGATCATGTAAAGATGGAAAATGCTGGCTGTGAATATGGGGAGTATGATAAATAATGATATTCACTGACATCCTCGCATTAATTATTGTATATGTTTATGTAGCTGTCATTTTTGTGGTAGCTGAAATGGTTTTAAAGACAAGACCTGAAGTTTCACGTAAATTTTTACACATTATGGTAGGTAACATGATATTTGCCATGCCGTTTTTCTCCGATCCCTGGGTTATGGTATGGTTCTTAACATTGCCTATCACAATTGCGCTGTTCTTCTTGACTGAATATTCACCGATTAAAATCGAAAACAGCGTCACCGAATCAGGACATGCATTAGGATTATTCTTCTATGCATTGATTTGGACTATATTGATTGCAATATTCACCATGATTGCTCCTGCAAACGATCCTAAATTCTACATTTGGATTGTAGCATTAGCTATTGTGCCTATGGTTTATGGTGATGGATTTGCAGCTTTAATCGGTCAAAAATTCGGTAAAGTCAAATACACAGTATTCGGAGGTCAAAAATCTCTTGAAGGATCACTCACAATGTTTGTTATCACCTCTGTAATGAGTGTATTTGTTTGGATGGTTTTCGCTTCAATTGGTTGCACAATGCCGGAATTCAACATTGTTAATGTCATTGCCATTTCTGCTGTTGCAACATTATGTGAAGCTTTCAGTTATGGAGGAATTGATAACTTAACAGTTCCTGCAGTAATTGCAATTTTATATTTCTTAGTAGCTATATTGTAGCTACTATTTTCAATTCTTATTTTTTGCATTTCACTAACTATTTTTTGCATCTTAGACACATCGCCAAATAGCCATTTATATAGACTTTTACCAAGTTATATTATCGAATGGTGATAAAATGAATTTGAGAGAACAGGCTGAAAAAAGAGTTGATGCAAAAATAAAATTTCAAGAAAATCTATATAAATATTTGATTGTAAATACTATAATAGCAATTATCTGTTTTGTATTCTTACAAAGCTTTTGGTTACTAGCATTTGTAATGTTTTTCTGGGGAATTGGTGTTTTAGATGATTTTTTTAAAGCATATTCTCTTAATAGTTACCGTGAAGAAATGATTCAAAAAGAACTATCAAAAATGGGTGATTAGATGAGTGATAATTTACGCAAGTTAGCTGAAGAACGTGCAGATGCAAAAATTAAATTTTATAAGAATTTCAAAGTTTACATTATCGTTAATGCATTTTTAGCTGTAATCAATGCAATATTTACTCCACATTTCTGGTGGGTATTGTTCCCGGTATTCTTCTGGGGAATTGGAGTGTTCGTTGACTTTTTAAAAGCATTCGTATTCAATGATAAATTTGACACAGATTCATACAGAGAGCAGAAAATACAGGAAGAAATGGAAAAATTAAGGAAATAAATCATGAAGGTAAATTTATTTGTTTCAAGGGATATTGAAGAGCCATATGCTGACATTCACACCAATGAATTGACAGACAATATCACAAAGGTGATGTCAATTCTGGAAAGTGAAGAATCCAGTGAAATGTTGGCCGTTAAGAAAGGATCAGACATTGCACTTCTTGAATTCAGTGATGTCTATATGTTTAGAGTTGAAGACAAACAAGTGAAAGTGTATACCGAAAACGGGGAGTATCAAATCAAAAAAGCATTGTATCAGGTTGAGGAGTCTTTAGGAAGTGATTTTGTAAGAATTTCCAAAACAACTATCGTCAATTTGAAAAAGATTGAAAGAGTGGCTCCTTCACTTAAGGGAATGATGTTTATACAGCTTAAAAATGGTTTGAAGGACAATATCTCAAGGAAATATTTGCCTGATTTCAAGCAAGCTTTGGATTTATAGGTGGGAATATGAAAACGGAAATTATTAAAAGATTGGCGATGGGTGCTTTTGTCGGTTGTTTTATAGTCATGTTTATCATGGTTTTGATATCTATACAGCAAGGTCCTCAAAATGTTCATTTTTCCGGAACAACTATGATTAATGCATTTTTAGGTTCAATTGTTGTTGGCTGGGGATTCTCATTGACAGGATTGATTTATGAAAGGGATGATATTGCATTTCCACTTCAAATTGCTTTCCAGATGGGTATCGGAATGGTGATTTTATTTATAGTTGCAATTTATCTTCAATGGATGCCAATTAACTTGGGAATAGGCATTATAATCGAATGGATTATTATAGCTTGTATATTTGCAGCTATTTCATGGTGTGGTTTTTATATATATTACTATTTAGTCGCACGGGACTTGAATAAAAAAATTAATAAGTGAATAGTTTTTAACTATTCATTCTTCTTTTAAATTTCTTTTATATCCAATTAATAATAAAATAAATGCAATAATCATTGCACCAACAATGTATTTAATATCTACATTAGCTTGTTTTGCTATGGAGTTATTGGTTTTATTTATCTCATAGGCTTTTTTGTCTTCTCCATGTGAAGTTGAATTTCCAATGGGTATTTGGAAATTTGAAAGAGGATTCAACTTTGAATTAACATTTGAAGTTGATGTAACATTATTACTTTTTATTTCATTATCTTTTGAATTTCTTGAATCATCTAAAATGTTATTATTGCTATTTTCTTGCTGATTGTCTTTTTTAGGTTTTGTAAATTGACTTTTAAGATTTTCGAGTGAATCGTCTGGGAAATAATCTTTAACTAAATCAGAATACTTATCTAACAAATCAACATTTAATTTTTCAAACAAATTAGTTTTAGTGGTCTTTGACACTTTAATTCTTGGTGTAACGTTATCCGGGTCATTTACTGATGAATCATTAGGGTCTTCATTGCCCCAATCGTTATTATCGAATTGGGTGTATAAATTTTCAGTATCTTTCCAACTAATGTAAACTTCTTTTCCTAACGGTGAGTTATTGTCCGTAATCAGGTTATCATGGATATTGATAACAGTTTTTTTATTATACATCGGTTGTTGAATGTAAAATGAGCCTCCGGTTTCCTCACCAGTATTGTTTGCAATAATAGACTCTTGAATGTTGATATTTCCAGAAACCATCACTGCTCCACCATTAGTTCCACCGGTATTATTTAAAAAGATACATCGTCTAATGTCGGACTCACCAGACCAACTGTAGTATGCTCCTCCCCATTCATCAGCATGATTGAACATGAATATGCAATCTTCGACCAGCCCATATCCATATAGGCTGACACGTATCGCTCCACCGTCACGGCGAGCAGAATTATTGATGAAAACACAGTTGCTGATATATGAATCTGCATAGCAGGTTGTTACTGCACCGCCATCGTGATCTGCATGGTTGTTAATAAACAATGAATTTGTCAGGAGAAGATATCCTCTGTTATCTTTAGTCCCATAATTTGAGATTCCTCCCGCATTTGTGTTTTTCAATGCAGTATTGTTAATGAAAATGCAATTGTCTACAGTAACATGGCCGGTTTCAATAGAGATTGCTCCTCCAAAATCATCTGTTAAACCATTAATAAAGGTGATATTTTTAAAAGTAACGTAGACATCTGGACTTCTGATTAAAAAAATACTTGATTTTTCCTCACCATCAATTATCACGTCTCTAGGGTCTCCTTTTCCTTGAATGGTGATATTTTTGGTAAGTTTAATGTTATGTATCTGATATGTTTCAGGGTCAATTAAAACTTCATCTCCATTATCTGCATTCTCAATTTCAGTTTCTAAATCCTGTGAGATTTCAGTGTATGTGTTTGCAGAATTATCAATTTCCAAAGTTTGATTGGTGGTGTCTGTTGCGCTTACGGAGGTTACACAAAGTAGAATAATTACAATTGATGTTATTAATGAGATTATTTTAGCGTTGATTTTTTCACCTCCTTAAATTTCATGTGATGTTTTTATTTATATTTTATGATATATAATAATGTTTAGATTGATATTAATTTACTATTGATATGAAAATATAAGTA
>NZ_JAZNAN010000091.1:0-2000 GCF_045586545.1 Methanobrevibacter sp.
ATTTTAATTTTTTTATATTTGTCAAAAACAACCTCATATCCTTTATTATAAAATGGACATGCTTTTATACATTCAGTGCAGCCTTCACTACATCCAATACATACATCTTCAATAAAACTCACAGTTTTAGTTTTTTTATCCAAAACTAAAGCATCATTTGGACATGCTCTAACACAGGAGTTACAATAATTGCAATAATCCGGAATCCATTCATAAGGATTAATTTTGGTTTTAGGCAAGTTTTTAATATTGACTAATATGGCCGATATTTTTTGATTGGGGCCTTTATTAGGACTGATCAGCAAACCACTTTTTCCAATGCCCCCCATTCCTGCTTTTTGAGCCAAATGTGAAAAATCTATTGTTTCTTCACGAGGATGGGCAACTAATGTTTCAAATCCCCTTAGTCTCAGGTAATCTGAAATCTTATATGTTAAATTTCCAAAATCCCGATATAACTCATCATTATATTCTTGAGCTTTAATGCCTGCGCCGGCATCATGAATGCATTGGCTAATCTCATAAGAAAATAGAATGGCTGAGTTGAAATCAAAATCTAAACCATGCAAGAAATAATCTTTGATGCCCTCAACATAAGCTATTTCCACAACACCCAACTGTTTCAAATACACTTCAAAATCCTCTAAAAATTCTTTTGTAACAGAATTTATTGGATTTATAGGATTTTCAATTTTTGATGTGTTTGGAAATGAAATATCCCCGCAACAAGAATTATTACTGGATTTAACCAATACGTTCTGAATCAAACCATCAAAGTTCCAATTATCTGCCATTTAACAACACCCACAGCTACAACCAGAGCCTATTTGAAAACCGAACTTCTTTAAAAAATTTCTATAATCAAATCTGTTCAATGTGGCCTCATCAACAAAGGATAAAATACCAATATCATCCGCTAAAGTAAGATTTTTAAATGTTTTAAATGTAGAATCATTCAAAACGCTTTCTATAGTATTTTCACCAAATTTAAAAGCTATTTGTGCAAATGGGAACTCAAATGTATTCCTATCATCAATAACAACAGAGATTGTATCCCCTTTTTTAAGAACTATAAGATTATCCGTATCCGGCAATAACATAGCTATTTTAGCACCATCTTTAAGGGATTTGAATTCATCATAATTATTATTCGCCCAATTTTCCCAAACTTTATAATCAAAATAATCCATATTCATTCCTCTAAATATTTTTTAACTCATAGTTGATCTTATTTTTAATAATCTCAACACATTTTTCTCCATTGTCGTCCAATCTGAAAGGGTCAGTGGAAAAAATTTTATGCTTTTTTAAAACATCTCCAACACCAACAGTTTTAGAAACGTTGATTCCCTTGTTATTAAGAATTTTATTCACACATCCGTTATCGCAACCGTTGATTGCAATGATTGGATATTTTTTTAGCATATCATCGTTTAATCCTTCAATGTCAGCGGATGTGGAACCCATGCAAATTGATATTATATTATCGTTTTCCTTTTTACAATCCCCAACTGCTACGCGAGATACCAATCCATTAGCACTCATTCCATTGCAGGAAGCTAAAGCAATCTTTTCGACCATGTTATCAGCCTCATAATAGTTTTTCAAGACTTTGTATAATTTCTTCATTGGCCAGTTTATAATAAATCCATTTTCCCTGTTTTCGTGCAGACAACACTCCTTCTTTTTTCATCATGTTCAAATGATGAGAAACCGTTGATTGGGATTTATCAATAACTTCCAATATCTGACAAACACACAATTCACCATTTTTCAATAAGTATATTATTTTTAATCTTGTCGGATCAGCCAAAGACTTTAATATTGCCGCATGGTTTTCTAAAGTTTCATCTGAAGGCAATGTTTTAATTAAATCTTCAACAGAATAGGTTATCTCACAACATTCATCACTATTTTCAACTGTCATGTATAATAATATTATATTGATATATTTAAATGTATCGATATATTATCTTTATAATTATTAGTCAATCAGATAA
>NZ_JAZNAN010000092.1:0-4734 GCF_045586545.1 Methanobrevibacter sp.
CTTGTTGTTCTGTAACGATTAATTAAAAAATGTTCACTTAGACTGATTCTAACAAATTCTTCTAAAAACAGCTGAAATAATTTTATTGAACAAACGAATACCGCTGAAAAATAAAAACTTAGCATTCATGCGTTTTCTCTGCTTTAATTTTCGGTGTATGCTTCCATGTTCGTGGAATTATTCTAGTAAGTTTTTTAAGATTTCTTTTCTTTTTTAAGATATAAATGCCTAATTTTGTACGAATTCTATATATTAATGTGTATATTGTAAATAATTAATAACTATAACAGCTAAAGCATCTTAATTATGTTAAGAAAATTTAAATTGGGGGGGGGTAATTTTAGCGTCTCTCCTTGCTTTGGTAGGTTGCCAAAGTGAAAAATTGGTGGACGAAGGTGGTTCACAACAAGGTCAGCAGTTTACTTTGACTGCTAGTAAGGGTGTACAGAGTCGTACTCATTTGGGTAACCCTTATATCAATGAAAATGGCAAGAAAATTTTGCCGATGTATTGGACAAAGGGAGACAGAATCTATGTAAGTAGTAAGGATGGTAGAGTAACTGGTACATTGACATTGACTAGTGAGCCAGGTAAACCTACAGGTACATTTACCGGTTTTGTATTTGGTGACCCAGCAGACCTCTATTATTCTATTTATCCGGTTCCTGATGGTGGAAAAGTAGATTTGAGTACACTTACCGGTAGAGAAATCAGAACTCCGATGGTCGGTACCATTAGTGCAAATAAGAATGTTGCATTTGATAATACCTGTGGTATGATGGTAGTAGAGAATTTGGATTATGAAGAAGGAAATGAAACTACTGCTAACTTTAAACTTTTTGCAGGTACTGCTACTGACAACTTAATCCCATTGGCAGCAACGGCAGAAATCGAAAAAGATGAAAATGGTGTTGTAAAAGTGGATGCGGAAGGAAATGTTTCTTTAAAATATACATCAAAGACTGATAAATTCATCAATTTGACTGATGCTGAATTCATTGAAGGAAAATTGTATATTCCATACGATTTGAAGAGCAATGCGACAAAAGAAAACATTCATTTTTATATGCAATCTGACGATAGTCAAATTTTAGAACCCATTACTAATTCGCCAGTTAGTTTAAAGGATGCTACGATTGGTAAACCGCTCTATGCTGATGCCAAAGTTGCGGTGGATGCTAATGGTTCTGTTAGTAAAGTTCATGATAAGGTAGTTCCAAGCACTTCAGCAGATGTAACCGTTGAAATTAATACAAAAGAAAATGCAGTAAATATTCCTTCAGTACCAGAAGAAGTAAAGAATGTGACTATTGAAATGCCAATTCAACTTTCTGATAATAAGAAGGAAGCGATTGTAGCTATCGAAGAAATTAAGAGTAACGATGCTGTTATCACTATTACTTCTACTTCTACAGAAAGTAGTGCCCCTGATGCAGGTGGTGATAATTCTACTACAGCTACTGCTAGCCAAATTGAAGAAATGACCGTGATTCTTCCTTCTAATGCAACGCAAGAACAAGTTGAACAACGGGTTATAATTGATATGCCGAACACAACCGTAACCGTAAAATCGGATGATGGTAATGTATTGTTTATTAAAGAAATGACTGTTGCAACTGCTCCAAGTACTCTTGTTGTAGAAAAAGACGTGGAAATTGAAACGTTGATTATCAAGCAAGGTAATGTTCAAGTATTTGGTAAAGTTGGTGAGATTAAACGTGCTGATGATAATGATGATAAAGAAACAGTAGTAACCATTGAAAAAGGTGGTGAAGTCAATGCGGTGTTTGGTAAGGATAAAATCAATGTGATTGACAATAACAAACCATCAGTAACTCCTGAACAGACAACTGTTTCAGATTTCAAAGAATTGAAAGCTGCTTTGGAAGATGCAGAACCAAATATTAAGTTTGGTGATAACATTGTATTGGACGAACCTTTGGCTATTATAGCTCAAACAGAAATTGATCTAAACGGAAAGACTCTTTCAGTTGGTTATACTGACAACAAAGGAAAAAATGCAGTAATCACTTGTTCGGAAGCTCTAATTTTGAGAAATGGTAATTTAACCGGTGGTAAGACTTCGGATTTACATGATTATTATATATCAATGTCAGGAGGTGCACATAAACAATTGCTTTTGACGAATGTATCTTTATCAACAGGAACAGGTATTGCGAATGCTGTTTTTATGGATGATGATTTGTTAATGACAGGAAGTTCTAGTAAAATCACTACTTCAGGCAATGCCATTCATTATGTGGCGAATCAAAGTGGACCACGTTATTATTCACGTATTTACGGAACTGTTAATGGAGACATTTATATCGAAAGTACTCATAAAACATTGAATGCCATGTTGATATTTGAAGGTGGTACTATCAATGGTAATTTGGTAAAGGGAGCCTCATCAAATGCAAGCCTGAATTTGCCTGAATATGTATTCAATAATGGTGCACAAGTTGGTGCAGGTTATATTGGTTGGGAAAATATTGGTGTATATGTGGAAGAAGGCGGTGATAAGCCTGAAGGCGGAGACCATGTAGCCGAAGGTACTCCAGTAACGGATTTGGTTGGTCTACAAGCTATTTTGGAAGATCCAGACAATAGGACAAACATTATATTGACTGCACCGATAGAACTTACCGAAAATTATGCTATTGATTTGGGTGGACGTATACTCTTTATAGACGAGAATATATTTGCGAATCATCCAGATGCCACAGCGGCTATTAGTTCTACAGCTAATTTAACTATTCGAAATGCTACTATATATGGGCCTGAACTTAAAAAAGCTGATACTCTAAGATATATGATTGAACATATTGGCACCACTTCTATTGAGAATACTTATTTGACTTTAAATTCCGTGACTGTGGAATCAAGGGCTATTAAAAATGCAGTACATGTAAAGGATGGTTTTTTATATTTCCAAGAATCGACAATAAATGCGGGACAGGTGTTTAAGTTGGAAGCGGAAAGTAAATGGGTTAAAGGAAGTTTGGAAAGCAGTAATATCACAGGTGACATTAGTTTTACTCACAATCATCAGGATGATAATACATTTAAATCTGGTATATCCATTGAAGGCGGTACAGTTGTCAATGGTTCCTTGTTTAAAGAAGGTACTTATAAGGAGACAATGATATTTGAAATAAAGGAAGAAGATAAACTAGCGTATAATTATAGTAACATAAGCGGTAATGGTTGGTTTGAAGCAACTGTGAATTACATTCAGCATCAGTTGGCAACGACAGGTTTGGTGGGAATATCAGCATGGAATGTGAAAAATGATGTTACTTTTGATGTGAACAATCAGGTTAATGACGGTATTATTCGTTTTTATGTAGATAGTCTGGAAGGTGAGGGAACTATTACGTTTAACAATACCAATACCAATGGAGAAACCCAGGAATTGTATTTAGATGTCAAAGAAGGATTTGACAAGGTGCAATATACAGGAGAATTTAAAGTACAAAATGAGAATGCTTCATCTGAAGGAGAATAATTCCCAATGGCTGCACCCTAAAAAGTGCAGCCATTACTGTTATTATAGTAAAAGTTATTCCATTTGTGTGGTAGCAGTTGCTGCAGTTATTCGGATGCTTACAATTCACTTCTTTTCTTTCGATATACCATTTCAGGTTCATTCAAAATCATATTATCGGAATCTTCCATCCAATAGGGTATTTGTAAAAACTCTGTTGGTGTATATACAGGTATGGTTGAATGAACAAAATCTTTTGAATTTCTAAGTAAAGGACAATACTGATATACACAACTGATTGTTTCTCGGTGAAATGGTAAAAACTTGTTTTGCAGCTTCTCCAAAAGGAATGCGATTTGACAAGTAATCTATAATGATATTTGTATCTAAAAAAATCCGTCTTTTCATCATTCGTATTTATTTTTTATAGCAAGTTCCAATTCTTTCTTATAGTCGAAGTCTTCAGGAAGCTGTACACAACCATATAATTTATCTACCAGTTCTTTCCTCTGTGAGACACTCAATTCTTCAGGCTTCTCTTGAACAAACAAGTTCCAACCTAAAGCCTTTGCTAATTTCTTCAAAATCGTAAATTCCGACTGAGGAAGACTGATATTCACATTTAAATTTGTATTCATAAAATTCTCGTTTTAATATTTTAGCAAAGAAACAATTTATTTTGCGGAAATCCTAATCTGTAACACTAAAACAAGAACAAAATAGATTATTTTGTGAACCCGTGAATGGTGTGAAGGGTGATTCTGAACTTTTTTCAGTGCGATAAAACGACAATCCATTAGGAAAAGTCGAATAAACTTTGTTTCTTTGCAAAAATAACTAATAAGAGATATACAGATGAATAATTACATTCGATTTGATTGGGCGATGAAACGCCTGCTTCGAGACAAGGCCAATTATGCCGTCTTGGAAGGATTGATGACCACTCTTTTGGGTCAGGAAATGAAAATACAGAAACTTCTTGAAAACGAGAGTAATCAGGAAAGTGAGTTCGACAAGGCTAACCGTGTGGACATTCTGGCGGAGAATGACAAGGGAGAGCTGTTTATCATTGAGATACAAAACAATAATGAATATGCTTATTTCCAACGTATGTTGTTCGGTACATCCAAGTTGGTAACCGAATACATCAACCGAGGAGAGGGCTATGAAAACATCCGCAAGATTTATAGCATCAACATCGTTTATTTCAATCTGGGCAATGGTACGGATGTGGTGTATCATGGGAA
>NZ_JAZNAN010000093.1:0-2571 GCF_045586545.1 Methanobrevibacter sp.
CTTTTTTTCCATAAATCCAATTGATATTTATATTAATATATTATTTATAAAGTTTTCTATTTTAAAATAACAAAAAGTAATTAAATGTATTTCTGAGAAGCCTTGATAGTGCCTGACAAACCTATTGTTGTAATGGCCACCCTCTTGTGATTATAGTTATTTACAAGGGCAAGAGATGACCTCACCTGCCTGACAAAACCCCTTTGACATCTGACAATTGCCTTATAGGAATAATAATCTTCGGTTTTTCCAGTTTCATAAAACTTCATGACCCACAGATTAAAGTTGGAAGTATTTATTTCACCTTGAAATCGAATGCATGCATCCCATATAATTCCTACCAAATCATCTTTAGTAATTTCCTCTTCAATTTTAATATCAATAGTCAGATATCTGTTGTTTTTCCTAAGAGTAGGAGGCAATACCTTAAGCTTCATCATCCACCCTCCTGACACCTGAAAAAATCATTTTATCCCTATTCTTATTGAATTCCAAAATATCTTTTGAAGAGGCAAATGATTTGTTGATTTCTTCTAAAGTCAAACCAGTTTCTTCAAAAAAAGCAATGAAATCATGTGTGGTTCTGATATCAAAAACAGATTCGGCTCTGGAAGATAAGATTAAAGGAAAATCAAATTTTCTATATAACGTATAGATATCTCTAAAATTTGAAATGATTTTAGCCCTATGAGACAAATAGCTTCTTAAAACATCCTTAAAGCACAATTCAATAGCCACATTGTTTCTCACAGCTTCCTTGGCCAATACATGATTTAAACAACTGTCAAATCTTTTAAGGTAAGGTCTTGACAATACATCCACTCTTATATTTTCCACACATGCGCGATTAACCTTCAAATCTCCACCGATAACGCTGATGCATGAGGCCTTACTTCTGAATTTATTGACAGCCTTATTAATTTCATTTATGTTTGTTGATTTGATTTCCAATGTATAATCAAAATCAATATCATCAAGACGATTTTCCAAATCCTTTTTAATGCTTAAAGCATCGGCAAAATCATTCTGATTATATGAAAAGTTAATATGGTTCCAGCCATATTCTGAAGCCTGCTTAGCCATTTCTACATTATTTTCCAAGCTGCTTCCCTTAATATTCAAATCAAAAAACATAATAGTAGTTTATAATTTTATCTATTAAATAATTTATCTAAAAAAAGAAAAAAAGTGATTGTTTAAATCACTATTGATATCTGAAAAATTCAACTTCCCAATTTACTGTTTCATAGTAATCTATGGTGAATGTCTCATATGAAGATGAGGAATATGTAAAAGAGTCTGATCTTGTTTCGACAGCACTTTTTGACCCCCAATCGACACCTCCAGATGCACCATTGGAACCAGAAACATACAAATGATTGGTTGCATAATTCTTGATAGGATATGCTGAAAGCTTAACCATTATGTCTCCATCAGGGACACTGATGGTTTCAGATCCAGAACCTGAACCGGAATATTTTCCAATAGACACCCAAGACTTAGATTGACTTGAAACAGAAGAAGTTGAAACCTGTGAGGATGAACTAGATTGAGCCGGTGCCTCTTCGCTTGATTCAACACTGCTTTCCGGTTGGGAATCAGCAGCCTGTTGGGAATTATCATCACTTTGTGTGTTGTCAAAGGTTCCGTTTAATGCTAAAAACCCAATTGTTCCTGCCAAAATAACAATAACCGCCAATAAGGCAATTATAATATATTTTGTATTGTTTGAACCAGAACTCTCAACTACCACATCATTCAAAGAATTTCCGCACTTCGTGCAAAACTTTGCCTTATCATTATTTTCAAAACCACATTTACTGCATCTCATATTATCAAACAAATTCCTTAAATCAATTAAAATTTTTTAAATAAGACATATAATAATTTAACTATCCCTATAAAAATTTAAACCGTGAGCAACTTAATTATAACTATCATATAACTTGTTATAAAATATTTTATAGTATAAATAATATATAACTTTCTATGTCAAAAGAAAACGATGAGCTTTTGAAATTAACTTCTTACGTCCAGATTTCTAAATATCGTGAAAAGACAGTAAAATCAATTGGAGATGAAGTTAAAATACCAACTAACATCGCAAAAGACAGTGGAATTAGAACTAACCATATTTCAAAAGTTCTAAGTGAATTAAAAAGTAAAGACATTGTTGAATGTATAAATGAAGAAGCTCGTAAAGGAAGATTATACCGATTAACCGATACAGGCAAAGACGTATTGGAAACCATCAAAACCAAAGAAGAAAAGGAAAAATAAACTAACTTAATTTTATCTTAATAGTGAAAGAATACCCCGACCTCTTTAAGGTTGGGGATGAATTTCACAAAAGGGGCATTGGGAATACTTTTCAAATTCTCTCTCTCATTTTCATTATATATTATAATTATTTATAATTATTATATATGCATTAAATATTTATGGAGTTGAATGTATTATGAAAGGTGTTAATCAGGGTTTGAAGGTTAGATTGTATCCTGATGAAGATATGAAGATTAAAATTAACCAGAATATAGGCAATTCCAGATTTACATGGAACAAACTCTTAGA
>NZ_JAZNAN010000094.1:0-31570 GCF_045586545.1 Methanobrevibacter sp.
ATAAATAAAACTATAAATGTTATAACAATCTAAAATTTTAACACCGAAAATCTTAAACTACCTTTCAACCAAATAAGATTTTCATTAAAAGGAGGATAAAAAGTTATGAAACTTAAAAACTCTTATATTTTACTAATAGCAATCGCAATACTATTGGTAAGTGTTGGATCCGTTTGTGCAAGTGAAGATATCGCTGCAGACTCTGACATTGGACTAGCAGACGATGGAACAGACATTATCCTTGCAGAAGACGGCAGTGATGCAACACAAGATAAAATAACTACAAAAATTGTTTCTGAAGATGTAAAAGTAAAAGACACAGAAACAAAAAACATCAATGTTACTGTAAACGATAATGAATCTAACCCAATAACTATAACTGCAAAGAATTTAACTGTTGCAGAAGGAAATAAGACAATTAAATTTAGTTATGGCAATTCAAAAATAACAATTACAGATAAATTAAATACTGGTAATCATAATTTAATTATTAACTATTTAGGAAACGAGATTTACAAGAATTCAACAGCTAAAGTAATTTTATCCATTTATGGAAATAATACCATTAAATCAGCAGATTCTGTTAATGTCAACAGTACAAAAAATGTTGAAATTCCGCTTAACATTACAGATGGTGTGGAAAATAAAAATGTCACCAGTAAATTTTCAGGTAGCATTAGCTATACACAAAATAATCTTACCGTGAGTACCAGCCTTACTGGAATAAGTTATAAAAATGGAAAAGTGACATTCAAGTATACCTTGCCAGATACCATTTCATCATCAACTGTAACCCTTGTTTACAATGATAATGGTGAAAAAATATCTAAAAACATCACTTTAAACAGGATTTTCAATGCTAAAATTGAAATAATCAATACTGTTGCTGAATATCAGAACGGTAATTTCACTTTTAAATTAGTTGATACTGATGATGCAAATGTTATCATTTCCGGTCAAAAATTATCATTGACCACAACAGGAAATATCAGGGCTGGACACAGTACCACTACTGATGAAAAAGGTATTGCAACATTCCAAACTGTTAAATTATACGAATTTAATAATCAAGATAGCTCATTGTCAATGAAACAATTGGAAGTTGGAAATCATCTTGTTGATTTATCAACCGACGGTGCGGTAAAAACTACAAAAGTCACAACTAATTTAACCATTAAAAAAGCAACCATAAACATTAAAATGGACAAGTTTGAAGAATATTATGGCACTGATAAAAATGTAACAATAACAGTTACCAATGCGAAAAACGGTGAACCTGTACCGAATATCATACTCCATTTATATATGCCGCAAACTACTCAAAAAGACTATTACTTCGGAACTGATTCAAAAGGACAAAGTAAAATTGCTGTAAACCAATTGGTTGGTGGAACTTACGATGTTACTATAAACAATAATGATACCAAAAACATGAATAAGGCATCAACTACTGGTAAAATTGTAATTAAACCAATCGAAGTAAAGGTTTCAAGTTCTGACAATAAACTTTATTACAATACCGGAGCTACCGCAACTGTTAAAGTAACATATAAAAATGGAACCGGTGTGGCCGGTGCAATTGTAGTAGTCCAGTTTGATAAAGATAAAAATCAAACTTATGCTTTCCAAGCAGATAATAATGGACAAGTCAAGTTTTCTGCTCCCTTAAGTGTTGGAAAACATTCAATGTATGTGATAAGCGGTGATTCAAGATACACATCCAACTCAGTTACAAAAACCATTACAGTTAAAAAAGCAAGTGCTAAAATATCCGCTCCTAAAGTAACTGCATATTACAAATCCGGAGATGCTCTTAGCATTACAGTAACTAATACCAAAAATAAACAACCAATTTATGATGCTAAACTTAACGTTAAAATCTTTATTTCATCCAACAGATATTATAACTATGTAGGCCGTACTGGAGGTGAAGGTAAATTGAACCTGATAGCTGATTTAAATCCAGGAACCTATAAAGTTGTAATTGAAAATGGAGATAAAAAGAATTATACTGCAAAAAGCATTACCACCCAACTTGTCATTAAAAAGACCAAAGCTACAATAACTCCTAAAAAATTAACTGCTAAAAAAGGAGAAAACAAAAAGTTCAAAGTTTATGTGAAAAACAAAAAAACCAAAAAAGCAGTTCAAGGAGTTAAAGTAAAAATGAAAGTTTACACCGGTAAAAAATATAAAACCTATACCGTGAAAACTAATTCAAAAGGAATTGCAAAACTTAAAGTAAAATCCTTGAAAGTTGGAAAACACAAAGTTATCGTTAAGTCAGCAGATAAATATTGTGTTGCTAAAAAAGCAAAATCCACAATAAAAATAACTAAAAAATAAATTTAAAAGAGAATTAATTTTCTCTTACTTTTTTTCTTTTACATATTTGGCATAAAAACCATCAGTATCGGCATATATTGTATAAAAACCATACTCTTCAGCTTTTTTTATAGATGATTTAATATATTGCCTTCCCCAAGAGGTAATGGCCTTTGCACATTCGAATGAATACCATCTGAAACGAGGAAAACCATAAATTCCATACATGGTATTGGCTAGCCTCTTAATGGCCTGCTGCTGTACGTCCAAAGCCTTCTTTTCAGTTTCATCATTTGACGCCTTCATCTCACGCTTGATTCTAAAACGTTCCTGCAAGATCTTATCAATGACAGACGGGATAAATCCTTGAGGTTCCTTTTTGAATTTCAAGCCATGTTCCGGAGAAATATTATAATCCTCTTCGTTTTCCACATCTCCCAATACCATAACGTCCGGAGAAATATTTTTAGAAATGATGATACTAGGATATAGGCTCCTGAAGTCGAATTGAACTAAATTTTCATGAAGTCCCTTTTCCGGCTCGCGTACGTATCCCCCTTCATTGTCTTCGGCAGCAGCCCTGTCAGCAAAGTTGGATCCTTGCTTGTTTGGAACAACCTCATCATCAAAATAGGCTTGTTTTACTAAAAACCATTCTGCCTGTTGGCCTGTCGCCATACGTGAAACATCAAATAAAGGTTGGCCTATAATACGGGTAAGCTCTAGATTGAGTGGTAAGGTCTGCTCTGCAATTTTTAAAGTAGACACCACATCATCAAGTGAGTAATCAAATAGATTGTCTAACTCCTCTCCACCATTGTCCCAGAATTCCCATATCCTGTCTCCGGGAACATCAATTTTTTCTTCACCAAACAATTCATAATAAACTCTCTCTAGAGTATATCTCTCAAGAGTCATGTATCTTCTCATTACCAAGTATAAATCAACGTGAATCAATCCTTTAAATGAAGCGGCATTTGCATATCCTCTTCTTATAAACTTAACATCTGATTCATCCATACCAATATCCAAATCCACACCCAATATTTTAGCTCTATCCTTAAGATATGGGAAATCAAAGTTATCTGAGTTATATCCAACAATAATATCGACATTATTGTCCTTAATTAATTTAACAAATTCTTCAATCATTTCTTTTTCAGATTCTACCTGATTTACGAAATCCCCTTTTGAATTTGTTTTTGTTGATATGACCTGATTGATTCCAAAATTGCTTGAAACTCCAATCATGATAATTTCATCCACTTCTGAATTTGGCATGCCATGAGGATTTCTAACTTCCAAGTCAAAGCTCATTATTCTGAAGTTTTGGGGATATTCTTTAACACGTTTTAAAGGCTCGGATAATTTAATAATCTCTAAATCCTGTTTTGATGAATCTAAATTTAAAAATGAGTCAAGTTCTTCTCCAATAGCTATAACTTCAGTCATCGGAATGACATCTTTGTCCATTAGATACCTTCTATAAAATGGAATGTCAAATTCCCTTATCTGAATGACATTTTCCAAATCCCTTAGGGCATCCCTGTTTTTTGCAAGCTCCTGGGGATGCTTAAAAGTTACTTTTAAAAATTCAGATTCTATTTGGAAATCTTTTTTGATTACTTTTTCAACCCTGACAACATCAAGATTGTCCTGAATTTCATTTATGCATTCGTCTAAATCATCACTCACTACATATAGGTACGGTTCGAAAGTGTCATCGAGCAGAACCACATTTTTATCTCCATCCTTTGAAAATAAACGAATGACAGGTTTGTCTTCATATGTAACATAATCTATATCCAGAATAACAACACTTCTCTCCATCTACTCCTCTCCAAGAATATATTCCTTTCTATAGCAGTCTAAAACAGTATAGGTAACTCCTAAAATTAGAGGCCCTACAATAAAACCAACGATGCCATATACTAAAGGACCTGACAAGAATCCAATCAATAAAATTAACGGATGGATTTCAGCATAATGGCTTGATAGTGCTGGCCTTATGTACATGTCTATTGTGCTTAAGAAAAATCCGAACAGTAAAACAACGATTGCCCTTGGATAGTTTCCTCCAACAACATCCACAAAGAACAATGCCCAATAAATAGGCCAAGGCCCGAAAATCGGAATCAGCTGTAAGATACCTGTCAATACACCTAAAAATATACCATAAGGATAACCTAAAAGCGAATACCCAATCATGCCAAAGATACCGATGATTACAGAGGTCAGGAAGTGTCCATAAAATATGCTTCTTAAAACCTCCCTTACAGATTCCAGAGTTTTGTCAAAGAAATCTTTTGAGTCATCCGGAACAAAATCGCGAATGAAACTTAAGCACTTATCTCCATCACGAACGAAGTAAAATACAGAACAAATTAATATAAATAGGTCTAAAGTAATATTAATGAATTTGCTTAAGAATTTTACAGTATAATTCAAGACATAACTTGCAATTTGATCAATATAAGAATTAACAGAAGCATTAACTGAATCAATATTGATAGGCAATAGTGAAATAAGATGGTCAACATCCAAATAATAATTGCTTGCAAACATGGATGTGATAAAGGAAGTAACTTCAAATGAAAGGTAAGCCACCAACAATATCAATGGTATTAAAACGACTACCATTGCAAGCAAGATGGAAACAGAAGAGTATTTTAATTTAGATTGTATTTTATTGGCTACCGGGCGAACTAGAAAAGATAAAATAGCTCCTAAAAGAATCATGTTTAAAACAGGAAAAATGAACATCAATGAAACAACCAATAAGAAAACAATCAGCAAGATTGGCGGAGTTAAGTATTCTTCAATGTTTTTTTCCATAATATCATCCTTAAATTAATATTTTACGCCAGAAGCATCTCTTCTGTATTTTGCAAACTCAGTAATTTTATAAATCTTATCATTTTCAAAAACCGGACCCTCTACACAGATTCTCCAACCTTCACCATCAACGCAGCACTGACCACACACTCCAAGAGCACATTTCATATATCTTTCAAGGGAATATTGGCCAGGTATGCCAGCATCTTCTAGAATATCAAAGATTCCTTTCATCATTATCTCAGGTCCGCAAACAAATGCATAATCATAGGTTGAATCTTCAAGCAAATCGGCAAGGCAATTTGTTGCAAATCCTTCAAATCCAAAACTTCCATCATCAGTACAATAATGTACATTGACACCAAGTTTTTCTAAAGCCTCACCATATAACAATTCATCCTTTGTTTGTGCGGCTGAAATAACATCAACTTCGTTTTTTGAAACTAAATCACTGGCTATTGAATTAATAGGGGCCATTCCAACACCTCCCCCAATAGCTATGATTCTTTTATTTTCAAACTCCTTGTTAAATCCATTACCGTAACTGCCCCTGATGCCTATTTTATCTCCGATTTTTAAATCATGCAATTGTGAAGTAAACTCGCCTATGTTTTTAACAGTAATAGCCAGTTCATTATCATTAATCTGTGCAATTGACATTGGTTTTTCATTTTTAAAGTTCCAAACCATTATAAATTCACCGGGATTAGGTTTTCCAAGCTCTTCAAAATCCCAATTGAATTTGAAAGTTTTAATAGTGGGAGTTTCATCAATAATTTCAGTAATCTCAACAATTTTCGGTTCGTTAATCATATTTACAACTCCTCATGCGCAAGTCCAACCATCTCATCAATTGATGAATATCCTTTTTCAGCCATGAACTTTTCCAATCCATCATTTATTTTACCGAATACTTCAACACCTTCGTCCATAATTGCTGTACCGATTTGAACTGCTCTTGCACCTGCAAAAATAAATTCCACTACATCTTCCCAGGCATAAATTCCACCAACTCCAATCAATGGAACATCAACCGCTTCGTAAACTGAATAGACATTGCTGATTGCTATCGGCTTAATTGCACGGCCGCTCATTCCTCCGGACTTATGGAACAGTACCGGACGGGCAACATCAATGTTGATTTTCATTCCCGGACCCAATGTGTTGATGAGAGACAAACAATCTGCCCCCGCATCCTCACAGGTTTTAGCAATTTCAGTAATATCAGTTACATTAGGTGTCAATTTTGCAATTATAGGCACTTCAGAAGCGTCTTTTGCTGCTGAAACAATAGTATGGCTTAAATTACAATCCTGACCGATTGAAGCACCATATCCTTCCATTGCATGAGGACAAGAGATATTCAATTCAATCATGTCAACGAATTCCTGAACCTCTTCAACCAATTTGGAAAATTCATCAGGATTTGCACCATAAATTGAAGCTATAATAACATTATTATCATGATTAATCTTTTTTAATTCCTCTTTGAAATTATCAACACCAGGATTTGAAAGCCCGATTGCATTTAATATACCTCCTTCAACTGCAACAGTTGTCGGATTCGGATAGCCTGGATGAGGATTTAGGGAAAAGGATTTGGAAACCACTCCTCCAGCACCGGATTTTAAAATCCAATTCATCGATGAGGCATTACTTCCCATAATTCCCGCTGCCAACATCAATGGATTTCTAAATTCTACTCCGCAAACATTAGTTTTCAACATAATATCAACTTTGTAATTAATTGTTTAATTAGTTTTTGTAAATTTATCGATGATTTCCTGATATTTTTCATTCTGTAATTTTAGACTTATTATATTGGTTTTATTGGATTTGATAATCTCTTCTTTGGATTTAATGAGATTTGAAATCTCCTCATCCTGCTTTTGGATAATTGCATCCTTCTGTTTGAGCAAATCCTCATATGTTTTGGTGATTTTTCTAAGCTGAACTTCCAGATTTTCGGTGTTTTTATTTAACTGCTCTTTATAATCGTCAATCAATGACCTCAGATACTTTACCTGATCTTGCTTATCCTCTATGATTAATTCCTTTTCTTTTATTTTTTCAGACAAATCATCAAGTTCTTTAATTCTAGCTTTATCATAATCAATTTTAGTGTCCAATTTATCCTCTAAATTCTTCTTTTCATATTTTAACTTAGTGGAATACAGCTTTAGCTTGTTGATTTCTTCAATCTTTTCCTGAAGATCCATATTAAGCTCATCAATTTCGGCATTTTTAAGTTCAAGCTCATATCTCAAATCATCTAAACTCTCTTGTGACATACAGTTAATAGTTTAATTTTCATGATAAAAATAGTTTAATAGATAATCTAAAAATATTTCTTAAAAAAAGTTTTAAAAGGAATAGAGCCAGAATCATATGATTCCAACCCCATTAATTCCATGCAAAAATTCGAGATAATTCTCTACCTAAACATATATCACACCAGATATATAAATATTGCCGATATATTCTCTGAGGAGATGTAGGGAGGATTCCACTAGAGAGAAAATACCAAAACTCCTTCCTTTGCATTCAACAACAAATCACCGCCTTGGAAATTACCTACTTAAAAATCATGACAATGATTTTAATAATTTCCAAAGTTACATGAAGAATTATTTTTAAATCATCTTTCATTTCAATTCCTCGAATTTTTTTGCATGAAAATATTTTAAGCTTAAGTGGCCAAAACCTACAATACTAATAGTATACTGATAAATATATAAATTAAACAGTTTTTAATACTTTAAAATTTATTTAAACGTGTTAAATTGTATTAAAAAAGAAAATTAAACTAAACAATCAAAATTTAAGTAATATTGAAAATACTTATTAAAAATAAAATGAATAACTTATCTTATGGAATGCTATATTACTTATTGTGTTAAAGGATTTTTAGCTTTTAACAGTGAAAATGAATTAATCTCAGAAAAATTATTTCCTGAAACTGAAATACTTAACCGATTAGCCGACATTGATGATAAAAAAATCGTGAAAGAAGAAACAGAGATAATTGAAGAGGTTTCAAAAGATTATGATGAAATAATTATTGAATCAAATAAAAGAAAATCAGATTATGACAATGAAAAAATCACTATTAAAAATCCAAATCCTGCTGGAGAATACTTAAGAAGCAATTATGAAGAATTTGGACTGAATTCACAGGAAATTACTGAAATCTACAGAAATTTAGCGATTTATAAGATTAAAAAGGAATCCGCTTCAGAAGATAAGCACCTGATTCAGGCAATAAACTCAATTGACGAAATTGATGAATCCATTTCCAAGCTAATTGAAAGAATCAGAGAATGGTATGCACTATATTTCCCTGAAATGGACATAATTAAAAATAATGAAACCTACATCAAATTAATCTCACAAAACAAAACCAAAGAAGAAATATTAAAAGCAAAACCTGATGCATTCCCAACAGACATTATTGACATTGATGACGACATTAATCCAAAGGATTTGGAAATAATGAATAATTATGCAAATTCCATTTCTGAAATGCAACAAACAAGAAAAGATCTTGAAGATTATGTCGATTTTAAAATGCAGGATATTGCACCTAATTTACGATTATTAGTTGGATCATCTCTTGGAGCAAAATTGATTTCACATGCTGGAGGGCTTAAAAGACTTGCAATGTATCCATCAAGTACTGTCCAAATAATGGGTGCTGAAAAGGCATTGTTCAGGCATTTAAAGAGTGGAGACAGACCTCCAAAATATGGATTGATTTATCAACATCCACAGGTTCGTGGCGCTAAATGGTGGAATCGCGGTAAAATTGCAAGAATGCTTGCCGGAATGATATCCCTTGCCGCTAGAAGAGATGTGTTTACCAAAACATTTGATGAAAACATTGCGGAAGAATTTAAATTCAAAGTAGAAGAAATAGAAAAAAACAATCCGTTTCCAACCAAGACAACCAAGAAACGAAAAGAAGAAAAGTCAAAATCCAGAAAAAAGAGCAAAAAAGGTAAAAAAAAGAAATAAAAGGAGATAGAGCATGAATGTTTATTTTAAGGATGGGAATATAGCTACTAAAAATTTAAATCCAGGAATATCTGTCTATGGTGAAGAGTTAATCCAAGAAGATGAAGAATATAGAATATGGAATCCTAGACGTTCAAAATTAGCTGCCGCTCTTTTAAATGGATTAGAAAATTTAGAGATTTTAAGCACTTCAAAAGTACTGTACTTAGGTGCATCAACTGGAACTACCGTTTCACATATTTCTGATATTGCAATTGATGGAAGAATATATGCTGTTGAATTTTCACCAACAACAGCGAAAAAATTAGTTCAACTTTCAAGACAAAGACTTAATATTGCTCCGATTTTAGGTGATGCAACCAAACCGAAAGGATATTTGAATATAGTTGAAAATGTAGACTTAGTATACTGCGATGTAGCTCAACCAACACAAAGTGAATTGTTTATGAAAAATATGAACTTGTTTATGAAAGAAGATGGAATGGGCCTTATAACTATAAAGGCTAGAAGTATTGATGTAGTACAAAAACCTAAAAAGATATTCAAGCAAGAAGAGAAGAAATTGATAGAAAAAGGTTTTAAGATTGTCGATAAAGTAAAACTAGAACCTTACGAAAAAGACCATATTGCATTGTTAGTAGAAAAAAATTTTTAAAAAAATTCAACAATTTTTCATAAGCAAATCGACTAAAAAATACATCTGAGAAATATAAAAAATTACTACAAAAAAGCCGAAAAAGTATTACTCTGATACCTTTATATACTAGAAAATAAAATATTATATATGCTAATGCAAATAAAATAAAAGTTCATTGAAGCGTCCTTTAGGTTGATTCACTCTATTAATCACTCCATTTAACTAAAACCTAAAGGCATGAACTTATTTTATTGAAATACTATTTTTTAGAAGATTTTTTTCAAAAGATGATTTTACTTATTTTAATTGAAAAAGTATTACTGAAATGAGCTTAATATCCCCCATAGATATTGCAATTATATTGAAAATTTAAATCAGTTCCATCATTACAATGAAATTAATTTTTATCAAAATTTATAATCAATTTTAAAAAATTAAATTTACATTATCAGATTTCAACAAAATTGACATCATAGAAACAAGTTTGAAATTTACCCCTAAACTCATATCATGGTGAAAAAAAGAGTATCGAAATAATGATTTTGTAGTTAATTAAATTAATAGTATTGATTATAACCATGAAAATTATGCAACGAACTCGAAAAATAAATGACTTACCTGATTAAAAAATAGATAAATAATTAAAGTAGACACATGAAACTATACCTTTTTAGAAATTACATCGAAAATGATTTTTGCAATCTCTTTTTTTGATGCCAAAGGTACTGTCAAAACATCATCATCTACAATTAAGACTTCATTATTGTCTGATCCGAAATGACATTCGCTTTTAGATATGTCGTTTGCAATAACTATATCGGTTCCTGCAGCTTCAATCTGTTTTCTTGCACAGGAAATAATCTCCTCTTTTGAGATATTGAATTCCGCTTTAAATCCTACCAAAAATATATCTGGATTAATCTTTTTAACCTGACGAATGATTTTAGTTGTTGGTTTTAAGTTTAAAAACAATGAACTACTAGAATCTATTTTTTTATCATCAATCTGTTTAAATTCAAAATCAGAAACTGCCGCTGTTGAAATGAAAATGTCAAAATCAGAAATCAAACCTAAAATAACATCATTCATTTCACTGCTTGTTTCAACATGAATAACATTGAAAACAGAAGGGATTTCAACACTTACATTAGCTACAACCAAAGTTAAATCGGCACCTCTAATATATGCTTCTTTTGCAAGCGCCAAACCCATTTTTCCAGAGGATTTATTAGTTATTCCCCTAACTGAATCAATAGGCTCATAAGTTCCACCCATACTAATGAGAATCTTTTTACCTTTAATCATGCTAATCTTTATTTAAATTAATTGTCCTCAATGATTCTAAAACAATATCTTCTTTTGATGGGAATTTAGCTTTTCCTTCATCCATTCTTGGTTTAATGAATGTTGCAGATCCCTCTTCTTTGATTTTTTCAATATTCTCCTTAATTGCTTTATACATAGAATCATGCATAGACGGGACAAATATGATTGGTGTATCATGTCCATATGCAGTAATTAAAAGAGTGGAAATAGGATTATCTGCAATTTTATGAGCAAATTTAGAAATAGTATTCGCAGTAGCTGGAGCGACCAAAATTAAATCTTCCTGTGAGTATTTTACATGCTCTATTTTCCCAGTTAATTCAGTTACAACTTCCTGACCTGTTGCAAATTCCATTGCGTTAGGATGGATAATCTCACATGCTGCTTCACTCATAAAACACTTTACTTCAACATCGTTTCTTCTTAGTTCACGAGCTAATTTGATAGATTCAGTAGCGGCAATGCTGCCTGTAACACATAATATAATCATTAAAAATCCTCCTAAAAAAAGAATTATGCGATTTGAATATCTGATAAGATATAATCAAAGACATACAAATTCTCTTCAAATTTATCTGTTGGAGCACTATACAATAAAACATAAGCCTGTCCGCCTTTTTCAAACCAAACAGCCTTGTGCTCTTTCACAGTACCATTTTGATCAGAAGTATAGATATATTCAACACCCTCGATAGTTCCAATCATCACCCCTCCGGAAGAGATTAATTGGAAAGAAGAATCTTTTTGCATTTTCTGATAGGTGCTATTAACATATGAATAGAATTCCCCTTCAACAGGTTTTTTCTCGATAAGAATATTTACTTGTCCCACTCCAAAAGAATCAATTGAATCTAATTTTGAAATCGCCATGATTGCATATTGAGAAGTCGCTTCTGAATATCCCCAAGTAGATGGATAATTCATTACAATTCCTCCTTTTGATAAAGTCAACATGGAAATTTCAGAATCTTCACTATTTTCAGCATTTACACATGAAACAACACAAACCATGAACAAGATAAGTAAAATGATTGCAATACTCTTTTTTAAAACATTAAATTTCATGAACTCACCTTTTATAGTTAATAGCTAATGCTATTGCTCTTCTCCTCCATCACTATAATCCGAACTAGATCCTGAATCAGAACTGCTGCTTCCAGAATCGGAACTTTCAGAACTACTTTGAGAACTTTCACTATATGTGCTTGACGAATCCTCCGAATAGGAAGTGTCTTGAGTAGTTTCAACATCATCGCTAGAATCATAGGTATAGTTTGAATTATATTTGGTTTGTGTAGTATTCGCTACCACGTCTTGTGTAAATTCAGGGAATGCGGTATCTTGAACGATAGCAACTGTGGTAGTTTCAGAAACTGCATCAAAATCCAAATTGAAAACTCCATAACCTACTCCTACGGTAAAACCTAAAACTAATACCAATAAAAGTAACAATTTAAAAGTACCACTATCCATTGATGACTTTTTCTTTTTATTATATTTTGCATCATCTTTTTTAGGATTAATAATATACTTTTGAACCAAATCTTCCTTTTCCTTTTTTTCTTTAAGAGGTTTTTTAGTTTTCTTCTTGTCTTTATTGTTAGAAGACGGTTTACCTTGCATAGATCTAATCCTCTGAGTAGCTGCTTGAGCATCAATACTATTGAGCTTATCTTCATATTTAGAACGGAAATAACTATACTTTTCAGCAGAAATCTTTCCAGACTTATAATCAGATTCCAAACTACTCATAATTTCTAGAAGTTTTTCTCTATCATTTGGCATTACTATCCTCCCTGAATTATTATATTTAAATTTATATCAAACCATTAATTTAAAGTTTACCTTGTTTGAGGATATGAACCTAAAACTTTTAAAAAATAAGTATTATCCGCAATTTCATCAATAATACTTTGGATAATTTTATCTTCATTATGGCCTTCAAAATCGACGAAAAACAAGTATCTTCCTAAACCTTTCTTAGACGGTCTAGATTCAATTTTGGTTAAGTTTATATTATGTCTTTGAAAGATTCCCAAAATTTTATACAATTCTCCCGGCCTATCTTCATAAATTGAAAAGATTATAGAAGTTTTATCTCGGCCAGTGATTTCATGAGTCTCTTTTGAAAGCACAACAAATCTTGTCTCATTGTTATCCATATCCTGGATATTTGATTTGAGAATTTCCAAACCGTATAATTCAGCGGTTTTTGCATTACCTATTGCTGCCTTATTTTTTTCACCTATAATGTCCTTAGCTGCCCTTGCAGTGCTTACTGCATAATGCGGCTGAATTTTATTTTTGCTAATAAATTCCTGGCATTGGGCAATCGCCTGGGCATGGGAATAAACATCTTCTATGTCTTCCATGGTAGTTCCAGGATTGACTATGAGATTTTGATTAATAGAAATAATAATTTCCTTAAATATATTCAAGTCATATTTATGAGCCAGTGAATCTAGTGTAATGCCAACCGGACCTTCAATTGAGTTTTCAATTGGAACTACGCCGAATACTGTTTCATCATTAGCGACACTTTCCATTACTGCAGGAATAGTGCAATACGGAATCAATTCACTGCCCAATTTACTGGCAGCTTCATGAGTGAAAGTTCCTTTAGGTCCAAGAAATGAAATTAAAGTAATAGCAGACCCCTCCTTTAAAAAAATAAAAAAAAGAGATATTTAAGATTCTAATTTTTCAATTAGTCTTAAAATATCAGTTTGTGTTATAATGCCGATGACTTTGCCTTCATCCATGACAGGAAGTCCATTGAATCCGGTTTCCATCATGATTTTAGAAACCTCTGAAATTGACATCTCCTTTGAGACGTATTGTGGATTTTTAGACATGATGTCTCCAACAAAAACATCTTTGATTTGAGATTTTTGATATTTTTCAGGGACTTTTTTCCTGAAATCAATGAATGCTCTCAATAAATCTTTTGAAGTAATCATACCTACAATTTTTCCATCATCGACTACAGGTAATCTTCCAACGTTTGCTTCAAGCATCAATCTTCTAGCATGAACAAGCCTTTCAGTTGGAGAGACAACCACCAAATCTTTTGTCATTATTTCTTTTACAGCAATCTTATCAAATGCAATTCCAACTGCAAGAGTTACAAAATCTGCTTTTGAAACAATACCTACCATTTCATCATCTCTCATGACCGGTACTGATCCAATTCCATTATCTAACATTAATCTTGCAACATCATCCAATTGCATTGTTTCAGGTACTGTAAGTACATCTTTAACCATTACGGATGAAATATGAAGTCTTGATGCTGGCATATGTTCATATTTAGAAGAACCGAGCTTATTAGCAATATCCCTTTCAGAAATAATACCAACCAACTCTTTATGATTAGTTACAGGTAAACGAGATATATTATGTTTACGTAACAATTTCAAAGCATCAGAAAGATTTTGATCTTTGTCTACGGTAATTAAATCTTCAGACATCAAATTCTTAATTTGCATATTATCATCTCCTATATTTTGAGTTTATAATCGTTTAACTACTTAATATCTAACGAGCTATACTCTTTTAACTGCGTTTAAGACATCTCTTTCAGTAATAATTCCCATTACTTTATCATCTTTAACAACTGGCACTCCACCAATATTTTTCTCTGCAAATAATTCACATAATTCGCCGATTGTCATTGTTGGTTCGACAGTAATTGGGTCTTTAGCCATGATTTCAGAAATAGTGGTTTTCAAAACATCAGTTGCTAAATTGGAATTTAAGTGATCGAATAATTCTTTAGCATTTAAGAATTTAACTACATCAGTGGAAGTTAAGATACCTAATAATTTTTTAGCTGCTTTAGAAATGTCTGCTTCTCCACCGACTACAGGAATTCTTCTTAAACCGTTTCTTACCATAATTTTACATGCGTCTCCTACTGGTGTTCCAGGAGTGGTAGTGAATACTTTTGGACTCATATAGTCCTGTACAGTATCTTTACCAGCCATGCCAGCTAAAGATAAAGCAATATCCCTTTCAGTTACAATACCAGCAAGTTTTCCATCAGCATCAACAAGAGGAATAGCACCTAACTGATAATCCAACATGGTTTCAATTGTTTCCCCAATGGATGCTTTATTAGATAAAGTAATTAAATCACGAGTCATAATCTCTTTAACTGGTTCATTAATTGCTGCTAGGAAGTTGTCTTCATATTTTTTCTCAATAATGTTGAATTTTTTTCCTCCACCAAAGAAATCTAAGATATCCATTACTGTTACAATACCTAACAATTTACCGGAACCAGGATCGGTGATTGGTAATCTTCTAAATTCATGTTCCATCATTACTTTTGCAGTATCTTTGATAGGTTTGGTTGGAGGGATTGAAACTACGTCTTTAGTAGCGATAGCCATAATGTCTCCTTCTCTATCATGAACTTTGGTTTCACGTTCAACTGCACCTGTATTTGATTTTCTGTTAATGGATGTTTTATCTTTCATTTACACACCTCTAATTTACAATAGCCTTCAAAAAAATAAAATCGAAATATTAAAAACAAAAAGATTCACTCAATATCCAGAATCTTATGGATTTGAGGAATGGTGGAAACATCAAAATATTGCCCAACAACTTCGGAAAACTCAAATAATTTAAAATTAATGTCTTTCCATTCTCCTAACGGACTAGAAGGTTGGATAATTATTTTAAGGTTACTTTTGTTTGAAATATTTTTTGATAATTTTTCAACTACCCCTTTAAATGACTTTATTTTTGTTGATGGCAATATAACTACTTTACAATATACATTTATGGACTTCGCCATTAATAAATTTAGTGATTTAATTTCATTTAGAAAAATTTCCTCGTTAAATTCACCATCAAAATGCTCAGGAAGCTTGATATCAAGTGAAACCATGTCTAACTTATCGATTAAATCAATATTTTCCGGCAAAGTACCATTTGTCTCAAGCATGATATTCAAATCAAAACTTTTACTGACTTCACAAATAAAGTCAGGGTACAAACTAGGTTCACCTCCAGTAAATGAGATTGTTTTACAATCAGGGGTTAGAAGTTTTTTAATTTCATCAGTAACTTCCTCTGGAGTCATTAAGACTCCTGATTCATCTGATTTACTATCATTGGTGTCACAATAATTACAGTTAAGATTACAACCGGCAAAACGGACAAATATCTGCCTTTCGCCAATCAATAATCCTTCACCTTGAAAACTTGAAAAAATTTCTATAATTGGAGCTTTCATCAAAAATCTTTCCTATATTCAGCACCTTGACCGATTCCTTCATTTACACAGACTGCAATATAATCCAAATTATGATAAGTTTCTGAAAGCTTTTTAGCTAAAGTTTCAGCGAAAAATTTGGATAACTCTTCAGCGGAAGTGTAAGGAAGCGGTAAAAATACACAGTCACTGGCAGGAATTGAATATCCTTTACCGTCAACTTTAAAGTGCACTGCGTGTTTTTTCTTCAAATTGAAAATTGAATCTTTTTTCTTATCAAAATCCTTGAATTCGATTAAATCATTGTAAACCGGAATCAATAACCTGTGATCCAGTTCATCACATATTGCCTTAGTATAACCTTTAACATCTTTAAAATCAACTACAAAATCAAATTTACCTGCCCTTCTTCCTTCAATTTCAATATCGACAAAGTAAGAGTGCCCATGAATAAAACCACATGATTCATGCCCTGGAATTACATGAGCAGATGAGAATCTTAAATTTGACTGAATACCATTAACTAAAATCTTCATAATAACACCTTGGTTTTACTTATATCATTTTCAATTGTTTCCAATTCATTTATAAATCTTTTTACGGTTTCATTAATTAAATCTAATAAATTATCTTGAGTAAATACAGGTTCATCATTAACATTAATGTCAAATAATCCGATTGTTGCAACATCATCCGGAGTTCCCTTATCTTCCAGATTGAGTGCAAAATGAATCTTTGCTGAGCTTAAGGAGACACTGGCTATTGAAATTGATAACTTTCTGTTGTCCACGAAGATATCATCTCCCTCCCTTATAGTTTGAATTCCATATTCTGTTAAGATTTCTCTGAAAATCATTACCAATAGTCTTTGCCTTAAATATGCGATTCTCATATTCGGTGGTTGTTGGTCAAAAAACTCACAAATGAAATTAACCATGTAATTAGATTTGATTTCCAAACCAACATCTGCAAAGTCCTTTAAATTATCCGGAGTGATATTGACTGAACCAATCCATGTAACGATTGATGAGCCATATATTCCAAATTCCTGAAAAGCCCAAGAGGGATTGATTTGACTTCCATCATATTCAAAAATTTCATCAACATGTTTATGAGTAATAGTCATGATAAAAACCTAAAAAATTAATTACAATATTAATATAGCAATCATATAATATAAAATAAACTCAAAATTGTTAAATAATTAAAGAAAAAAAATATTTTATACATAAGGAGATATTTTTATGGAACAAGTAAGAACAAGAGATTTCATTTATACTGATGATGACATGTATTTTGCATCAACCAATTATATTCACCCGGAAAACAGAATAATCTGTTTTTTAAGATATATTCCCGACCCTGAAGGAGACCGTGAAAAAGATGGCAAACATTATAGAAAAGTGGGCTCCGAAGAGGCCTACGGTTACCTTCGAGAAAATTATCCGGAATATTTATTCTTTAGTGATGTGACAAACGTTGAAATGATGGGAGTTCCCATAGATAAAGTTGTGAGAGTTATCAAGCCAGAAAATAGACTTTTAGGTCTTAAAAAGACTTTTGACGAAGGTAGAGAAGTTAAAAATCCTGAATTAATAGCTAAATTAATGGATGTTGCCGACTTTTTCCATTTCATGGCTGATATCCCGTATGACCATCTTGGAATATCAGGATCCATCCTGCCTGGCCTTCAAAAAAGTGATGTTAGTGATTTGGACTTTGTAGTCTACGGTTTAGATAACCACAGAAGGGCAATAGCCGCATTTAAAGAACACAGAGGAAAAGAAGTCTACATTGAAGAAGTGGACAAGCACATCACAGTCAAAGGAATCACCAATGATTACTGGGACTTCGTTTACGACAAAAGGATGTTTGACGAAAGCCTGACCAAAGAGGAATTCAGATGGTATGAAAACAGAAAAGCAAATAGGGGAACAATCAACGGAACTCTATTTGACATTCTGGCCACCAAGGATTACGATGAAATCGAAGGCACCTGGGGAGATACCGTTTACGAACCTCAGGGAATAGCTAAAATCGAATGTGACATTGTAAGTGCACTGGGCGCATTTGACAACCCTTCACTCTACACAATTGAGAATGTCAAAGTCCTTGAAGGCGTTGATTTCCCATTGACTGAAGTCGTTTCATTTACACACACCTATGCTGGCGAAGTTGTTGACGGTGAGCACGTAATAGCCAAAGGCAAAGTTGAAAAAGTTATTGTAAACGGCGAACATTCACATTATAGGATTGTCGTTGGAACTACCCGCGAAGCAATTGACGAATATTTGAAGCTTAAGGAAAGTCCTGCTTAAAACCATTCAAAATTTTCAAATGAGAGTGCATGCTCTCATAATTCTTCTATTTTTTAAACAAAACAAAAATAATTTAATCAATAATTATTAACTTTTCATAATTTTAACAGAATGAATTGTATCCATTTAAAAAAATAACCGATGTACACTTTATTCAAGTATTTCTAATTAAAAATAACATTAGTTAACCAAAATTAATACAATACTATATAAACTTCAACAACAAAAATATTACTATTAAATTTAAAGTGATAAAATGACAGAGACTAAAGATTTAGAATGGAATAGTAATTTTGCATTCATGATGGCAATGATTGGTTCTGCTGTAGGTCTCGGAAACATTTGGCGTTTCCCAAATATCTTATACTCAAACGGTGGAGGATCCTTCATGATTCCCTACATCGTTTCTTTATTCTTACTGGGAATATCATTCGTTTTAGTTGAATATGCTGTAGGATACAAATTCAAAAGATCGCTTGCAAGAATACTATTTTCCATGAGCAAAAAATTAGAACCGGTAGCATGGTTTATACTGTTTATTGTATTTTTGATTGCAACATATTACGTATGTGTTGTCGGATGGGACTTAATCTATATATTTTTAAGCTTTACAAAGGCATGGGGAGCAAATCCGGATGTATTCTTTACACAAAATGTCTTACAGGCAACTGATTCAATGTCAGGATTATTCACTATTGTTCCAACCGTTCTTGCATCAGTGATTGCAATTTGGTTTATATCCTGGTTCATTATTAAAAGAGATTTGAATGATGGAATCGGAAATGTCAGTAAAGTATTAATTCCATTGCTTTTTGTAATTGTAATAATTATCGTTGCATTCTCTTTAACTTTACCTGGTGCATCTGTCGGTTATACTCAGATTTTTACTCCTGATTGGTCGGCACTGACTAATCTGGATGTATGGCTGGCTGCATTCGGACAGATAGTATTTTCCTTAAGTTTAGGTATGGCAATTGCAATGACATATGCAAGTTACTTGCCTGAAGGCTCAAAATTGGTTGATAATGCAATCATTGTAGCATTCTCAAATTCCGGTTTTGAAGTGTTCAATTCAATTGGAACCTTTTCAATTTTAGGATTCATGACCGTGACAAGCGGAATTCCATTTAATGAGCTCGTTACTTCCGGAACAGGCCTTGCATTTGTAGTTTTCCCACAAGTATTCAATACAATGGGTCCTGCAGCCTATGTCATAGCCCCACTATTCTTCATATGTATCCTATTTGCTGGAATTACTTCCCTTATTGCGCTTCTTGAAGGATTTTGTTATTCAATTTCTGAAAAATTCCTTATTGAACGTAAAAAAACAGCAACAGCAGTTTGTATTATTGGATGTCTGGTTTCAACAATTTTTGCAACCGGTGCAGGAAGTACAATCCTAGGAGTGTTTGATGCATATCTAAATAATTTCGCATTGTTATTTGCAATACTGCTTGAATGTATAATCTTCGGTTGGATTTACAAATTCGACGATTTAATCGAAGTATTAAATGAACATTCAACAATAAAAGTGGGCAAAACCTGGAAAGCCGTTATTAAATACATATTGCCAATCTGTATTGCTGGTCTTTGGATACAAGGAATATTATCCACAATAGCAACCATAGACAGTTTAAGTTCTACAATAATGATAATATTAACAATAATACTAATTGTTTGCCCAATTATATTTGCAAAATTGCCTGCACTTAACCCAGATTACTACAATGTTTAAAATTGACTTTAAATAGCTAAATTATTAGCTATTTACTTTTTTTATTTTATTTAAAATAAATTACTGCATTTATAACCTCTTATTATTTATATTAAAGCGTTCTAATTAATATTACAGAATTTAAGAGGTTAAAATATGATAAATGTATCATCTATCAAAACACATATGTATTGTCCAATGAAACTGTACATAAAAAATCATGTCGATGCAAGTAAAAACAATGACTACCAATTAGCGATTGAAATTAAAAAGCTTAAAATTGATATTCAAGACTTGATTCAGAAAAATATGCGTAAAATCAAAAAAGAAATGAGCATCATTGAAATTGAAGAGATTTTATCTGATAACATTGATAGTTATATTAAAAGCACAACAAATGCCATTAAATCAATGCATTTAGGTCTTGAATGCGAAGACATTAATGAAATAATCGATGATGCTTACTTTAACATTAAAATAACTGCATTGAAGATTAAACAGGCCATGACCATAATGGATAAAAACGCATTTGAAATAACCGATATGTTTTTCCCAAATTGCATGTATTCCTATATGCTAAAAGATTTGAAACTCGAATTGATTGGAATGTGCGATAAAATTGAGATAATTGACGGCAAATATTATCCCGTGATTATAAAAGGCTCAAATCCTCCGGTTAAAGGAGTTTGGGATCAGGATGCAATAGAACTGGTAGCACATGCAATACTTCTTGAAGAGGAATTTGAAACAGACATTTTTGTAGGTTTTGTCGACTATGAAAAAATCGGGGACAGGCGTCCTGTAGTTATGGATGTTAGCCTTAGAAAAGCATTGTTTGAAGTTATTCGTGAAGTTAAAGAGATAATCGATAATAAAAAACTTCCTAATGTTCGCAAAAATCCTAAAAAATGTGAAAAATGTGAATATGAAAATATTTGTTTTAAAGATTAGTATTTATACCTCCTAAAATACTAACAAAAACTTCCACTTTAAACAAATGGATAAAAAATAGAGTTTTCTTCATAACTGAGGTGTAGCTATATTGAATAAGGATTTAAAAAATTCAGCAATATCCTTATTCAAATTCCACTTTAAACTAAGAGGGTTAAAACACCTCTTCGCCATACAATGACAATAATATTATGTGATGAAAAATATTTAAATTTAACTTTTAAATGAAAGCAGTAAACATGATACAAAAAAGATAGAAGGGAGTAAAAAACTCCCCTATATATCCATAAACATGATTTAAAACTTAATATTGTCTCCTAAACGTTCAATATTAAAAACAGCCGTGTCTGCTACAGACATTACAGCCAAAACGCCCGCTTGAACAGGGTCAGTGATAATTAAATCAGCATATTTGGTTACACTTCCAGGCATGTTCAGGGAAATTACAATTAAATTGCTTTCCTCTTTAACCTTTTTTACGGCTTCTGTAATTTCTCCACCCATAAGTGAACCTGCAAGAACCAGTGCACTAACACGAGGCAACCTTGAAATGGCTTCAATAGCTTCTGCCAGATTTTTTTCTCCAACCAATGGAATTGTATCAATACTGATACGTTCTCCGCGTATGTTGTGCCTATCTGCCTCTGTTATTGCTCCCATTGCTACTTGAGCTACCTGTGCTCCGCCTCCAACAATGATTATACGTTTTCCATAAATATCAAGCTGAGAACCATGTAGTTCTACAGATTTTATCTCAGGAATGGCTTTTAAATCATTGATTAAATCATCGATGTCTTCAACATGTTCAAGTTCCAAGTTAACGGAACCTATATTATTTTTTTCTACAAAAAGATGAACATAACTAATATTAGCACCATGATTAGTGATAACATCAGTAATGTCGTCTAAAACACCTTTTTTCTCATCAGATTTAATTGTTAATGTATAATCACTCATTTTTTGGCCTTATTTTATCAAGTTCTGCATGTGCCCTTTTCCACATGCTTAGATAATTATCGTCTTTAGTGACTGGAATTACTTCAAGCCCTAACTCCCTATGTTCTTCAATCCATTCTTCATGGAAAACCGGTATTTCAATTTTAATTGGTTCGGAGGTTTTATTTACAACTATAAGATTTCTGTAAGGAAAATCCCATTCGACAATGTATCCTCCAAGACTTACCATATGATATGGCCTCATGACAAATTTCATAAATAATTCCTCCTATAATAAACCTAATACAATAGATAATACCCCTAGCAATGTTGCGCCTAATATTGTTGGCAATAACTGTCTATTTGTAAATACCGGACTGAATGCAGACATGATACCCATCATAAAGACAAATATTAATGCAACAGCAATATTGACCAAAATTCCCATTGAGAATATGATTGGTGGAACACCGATAAACAATACTGAAAATACACAGCCAAGTACAAACATGAAGAATCCTCTTGTTAAATATACAATAGCCCTATATTTAGCGGCATATTCCATGTACGGTCCTTCAATAACATCAGATTTTGCTTTAATGATTGAAAATGGATATTCATTTAATATAATCATGTAACCGATGAAAAATACAATAGCTGCAATTCCACCAGCAACAGTGAATAAGAATGGTCCGTTTGCTTGCTGATATGCTACAATATCCTGTAAAAAGATACTTCTTGCAGCAGTTATAGGAGCAAACAATGCTAAATACAATGGGAATGAACCATAGGTAATCATTCTTAAAGATCTTCTTGAACTTATATCTTCAACAAATGAAAGTGGGGCATTTTCATGAGCTGCTCCTTTTGCACGGTCAGGGAAAGGCATTCTGACAGACATGACAGACTTGGACAATGCTCCCATCAAGACATAACAGATTTCTTCAACCTTTAAAAATCCTACAATTGCAACTAAACTTGATAATGCAGGAATACTATAAGCTTCAGGTGTTAATGCAATGAATACGCATAACACAACAATGAAACATAATATAGGCAATATCTTGTACAGTTTAGGAACTGGAGATGAAATTTCAACATTTTCCTTGAATATGAATTTAAGCGGAGCCATTATTCCAGGAGCGATTACCATAGGCCCGATTCTTTGTTGAATTCTTGCGTGAATGTATTTTCTCTCAATTCCCGGAAGCAAGGTTGAAATAATGAAACAGACCAATACTGTAAGAATTACTGCAAGAATTGAATTGATTAAAGTATTTGAAAACATGATCTATCTCCTTATTATTTCAATTGCCCTATCAGTACATGTAAAACAAGGGTCACATTGTACGATACATAATTGAGCATCTGTAATCTGATCTCCAATACATGCATATTGCATTGCTCCAATATTTGCCATTGATGGAGTCCTTATAATACAGTGCCTTACTCTTCCACTTTCTAATGCATATGAATGATATAGAGTTCCTCTTGGAACTTCAATATAACTTTCTGTAATATCAGTATCAACCATTTCCCAGTCATGATTGACTAATTTACCTTCAGGGATATTTGCAATAGCTTGCCTTATGAGTTTAATTGATTCAAATGACTCCAATGCCCTCATTAACAAATTGGATTTCACATCACCATCAGGTTGGGTTATTACATTAAAATCAAAGTCATCATATTCGAACATGGTAGTTCTTAAATCCCTTGCAACACCGGTAGCCCTTAAAGTCGGTCCGGTTACTGCCAAATCAATAGCTTGCTTTTGCGGAAGCACACCGATTCCAGCAATCCTTGACATTACAATAGGATCAGCAGTGAATCTGTTTGCAAAGTCAGTAAGCCCTTCTTCGATTTTATCCATGTCTTCTTTAAGCCTTAAAATTTTAGCTTCATCCAATTCACATCTTGGCCTTACTCCTCCAAGGACTGAACAACCATATTGAACTCTATTTCCTCCAATCATTGCAAGCAATTCCATAACTATTTCCCTTAAGTAAAATACCCTCATTGAGAATGTTTCATGAGACAGCACTTCACAACCGTGTGCCAAATACAAGAAATGTGAATGTAAACGTTCTAATTCACTCATAATCACGCGAATATACATGGCTCTTTCTGGAATTTCAATGCCCAAACCCATTTCAGCGGTTCTGCATGAATTCCATATATGTGCATTTGAACAGATTCCACAAATCTTTTCAGTAAGTGAATTAGCCTTTTGGACCGGAAGCCCTTCCATGATTCTTTCTATTCCCCTATGATTAACACCAATAGTTATTTCAGCTTCCTGTACTATCTCATCTTCTACAAAAAACCTAACCCTATATGGCTCCAATGCAGCAGGGTGAACTGTACCCATTGGAATTTCCGTTTCAATAATTTCGCTTCTTGGTACTTTTTTATCCATCAAATCCCCTCTCTAATCCGCATCTAATAATATAGGTAATAGTGATACAACACCAGCTAAAACATCTTGAGGCCTTACGGCACAACCCGGAATTTTTGCATTTACGGGTATAATATTTTCAACTGGTCCTTCAATTTCTTCTGAAGGAATGTCACCATAACAGTTCTTATAAACACCACCCATCAGAGCACAACTTCCAGCGGCTACAACCAGTTTCGGATTAGGAATAGCCTCGTAGATTGCCTCCAATGGTTTTCTATTCAAATGTGTAACTGGTCCTGTGACAACCAAAACATCCGCTTCACGTGGATTCCATGTCAAGAACACATTATACTGCTCAGCATCAAATCTTGGTGATAAAATTGAATTAACAATTTCAATGTCGCATCCGTTACAACCGCCTGTATAAACCAGCATTACATGTATAGCATGAGTTCTTGAAAATGATTTAATTCCCATCTAATCACCTTCCTCTTTATTTTTCAATACTGTTTTATCAGATAAGTATTGTGCAATGATTTTAAGTTTATCATCAGAAATTTTAAATGGTTGTTCAAGGAATTCGGAAACATCCACTTCCTGATCGCCAACGCAACTTGGATGGACTGTTCCCTTTTGTCCGTAAAGTGAGAATATAGGACAAAAATCATGACAGTAATAACAGACAACACATTTTTCAAGATTAATTTCAGGTACTTTATCTTTAGTCCAATCATCAGTCAATTTAACAGGACTAGCTAATGGTTTCATCTCAATTGCACCTGTTGGACATACATTAGCACAACCAGAACATCCGATACATGCTTTTTCATCAACTCTGTCATCTACTTCAACTGAAAGAGTGGAAATTTGCCTTCGTAATTCCATGTCTGTAACTCTATCAGCTGCAAAAAAGATTCTTTTAAAGTTGGTAAAAGCTCCTCCTAAAGCTATTCTAATTAAATTCCTCATTTAAATACCCTCTATTGAATCTTTAAAATTTCTCTCGAATAAAAATGCTCTTGCAGGACATCCATTTTTACATGCTCCACAATATGTACATTTTTCTTCATTAACTACATAATTGCCATCAATTTCATCAATTGCTTCATATGAACAAGTTTTATAACATAATCCACAGTGCATACACAATTTTTCTTCAATGAAATTAAATCCACCAGTGATTTCATTTTTATACATTGTAGATTTTGGAATAGCATCGACAGGACAATGTACTGCACAGTTTTCACATAAAATACATTTATCAAGGTTAACAGATATAGTTCCTCTGTTAAGCATGATGGCTTCTTCCTGACATACTTCAACACATATTCCACAGGAAATACAATCATCTGATACTTTTCCATCCCATGAATGGGTCATGAATTGACGTGCATTAGTTTCATTACAAACTTGGACACATTTACCGCATGAAACACAGAAACCTGCCAATGTAGGCAATTCCTCATCATTATATTCATCATAAATAAACATCTCATCGTCTTCACGTAATGTGTGAATAGGACATGAATTAATAGCCTTTTCATGAGCAACATTTTCAGTGTCGCATGATGGGTCATATCTTAACTTATCATCAATTTTGCGTAGAGACTCGTTTTCACATAAATCTGCGCACAATCCACAATTTAGACAAGATATTAATGTGCCTGTTGGTTTTTGATTGATCTTATTAACAATAATCTCAAAGTCCTCGATTGAAATCGCATTATTCGGACAAGCCTTCATACAATTAAGACAAAGAGTACAGGACGGTTTATTGATAATCTGAAACTTATTCATTGATCCATTAGGACAAACATCCTCACATAGTCTGCATTCACTACAAATTCCATCATCCCTGTCAATTTTTACATGAATTGCTCCAGTCGGACAATATTCTTGACATCTGCCACATAATATACATTTCTCTGCATCAGTTCCGACATAAGTCCTTGTAACTTCTTTAACCTTACTTTCGCTTTTATGAGGAACATTATCCAAAGGAGGGTATAAAATTTGCAGTGACCTAATTAAATTAAGTTGTTTGTCCTTTTCAAGCTCATAACCATCTACCCGATTTGGACAAACTTCAGCACATACACCACAACGTGAACATATACCATATACAATTCCATCCTCAATAGAAATATTGTTTGTAGGACAATTGTACATACACATTCCACAGCCGTTACATTTGGCTCTGTCTACGACATATCCTCCGTAACTATTTTGGAATATTGCACCGTTTGGACAGTTTTTATAACAGATTCCACAAGTAAGACAACTAAAGGCTCTTCCATTGATAAATCTTATAGCTTTTGTAGGACATTGTTTAATACAGTCTCTTTTTCCTTCACATGTATTAGTTGATAAAAACATTATAAAAACCCCTTATTTACTCCTTGCAAACAATAGTTTACCAACAAAAATTCCTATTAAAGCAGATAAAAATGCAGTGGAAATACCGACATCAGCGTAAAATGGATAATTACCTGATTGCCATGCTACAATAAAACCTGCAATAAATATCACTACAAATGAAGCAAGAGGGAACTTTGCATCAGTTGAGTCAAGTTTTATTTGAGAACCAATGATAATACCTAATAATAATCCAAAAATAATAGGTCCTAAGCTTATCATTCCTCTTCCTCCATAACTTTCTTAAATCCTGCAAATGCAATAACAATTGCAGATAATCCTACAAATACTTTTAAACCCACGAATATATTGAGATATGGAATAATACCTGCATTGGTAACATCCGGATAATGTAAGACATTTTGTATGTTTGCCGGAACAACATTGAGTAAATCTGTACCTCCGTTGTACAGGAAGAATCCTCCAACAAACAAACCAATTAAACCCAGTACAATAAATCCTAATGCTCCAACGGATTCAAGAATTTCAATATATGCATGTGAGAACTCCAAAGGAGAATGGCCTATGCCATAAACAAGGACGGATAGTATAACTCCACTAGCTATCATTGCTCCACCTTGGAAACCTCCGCCAGGAGTAATGTGCCCACCAAGAATAGTCATTATACCTAAACAGATTAGGACAATTGAAATTGGCAAGGATATAATTTTTAAAATAATGCTATTTTGACTCATCTTTTATCCCCCAATAATCCTCTTCCGAATATAAGTAAAACAACTAAGCCAGCAGTTAATAGAATAATTGATTCACCTAATGTATCATAAGCTCTAAAGTCAAAAATTACGACAGTAACCATGTTAGGCGCAATTTGTGTTCCTAAATAATTGTAAATGTTGCTTACACCAGGATTAATAATGCTACTTAAATGGAATACCCCATCAAATAATGTAACTGAAAATATTGCGGCCAGTACTGTTGCAATTAAATTACGAACTGTATTCAAGTTAGACAAGATTACCACCCCAGTATAAAAATACAACAAGAATTGAAAGTGTTACTACAGCATAAAATATCATTTTCTCTAAAGAATCTTCCTGTTCAATCTTAAACTTAGGAATAAGCGGAATATTTGAAATCAACAGAACAGCCAATATTAATGTGACTAATCCTGCAAGCAAAACATTAACATGCCTTAGCAATATTGCAGATAGCACTAATGATACAATTAAGAATATTTCTGCTGTAAGACTTCCAGAAACATCTGCATTTGTTACAGGTCCCGGTGAAAACAATTTTTTGAATTGTTTTACAACATCAAATATCTGATCATACAATTTCATAATATCCCTCCTACAAAGTTAGAAATTCCGTTTGTAGCTACATCAGGGAATATACCTAATAGTATAATGATAATTAACAATATCAACATTGTAAGTACCATAGAACGAGGAACTTCCTTACCTTTCAATTCTAAATCATTAGGTTTTGGTCTTAAAAACATCACATAGAATGTTTTTACAAATACTACAAATGTGGCTATACTTACCATAATGGCCAAGATAGAAATCTCAGGGAATCCGCAACTTAAAGATGCCTGAACAAGCATTAATTTAGATTGGAATCCGCTTAATGGAGGAACACCTGCCATTGCTAAACCACCAATTAAAAGCATTAAGCTTACTTTTGGATGGTATGCAAGAAGCCCTCCGAGTTTTCTGGTATCCACTTCATTTGTTGCATTTACAATCGCACCAAATCCTATGAATAATAATGCAGTAATGATAATTTCGTTTAATGCCTGGAACAAACCAGCAGTTATTGCAAATTGAGTTCCAAGACCTATACCTAAACCAATGAAACCTAATTCTCCTACAGCTAAAAATCCAATCATCCTTCTGAAGTCAGTTTGTGTTAATGCCATTGAAACACCTAAAATCATAGCTAAGATAGAGAAGAACACTATGAGGACTTCGAATATTGGCAAGACTGAATATATTCTAAGCATGATTAAGACAATTGAAATCATTGAAACAACTGTAAATGATTGTAATAATGCTGCTCCATGAGGTTCTGCTTTTGAATAAATTCCAGATTTGATAGTATGGAATGGTGGTAAACCAGATGCATATAACCAACCAAAGAATATTAAACCAAGAGACAATAAGAATACTGGAGAAGTAGCATCAACCAAACCGTTATGAACTGCAGCTACAATATCAGTAACATTTACACTACCCGCCAATGCAAGTAGGAATCCAATTCCTAAAAGCATCATTGGTGATCCAATTGAACCTAAAATCATATACTTTAATGCCATTTCGTAACTGTAATCTATTGACGAAGCAGCCACAATACCTACTTGAGCAAGAGCTAGTATTTCAAAGAATACAAACATATGGAAAATATCGTCTGTTAATAGCATTGCTGTAACAGCCGCTGTACCCATGAATAATAAGAACAAATAAGGTCCTGAAGCTTTATCATATTTATTTAAGTAAATAAAGATTACAAGGAATGTTAAAAGACCTACCATTCCAAAAAATATCTGTTGTAAGAATGTAAATGAGTATGTAATCGCCGGATGATAGACCACATTTGTTACATTATCTAGCAGCGGTTCGTATCCTCCGAAGTAATGAAGACCATAATTTGAAAGCAATGGGATAAGCGGCAGACATATTGCTACAACAAAAGCCAAAATCTTCGCTACTTTGTTGAACTTTGAAAAAGCACTAATCAGTAATGCTGCCATCATAGGAACAATAACCATAAGTGGAATTAATTCATTCATTGTACTCCTCCCGTTTAGATGTGTCAGCTAACATTACACTAGTACTTAAAGTACCATATCTTCTATATAAAACCATTACTAAAGCAAGCATCACAGCTAAAGTACTTGCACCAATTACAATACTGGTAAGTACCAAACCAAAAGGCAATGGATAAGCTGCATTTGATGCAAACCAAGTGGTATCCATACCCGGCATTAAAATAGGCACGACTCCTCCCGGTTTATAACCAATAGCTACAATGAACAAGTTAGCACCTTCTTCAATAAAACTAATACCAATAATCTTTTTTATGATATTATCAATGAAAATTGCTGAATAGATTCCAATGACTACTAAAGCAACTGAAATCAATAATATCACAAGTTGTGTCTGTGCCATTAGCTATCCTCCCTTTGAGTTTTTTTAACTGCCAATGCAATGAATACAGGAACAATTGCCGCACCCACAATAGCTTGAGTTAAAGCAACATCAGGCGCCAGCAAAACTTGGAAAAGCACTGCAAGAGCAGCTCCTGAAAATCCTGTTAAAATTGCTGCTTTTAATAAATCTTGTTGAATAAGGGCGAGAATTGCACTTATAATAATTATAAAACCTAATACAATTTCTAACATTTTAATCCCCCTCATCAATATCTATTGTAGTAACTGAAAATCTTTCATCCGCCTTAAGTTTTTCTGAATTTTCACTTTCTAAGGCTTGCATTATTTCTTTTGGATGAATAAATGGATGATTTTCATCTACTTCCTCTTCAACAGCCAATAAATCTGAATTATTTTCTACATCTTCTTTCTTCCAATAAGCATTTGCTACTGCATGTGCTATAAATGGTGCTAAAATAAAGTAAATTCCGGCAAGCAAGTATTGCCCAATAGCAATCATGGCAATAATACATGCAATATCAAATAAACCTGCAATGTGGATTCTTGCATAAACAACATTCTTTGTATTTTTACCAACACGAACAAGCCCTATTGCTGAGATAATAATGAAAATAGCTGATATTATAAGAAGTGCTGATTGAATATACTCTATCATCCCTCATCACCCCCTAAAACTACAGCGAAAGCAATAGTGCCTACAAAACCAAAGAATATTAAAGCTAATGATATATCTTTAAAGAACCCAAGATTATATATTTCCCCACCAATGAGTAATGCTACTGCAAAAGCATTAACTACAATAGAGCTTCCTAAAAGCCCCATTGATGTGGATTTATATGCACTTGCTCTTAAAGCAGCCAACATCATTATAATTAATGCAGCAACCACGAACATTTCTGAAATAAACAATATATCCATACTATCTCACTCTATCTTTTTTGAGAAAATGCTGTGAAATCATTCCAACATTTTCTTAATATACTTTTCAAAAGGAATAATATCCTCTTTTTTTCTTGGAGAAATAGCAGCTACTTTGATAATGTTATTTTCACTGTCTAAATCAACAGACAAAGTACCCGGGGTTAATGAAATACTATTTGCTAAAATTGTCTGTGAAACAGGTCTCTCTAAAACTGTTTCAATATCGACGACTATAGGATCAATATTTCCCCCTAAAATTCTATTAAACGCAACGTCAAAGGTTGATTTAATAATTTCATAAATAAGGTCTAAGAAATAAATAATTCCATAACCAATTCTAGTCAAAAACATTAAATAAGCTCCATTTCGTTAATATTAATAATAGCCATACTATTGACTAAATAATAATATTATTATTTA
>NZ_JAZNAN010000095.1:0-10289 GCF_045586545.1 Methanobrevibacter sp.
CCCGGGTTCGAATCCCGGCAACTGCATTTTGAAAAAATTCTTTTTTTAAAATTCTTATTTTGTTTAAAAAATACTCCATTTTTAGTTAATTTTATATAATAATAAAGATATAATATCTATAATTAAATTAATTTTTAATTTCGTTTAAGATTATAATTTAAGGTGATTTAATGGTAGGAATAGTAGGATATGGGGCACATGTGCCGTCATATAGAATTAAAGTAGAAGAGATTGCTAAGGTATGGGGAGATGACCCTGTAGCTCTATCAAACGGATTGGTTGTTAATGAAAAATCCGTACCTTCTGCTGATGAAGACACTGCGACTATTGCAGTTACCGCTGCAAGATACGCTCTTAGAAGAGCTCAAATTGATCCAAGTAAGATTGGTGCTGTTTATGTTGGTTCCGAATCACATCCATATGCAGTTAAACCAACCGCTTCCATTGTTGCTGAAGCGGTTTGCGCAACTCCAAAACTGACTGCAGCCGATTTGGAATTTGCTTGTAAGGCAGGAACAGCGGGTATTCAAATGACCATGGGTCTTGTTGAATCCGGCATGATTGAATACGGATTGGCTATTGGTGCTGATACTTCACAGGGTGCACCTGGAGACGCTTTGGAATACACTGCATCTGCTGGTGGAGCAGCTTACATTATCGGTAAGGACAACACCATAGCAGACATTAACCACACCTGTAGTTTCACAACTGATACTCCTGACTTCTACAGAAGGGAAGGTCAGGACTACCCGTCTCACGGAGGACGTTTTACAGGTGAACCAGCTTACTTCAAGCATGTTTTAAGCGCAGCAAAAATGCTGTTTGAAGAAACAGATTCAAAACCTGAAGATTACGATTATGCATGTTTCCACCAGCCAAACGGTAAATTTTACTTAAGGGCCGGTAAAAAATTAGGATTCACATCCGAACAAATCAAGCAAGGACTGTTAACTCCTAATATTGGAAACACTTATTCCGGTGCAGTGCCATTGGCTTTATCCAATATTTTGGATGTGGCTGAACCTGGAGACAACATATTTGTCATCTCATACGGTTCAGGTGCTGGAAGCGATGGATTTACAATAACCGTTAAAGATGAGATTGTTGAAAGAAGAGAATTAGCTCCAAAAACACAAGAAATCATCAATGATAAAACATATGTTGATTATGCTGTTTATGCTAAATTCAAAGGCAAAATTAAAATGTAAGGGGGCTTAAATATGAGAGATGTTGCGATTATCGGAGTTTCACAAACAAAATTTGGTGAATTATGGGATTCATCATTCAGAGATTTAATTGCTGAAGCGGGAGTAAAGGCTTTAGTTGATGCAGGTATTGATGGTGATGACATTGAAGCAATGTTTGTTGGAAATATGTCCTCTGGACTATTTGTAGAACAGGAACACATTGCAGCTTTAATTTCCGACCATGTAGGTCTTAATCCAATTCCAGCCACAAGAGTAGAAGCTGCTTGTGCATCTGGAGGTCTTGCATTAAGACAAGGAATCATGGCTGTTGCATCAGGTTACCATGATGTAGTTATTTCAGCAGGTGTTGAAAAGATGACTGATGTAGTGGATGCTACACCGGCTATTGCCACTGCGTCTGATCAGGAATGGGAAGCACAGCAAGGAGCAACCTTCCCGTCATTATATGCAATGATTGCTAAAAGACACATGTATGAATATGGAACTACCCGTGAGCAGTTAGCGCAGTTTTCAGTGGTAAACCACAAAAATGCTGCTAAAAACCCAAATGCACAATTCCCATTTGAAGTTACCGTTGATAAAGTTATCAATTCCACTATGGTAGCAGACCCATTGACACTTCTAGACTGTTCTCCTGTAAGTGACGGAGCAGCAGCTGTCGTAATGGTGCCTGCTGAAGAGGCTCGCAAATACACTGACACCCCAATTTATGTAAAAGCTTCTGCACAAGCTTCTGGAACATTAACCTTACACGATAGAAAAGATATCACTACCATTGAATCTACAAAAGTCGCATCCAGAAAAGCTTATGAAATGGCAGGAGTTACCGTAAAGGACATTGACGTAACCGAAGTTCACGACTGTTTCTCCATCAATGGTCTCTTGGCTGTTGAGGATTTAGGATTCGCTGAGAAAGGTAAAGGTGGAATAGCTATTGAAGAAGGTCAAACTGAAATCGATGGTGATTTCCCAATCAACTCATCCGGGGGTCTTAAGGCACGTGGACACCCATTAGGGGCTACTGGTATTGCTCAGGCTGCTGAAATCGTATGGCAGCTTAGGGGAGAAGCCGGCGGACGTCAAGTTGAAGGTGCAGAAATCGGTATGACCCACAACATCGGTGGTACCGGAGGTACTGCAGCTGTACACATTTTCGGAAGAGATTTATAAATCTCTTTTACTTTTTCTTTTTTATGATAATTAATACAGGTTCCAGAACGGATATTCCGGCTTTTTTTAGCAAATGGTTCTTGAATAGAATTGATGAGGGTTTTGTCTGCACAAGAAATCCATATAATGATGATATCTACAAATATCCTTTGGATTCCAAGATTATTGACTGTCTGTGCTTCTGCACAAAAAACCCGAAGCCACTTTTAAATAATATTGATAAATTAGATGATTTTAACCAATTCTGGTTTGTAACTATCACTCCTTATGGTAGGGACATTGAAGTCAATGTTCCAAGCTTTAAGACTGTCATGAAATCCTTTAAGGAATTGTCCGAGACTTTAGGAATCAACAGGGTATCCTGGAGATACGATCCGATTTTTATAACGGAAAAATATTGCCTTGATTTTCACATTGACAGATTTGAGCAGATGGCTTCAGAGCTGTCGGAGTATACGAATGACTGCACAATAAGTTTCATTGATTTGTATCAGAAGGTTTTGAGGAATTTTCCAGAAGCTAAAGAGGTCACGACTGAAGAAAGATTGATTATTGGTGAGAATTTCTCTAGAATTGCTAAAGAATATGATATAAAGATGAAAACCTGTGTTGAGGACACTTTGCTTAATCAGTTCGGTTTTGACTCTTCAGGGTGCATGACTCAGCAGGTAATAGAAAAGGCCATTGGAAATAATCTTAAAATCCCTAAAGGAAAATATAGGATTCGTGAATGTGACTGCATATTCGGAAGGGATATCGGAGCATATAATACTTGTCTGCATGGGTGTAAGTATTGTTACGCCAACAGCAACATGAAGCTGGTCAAAAGGAACCAAAAGTTGCACAATCCATATTCGCCATTGCTGATTGGAGAAGTTAAAGATGATGATGTTGTAAAAGAAGTTAATGAACCTAGCTTTATTGAACCTAAGCAAACAACTTTATTTGATTATTAATTATTAATATTACTGTCAATTTAATCAAAAAGATTCATGATGACAGTAAATACTAAATTTTATGAATTAAACCTGTTCAAATCATAATTTCAGAGCATCATTCGGACAACTGTGAACACAATCAAGGCACAATATGCATTCAGTACCGTTTTCTCTTTTTCTGGAATTGTTTAACATTTCAACATCCATCGGACATGCCTTTACACATTTGCCACAACTGATGCATTTATTTTCATTAACTTTAACTCTTAAAAGTGAAAAATAGCTTGAAATTTTTAAAAATACAGTAATCGGACAAACATATTTGCAAAATGCACGATTATCTTTAAGATAAAATGCCAGAACAATTCCAAGAATATAGTAAATAATATTTCCTAAAATAAACAGGAAGAATATTATTGAATCAAGATTATCAACTTTAAAAATGAATAGTGAACATACACCGCATGATATTGCTACAAATAATATGTATCTGACATAGCCCCAGTTTTTCCTTTCATTTTGAGGGGTTGTATAAGGTAGCAAATCCAATATCATTGCTGTCCAGCAGGCATATCCGCACCATCCACGGCCAAACAGTAATGGCCCAAGGATTTTTGCAATTAGAAAATGAATAACAGCACCTTCAAAAACACCTAAACTTAAATAATACCAAAATCCGGACAGAGACAAGTTTTCATGACCTAAAATGCCAACATAAACAAACAGGTAACATCCAACTGCAAGCATAATCAGGTTTCTTGCGTATCTGTTATTTTTACCCATCATGAACAGTCCAACAGCTATTGCAGTTCCGATATAGAGGAAATTGAATATGAAAAAGGTGTTGGAAGTTGTAATATATACTAGAATAGAAATCACGATGAAAATTAACTCCATAATTATTGGCGCTTTAATGTTCATGAATTACAATTTTTTAATCACAATAATTAAATTTTATGTATAATTAGTGATATCAAAAAAAATATATCAGAAATTCTAGTTTATAAATAGTGTTTTTTTCATGATATTTTTAAAGCCGAAAATAATGATAATTTTATATAACTACATCGCAATGTTTGTATTATTCATATTAAACAAATAATTAATTATTATCTTTCCGATATTGGAAAAAATATTGTCTAATCAATAGATAAACTAAAACAAATAGTTATAACATTAAATAGTTCTAACAATAAAAATTACAATCATGTCAAGAACTTACTTTAAATTTAAAAGTATAAACAGAGGAAATGAAGAGCAAACAATATTGAGAATTTTGAAAGAGAACAAATACAAAAAAAGAGAATCCCAAGGAGAGGAATTTTATCAACATGGATCTGGAATAGTCACATCTCCACAGTTAATTAAATACACATTTAAAGATGATATAATTGTAATAGAATCATGGGTTAGAAACTTTGGATTCCTAGGTGAATCCAGTTTAGAAGGTTCCAGCCAAATATTTGCTAAAAAATCCGCTAGAGGAACATTAAAAAAAATTCAGGAAGGGCTGGGGTTAGAAATTATTGAACAAGGGACTTTGTAATAACTGTTCACAGATGAAAAAAGATTAATTTTAATTTTTTAACAGGAATGAAATGCCATGAAAAATTACTCCTGCAGCAATTGTGGAATTATAAACTGCAAACACCAAGATTCAGAATATCCTAAATTCTGTCCAACAAAAGAATTAACAAGTGATGAAATAATAGAAATTGAAAAGCTCTACAATGAGGACAACAACAAAGAGATATCACGGATATCTGCAGAAATTGAAGAGGAGTTCTACTGCAAATACACAAGAGTAGAAGAAATCATGGAATTTGCCAAAAGACTAAAAATGAATAAAATAGGAATAGCTGCCTGTGTGGGGCTAATGGAAGAAAGCAGAACATTTGCTAAAATCCTTGACAAACATGATTTTAAAGTGTATTCCGTAGCATGTAAAGTCGGAGCAATGAAAAAAACAGAAATAGCAGGTGTAGATGATAAAAAAACAAATATAACTGGAAATATAATGTGCAACCCGATACTGCAGGCAAAAATACTCAATAATGAAAAAACAGACCTTAACGTAATAATAGGGTTATGCGTAGGTCATGATAGTCTTTTCTATAATATTCTGATGCCCTATGCACAACACTTGTAACAAAAGACAAAGTACTCGCACACAATCCTGTGGGAGCGTTATACCAAACAAACACTTATTATAAGAAGCTGATGAAAAGAAATTAGGTCAAATCTTTAATTTGATTCATATGTCCTTTTACTGCCATGGCCTCCGAAGATTTGCCATTTTCCAGTGTTTAATTTATTAAATAGATTATTTCTTTCTTCTCGACAAAGATCAGAATCAAAATCAACAGATGTCATTAAAATTGGAGCATATCTATTATATTCCGCCTGTTTAGGAATCATGTCTTTCATATTTATAAAAATGTCTCCTGTAAATGCAATTTTATGTTCAAAATCAATTAAAACAGATTCGCCAGGAAGATGGCCTCCTTTTCCTTCATAAAGACTAAAACGCAATTCACCAAAATCAAAAACACCAGTTTGTTCAAAGGGTTTTGTTATTGTTCGTTCAGCTCCTACAACTTGAATTTTTTGAGGGGAAACGGGTTTATATGAAGTTAATATATTGCAAATACGAATATATGGTTTGTGAAGTGGATTTTTTTCACGGAAATTGCTTTCATTGTCATATTCTGATTTCAGTGATTCTGCACTTTTGCTGCTGGTATAGACAATGTCAAAAAGGGGCAACAGTCCGCAGTGGTCAACGTCGGCATGGGTTATGAATACCTCTTTTGAAGTATTGTCAAAATCAGGGATGATTTCCTTGATGATTGAAAGCATTTCCTCTTCATAGCAGGCATATCCAGTATCAATGAATAAGTACTTACCATAGCTTTTTATGATTGCAATGTTGCTTCCGCAGGGAGGTTCGATAAGTGTTATTTCGCTATTTTCGGTTATTTTATGCTTTGTTATTCTTGGTGTGAAATTCTCTCCTTTTGAAGCGGCAATGATTTCTGTAAATCGGCTTATGCTATCAAAGGTATGGAACGGCAAAACTCCACTTTCGTTAAGCATTTGCATCACAAGGTTTGTATTGATGATCAGTTCATTTTTGGATTCATCTGAGATATCCATTGTGGAAGATATCTGATTTACAAAGTTGTTGTAAAAAAAGCTATTGTCGTAAATCTTATTGGCGTAATCTGAATTAATTACTTTAATTGGACATAATTCGCTTGCTTTTTTGATGAATGTGTTGATATTTTCTTGGTTTTCAACAACGAGGCCCATCTTAAAGAACTGGAATTCCTTATCTGTCTGTTGGGAACTGATATATGTAATGTTGAAATTAAAATCACTGATTAGTTCTAAAATTGGTGTAACGGCGCCGGGGATATCTTTAAGCTTAAATTCAAGTAGCACTACATCGCGATGATCCAAATCCTGGTGGATATAACCTATTGACATTAATTCCTGAGTCGCTTTTTCAAGACTTTCCGGACTGCCTTCAACATCTATAAATAATAAATGAGAATCCACAGATTTATTATAACTCACACGTGTAATGTTTATGCCCAAATCGGACAAGCATTTGCTTGCTTTTAAAAATGCACCGATATGATTGAGCATTTTTGTAATGAATGTCTTATTCATGTCACCACTGTAAAATATTTTTACTTTTATTTTATATGATTATTAAAAATCTTTTTTACAATAATATGTATTTTAGTTATTATTGTTAATGGTTTGTATGTATTTGTTTAATGTTCATAATGCAATTTCTTTATACAGACAGTAGCATTAGAGGTAGTTTAGATTGGGCAAAATTTCGCAACATTGAAATTCCAATTCTCCCATTAGAAATACAAGAAAAAACTTACTTTAGTATTTCATTGGTATGTTGTTAGTTTGAGAGAATTTGACAAGCAATATTTGTTCGTTATATATGAAACAAAATTCACTAAAAAGTGAGGTATAATTCATCTACTTTTTTACAGTTATTTGTTCGTAATATATCAAACAAGAATCAAAAAAGTAGTAGATAATTTCTATACTGTTATGCAAATAGTATGGCCTTTCGCTTACGCTCGGACGGAACATAATGGAAAATATAATTAAACTAACTCATTGATTACAGATTTACGGAACCTATCAACAAGAGTCGTTTCCACACCTGAATATTGCTCCCAATTCTATTCACCGACCTCCCGCACACACCTCCCTCTGGTCGCTACAGGGTCGGCCTGGATGAATTGGCTCGCTTATAACATAGGTATGGCAAGGTTGCTATGGTCTGGAATATATTAAACTGTGTTGTCCATTAAAATTTATATACTTAACAAAAAGATATTTAATATCATGAATTATGTAGAAGAAGCAGTACAATTATTTGAAGATGGTTATATGTGTTCACAAGCTGTCTTAGCGGTATTTTGTGAAGAGTTTGGACTTTCAAGAGAACAGGCATTTAAAATCAGCATATCATTTGGAGGCGGTATGCGTAAAGGAGAAGTTTGTGGAGCTTGCACTGGTGCTATAATGGCATTAGGTTTGAAATATGGTGAAAATAAAAGTAAAAGCGATGAAATGTGTGTGAAATTCTTAGATAGTTTTAAAAAAGAAAATGGATCATATATTTGCCGAGATTTACTTGATTGTGACATTCGAACTGAAGAAGGGATTAAATATGCAATTGATAACAATCTCTTCAAAGAAATCTGTCCAAAAATGGTTGAATCTGCAGCAAAGATTGCCCAAGAATTAATTTTATAAAAAATAGAAAATTATTCAGTTACTATTTTATTTAATTCTTTTTTAATGATTTCAACACATTGTTCTGATTCGTTATCTAAACGGAAAGGGTCTTTAGCAGATACTTTTTCATCTTTTAATATTTCTTCAACGTTAATTGTTTTATAAATATCAATTCCACGATTTTCAAGTATTTTAGTGACACAATTTCCCTGACACCCACAAATGGATATTATTGGAAATTTTTTAAGCATCTCATCATTAGTTCCTTCAATATCTGCTGATGTTGAACCCATACATATTGAAATCACATTTTCATTCTCTTTTTTACAATCTCCTGTTGCAACACGGGATACTAATCCATTTGGACTCATACCATTACATGGTGCTAAAGCATATTTCTTTGGCATATAATTCACCTATTAATTTAATTAATTTTCATTGGTTAAATAAATATCTTAAATGGTTGTGTCAATATAGCTATTATCTACATAATAGTTAATGTCAATTTAAATCAGTAGTTGCTCACAAGATTTAATTTCTGGCATGGACATTCACATTAACATCTCCAGTTGTTAATGTGGGTTCTGTTTCAATCTCTGCATAATATCATAGGGTAAAGGAATTAGGTTCCAAATATTGAATCGTTAATGTTAATGTTAATATTACTTTTATTTATAAAATGTTTAAAATTAATAATAATACCTACAAGTTTTTAAAACTATAAATATGGAGTTTAAAAATAAAATAAAACGTTTTAAATCTGTAAAAATTTTGTTGCCCGTAAAACTTTATTAACAAATGATAATCACAAGAATAATTATTTACTTACCAAATTCTCAAAGAAAATTAAGAAAAATTTTTTCATAAAATAGTAATCATCAACCTTAATCATCAACCAACATACATTTTTTATTATTAATCAAAATTGTTTTTATCATAAAATAAACAATTTAAAGAATTTTAAAAAATTAATCATCAACCAAAAAATATGTTAATCATCAACCACATACATAATAGCAATTAAGAAAAATAAGTTGATAATATGTTTGAACCTCAATTTACATATACCGATAAAATCGTGAATTATATTGCAGAAATCGCTTCAGCTAAAGAAGTTATCAGCAATGCAAAAATAATCCCATTATATGATACCCAATTAAAACAGGAGGCTCTCATTAGATCTTCACATTATTCAACATCAATTGAGGGGAATCCTTTAAATTTAGATGAAGTAGAAACATTAATCAAAAACAATCAAGAACCAACTACTAAAGCAGAACAGGAAGTATTAAATTATTTCAATGTATTAAATCATTTAGATCAATATTCGGATGAAATTATTACTTGCGACACAATTTTATCAGTACATAAAGATTTGACTAAAGATTTATTGCGCAATCCTGAATATGAGGGCAAATTTAGAGATACTCTCGTATTTATTGGTAATCTACATACTCAGGAAATAAATTATATGCCTCCAGATGCTTATAAAGTACCAGGTTTAGTAGATGATTTATTAGATTGGCTAAACAATTCGGCAGATGAAATGTACCCCGTCATTATCGCTGGAATTCTTCATTATGAATTAGTACGTATCCACCCCTTTGTTGATGGAAATGGACGTACCAGCAGACTTATGGCAACATTGATTTTATCAGTTCACAAATTTAATATCAATAACTACTTCACTTTAGACGAATATTACAATCAAGACAGACAGGTTTATGTTGATGCACTAAACAGTGCCGATAAAAACCATGATTTAACAAATTGGCTGGAATATTTCTGTGGCGGAGTATTATACTCAATAAATAAAGTTAAATCAGAAGTGTTAAAATTAGCCAAAATCACATCAAAATATGACAATACCATTCAATTAACTCCAAATGAAATCTCTGTATTAACACTTCTCGAAGAAAAAGGACATATTCAAAATAAAGATATCCAGGAGATGTTAAACATTACCCCTCAAGCCAGCTATAAGATTATTAAAAAATTAAAAGATAAGGAATTAATAGAAAGTAGGGGAAACGGCAGAAATACAAAATACCTATTAAAATAAATTCTTTAATAAAACATGAATCATCAACCTTAATCATCAACCATCATAAATTTTTTATTTTTAATTAAAACTGTTTAAATCACCAAATAAGTAATTTTATGAATTTTAAAAAATTAATCATCAACCAAAAAATAT
>NZ_JAZNAN010000096.1:0-10368 GCF_045586545.1 Methanobrevibacter sp.
ATTATATTATTTATTATATTTTTTATATAAAACAAGTAATAAAATTTTTGAAATATCGGGTAAATTTAAAAGTAATAAAAATATATACTTCTTTGTTTTATATTATAATTAGAGAGCTAAAAGTACTAAATATTTTGTATAGTATACTGGCAATAACCACTATTAATTAAATTTATTTTTAAAAGCAAATTACATATTTGCGACCTGAAATAAAAATCTACCAAACAATAAAATTTTTGGGAAATATCATGGATGAAAAAGGATGCTATAACTGCGAACACGTGGAATTTGACATTGGCCTTTGCACCCAATACTACTGCAGATACCATGAAAGATTAGTTAAAATGGATGATACGTGTGATGACTGGAGCGAATCATCTAATTAAGCCTTATTTCCATTAAAATAAACTATTCATGACTAATTGGATTCAGTACCTGCCATGCGCTCAACTAAAATAAAAGGGAAAATCATGTTCTATTTAACATCAAAACCTTTTTCTATCATGCTGTTTTTAAGAATTTCCATGGCTTTTATTGTATCCGGTCCGGAAACCCTCTTAATCATACGATTGTTTTCATTAAACCTTCCGATGAAATAATCCTGCTGCTGCTTGCTTACAAGGTCCAGTCGGGTATAGTTTGTAAGGCATTCCAGAAGCGCGAATACTCCCCGGTTTAAAGCCTTTGCACATGGATTGTTTTTGACGATTTCTACAACATCGCTGCTTATGATATATGCTTCTCCATTTGATGTTACATGGTCTTTAATAGGGTCCATTTTTCTAATGTCTGTAACATCACAAATGATATATGCCTCTGCATTTTTCAATATTGCAATGTCATCATCATCTGTAAACTCTTCAATATCTAGGTTTCCGATGGTTGAATTTACAAAATTTATAGGATCAAAAGTAATGTTTACAACATATTTGCGTGTTTCCATAATGTTTTTCAGGGTTTGAGTACCGACAAATAATCTGCATCCAAGTTTGTCCTTGCCTTTGCATACAATTCCTATTGGTGCAGCATTTTTTACACCATCCCTGCTCATGGTAGTGTAAATCCCTTCATATTTCTGTCCTTCCTCAATTCCAATATCTGTCAAATCCATAGCCATTTCATCACCGATAATAATTACATTTCAATAGTAATATCTGTTCATTAATATAATTAAACTTATTTTGCAAAGTGATTGTCTCTCTTCATGAACATCATCAGGTTCATTGTCCTTGAAAGTGCAGGTTTCTGATTCATATTTTATTGATTCCTTTAAGCCTATTGCTCCCCCATAATATTTTTCATTTGACACATTCCTATTTTAAGAATCAGGATTATTTCTTTAAGTTACGAGCAAAACATTTATAATCGATTATTTTTAATCTAATTTCTTAAGATTCATTAACCATTTTTTTTTGACAGTCACATTTGTGTTTTTTCATAAAGTCGCACTTTCAGATACCGTTGCATCTATTGAAAAACAAGACAATATTATTTATGTTCCTCCAAAATTTTCATTTTTATAGTGGAGGGGTCTAATATTATATGTAGAGCGAAAAGTACATTATATTTTGTATAATGTACTGGCAATAATTTTAAACTTATTCTTCTAAAAAATAGAGAAAAGTGGTATATGGATTTTAGAATTTTTCTAAAATTCTGGCATATACAACTTTTAGTTCATCATCTGATTTTTCATAAATTCTTTTTAGAATTAATTCAGGTGTACTTTTTGCAAGGAAGTTCATTTTAGGTGTTCTATCAACAATTAAATTATAATCTTCGTCCAATCCTTTAGCTTCAATTCCATCCACTCTAATGTCGGTGTAATTCATGAGTTCTCTGGCCATGTGAGTAACGATTACTCCATAAGAATTAGATTCTTTTATCATATCAATAAATGTGGATATGATTTTAACTGCTGCATCAAGTTCTGTTATTCCTTCAAGTTCATCTAATAGTACTAACTTTTCGCTATTTGTGGTGACGATTGGTATGAACACATTCAAGAAAGATTCAAATGCTCCGGCATCTAAAGATCTTTTCTTTGAAAAATGGTAAATTTCATCGAATAATTTTATTTCAGCACTATCTGCACTTACCGGAAGGCCCATCTGTGCCATTATGGCGATTTGTGTTAATGTTTCAAGCAGTGTTGTCTTTCCTCCGCTGTTTGCCCCTGTTAGAAGTGCAATATTTTCATCTTTTGTCAGCTGATAATCAACTTTTTGAACATAATCCTTATCTTTTTTAAGTGCCAATTCTAGGTGTAGCGCTCCATTTAACTTGATTTCATCACTGAACTGCGGTCTGCATAAGTCATATTCATATGCAAAACTTCCTAAACTAAATTCATAGTCAAATCTGATTGCATCTTCAACTTCTTCAATAGCTTTCTTTTTAATGGAATTCAGTTCAATTGCAGCACTTTTTTTAATGTCGAAAATGTCATTTTCCTTTTTAGATGACTGTTCCATGGTCACTCTTTGAATTTCTGCATCATCGATTTTTATCGGATATGTTCTTAAAAACGGATCAAAACTCATCCCAGTTTTTTCACGTATGATTTCCTTACGTTTATTTATAATCTCATCAAATATTTTACTAATTTTTGGAGGGAAGTTATTGTTTAATAGATTGAGAATCTCATCTCCTTCAAGATCAACTTTTTTAATGGATTTTTCCAATTCGTCATCCATATCATCTTTTAGAGAATAAACTAACTCTTCAATATCAACCTCTCTTTTGTCAATGATATTCACTTCATCAATGATTGGGATTATATCTCCCAGCACGCTTTCCTTATTTCTTATTTTCTGTATCTCATGAACCCTTGTGAATAGGTCTTTATTCTGAATAAAGAAATTGATAATTTTTTCAGGAACAATCTCATAATCCTCTTCTTCAATGTTAATCATAACAAGGTTTGCCATTCCTTCAAAATCGATAATGCCCTGGGAGTATACATAAAATACCAAATCATAATTCATCATTTCTTCCTGAAGTAATGGTGAATCTGAAGCGGTGATTATTGGATAATATTGGTTTAAGCCCAAATCCATTAGGTATGATGCATCCTCGGCACTTTCAACTAGGATACATTTGCTTGGGTCATATTCTGGTTTGGCATCTTCCACTTCCTTTAGATTTTTCATCAATCCTCTCAGCTTTATGATTGGAAGTTGTGAGACATGCTCTTTAGCATTCATTACAAAATCAAGTTGGGAATTAATTTTATCAATGTCTTTGGAAGGAGAAAGTAGTAAAATTCTATTTTTTGAATAGGAAGTGTTTGAATATGATAAGATTTTGTTTATAATGTCTTCATAGAGCTCCATGGCCCGGTCACTTTTTATAAACTCATATTCTGGATTATTTAATAGTTGGTTCATTATTTCAATAGCTTTTCTTTGGCTGATACCTTCAATATTTGCTATTTTTTCAACATCTACATTTTCAACTATTTTTTGGAGTTCCTCTTCTCCTCCAACACTGTTGATTATTTTTTCAGAGATTTTATCTCCGATTCCTTTTATGTTTTGCAATGTAATTCTTTCCCCTTGCATTTTACCAAACCCTTTGTAAAAATAATTTATATTTAAAGTATATATCAAAGCTTGCCGAGAGCATTTGTAAAGTAATATTAATAGTTGCCCATTGTATTTTTGGGACTGTATTTTAACAATTCATTTTCGTTAATATTTCCGTTTAATGCTTCATTATAAATATCAATAATTTTGTAATAATTGTCGTTCTTATATCGGCCATCTATTGCAAAATTAGCATATCCAATCATTTTAAGGTGATTAATTTCTCCTAAAAGTGAAAGTTCACTATCATTGAATATGATCAGTTCTTCTTCTGATAAACTTTTATGAATAGGATATTTGTTGTTTTTCCTATCAATTAAATATCTGGAATTATTTTCAAGTTCCTTATTGTATAATATCGGATATCTGGTCTTCATTAATTCAACTGATCCCTGAACTAATAATTCTAGTTTTTGAGGATTTCTTGAATATTCAATAATGTCTTCATAATCCTTTTTAGTCAATTCCGGCGATACGGTTAAAATCTTATAATCGTTAAGCGAATCAATTGTTGAATTATTGGTGATGTTCATGGAATAGGGTCCATATTCACCATTGAAACTATTGCTCATGATTGGAATATCATAATGCATTTTGTATAATATTGCTTTAACTTTGTTTAAAACTTTAATAAATTTGTCATGTGTGATATCAGGCCATTTCCAAATCAGTTCATAGTTCTTATCATATGAAATTTCAAATGCTTCTTTAATAAAATTGACCATGTAGTTTATGTTGTAGTTTGGATGTTGGGATATGTCTAGCGAATCATTTCTAACAGGAATTTCCAAATAAACCCTTTTAACATTTTTAATTTCTCTTAAATGATTTAGGTTGTTGGTATAAAATGAGATATTGGTCTCAGTTGGTCTTGATTCGTTTTTATGTTTTGGCAGTGTAATCTTTTTAACTTCATTTTTATATGAATTGCAGATTTCATCTTCTAATCTTTCAAAAACATTGCGTCTAAGTTCATTGATTTTACTTATTGGGGTAAACTGTGTTCCATCATAGTTTGCATTGATTTGTGTAATCTGATAAGGATAGTTGTCCACTTTTGAAAGTTGCTTTTTAATTGTATCCGCACTGACGCTTTTTTTAATAGGTTTTTCAAAAGGAGCATTTCCAACAACTTCACATTCAATCTCTTTTTTGTTTGCAAGGGTCAGTCTGGCTTTCAGATGTGGAAATTTGTTCTTGAGTGAAAATGTTAATATCAATTTTGATTTGATAAAACTGTCGCCTTTGTTTTCGATTTCTTTAACCTTTTTAGTCAAACTGTTTCTTTTTGTTAAGTAGACATCAGATTCATTTAAGTTGAAGTCGCTTTTTTTATTTTGCCATACTTTTTTAACAATCAAAACTTTATCGGCATGGCTTAAATCCTTCACTTGCTTATTTTTGCCTTTTTTAAAGTGATTCAGTGTGGTTATTGTCGGGTCCTGTGAGATTTCAAAGCCATAATCATTCTGATTTTTGACAACCAGCAATCCGTCACCTTTTTCAGGAATGGTTTTGATTGAATCATAAAGTTTTATTGCAATTTGATTCTTCTTGTTTTCAATAACACGGCCTATTTTCAATCCGATATGTCCGGCCCTTAGGCTTCTTTTTGATGTGTTTTTGAATTTTCCTTGGCTAAATCCTCTGTTGAACACCAAATTCAGTTCTTCACTTTCAGTTTCTTTTCCACTTTTCAATTTGTTCAACGCTTTTCTATAAGTGCTTATTACAATAGCCAAATATTCTTTGCTTCGCATTCTGCCTTCAATTTTAATGCAACTGATATTCAGTTCGGCAATTTCTTTTAAATTTTTGAATAAGCATAAATCGCTTGGGGATAAGTAGTAATCCTGATGTTTAATCCCATCAAGAGCGTATTTTTGGCGACAGGGCTGGGCGCATGTCCCCCTATTTCCGCTTCTCCCGCCTTTGAAACTGCTCATCAAACATTGTCCGGAATATGAATAGCATAGTGCTCCATGGGCAAATATTTCAAGTTCCATGTCTGTTTTCAAGGATTGTATCTCATCTTTTTTCATCTCGCGTGGAAGGACAACTCTTTTGATTCCCTTGCTTTCAATATAATCCAGTTTCTGTTGATTTTCCATTGTCATCTGTGTTGAAGCATGGATTTTCAAGTTAGGCAAATATTCATTAATCAACTCAACCAGGCCCAAATCTTGGATTAAAACAGCATCCACGCCAATTGCATATAGGTTGGACAGATAATTAATCACGTCTTCCAGTTCTGATTCCTTAATTAATGTGTTTACGGTGACGTAAACTTTAACATTGTGCATATGGGCTATGTTTACTGCATCGTTGATTTCATCTAACGTAAAGTTTTGGGCGAATTTGCGAGCGCCATATTCCTTTCCGGATAGATAGACAGAACTGGCTCCGGCATTAATTGCAATTTTCAAGTGTTCCATCGATCCAACGGGTGCAAGTAATTCGGGGATTCTCATTATTTGTCCTCGTGTAATCTGCCTTCAATATAATTGCCTTTGTTAATGTAGGATTGTGAAAAGTCCATGATTTGGTATTTATATTTGGTTAATTCTTCCAGGTCTTTATCTTTAAGGCTTTCATTATAAATTGATAAAATTTGTGACGTATATTTTTCATTCGAATATCTGCAGTCAAGGATTAATGAATCAAGCCCCATTTGTTTAATTTCATTTATTTCTTCAATTAAACATAAGCAGTCTTTGTTGATAATGTGGCTTTGACGGTTGTAGTCGAAAAATATTTTGTATTTGAATTTCTTTCTTTTTTTGTCTTCCAGTGTCGCATAATCAGCATCATTTGAAATAATGAAGTCTTTTCCATCATTCAAATTGGTAAAATCATCTTTGCTTACAATAACTTCAAGGTTTCCATTGACAATCATTTCCAAATCAATGTTTCTGTCATGATTTCTTTGCACCAGTTCTTTAATTTCCTCACCGGAAAGTTCTGAAGATAGGATTAATGATTTGAATCCTGATGCATTCAAATCCCTTACACAAAAGCTGTTCCATACATTCAAATTGTGATTTCCATATATTGAACAATCAAATATTTCTGCCATTCCGGGGAAATCTCCCATTACTGAGATAATGATTCCTTCGTTTTCCAGCTCTTTAATAATCTCATTGCATTTAACTGCTTCTTCTTCGGATATAAAGGATGATAAAACCCAAACGAATTCTGTTGGAGCGGCCATTAAACTTCCTTTTTTCAAGGTTTCTTTAATGTTGTCAAAGTAATCATCAGGGTTGTTATAATGGCAATTTCCATCGAAATATATTCGTTTCAAGTCAAATCCTGATGTTGCCTTAATTTGCGCAATATCATCTATAAATACAGATAATTTAGGGGTTTTTCTCTTAATTTTTCCTTTAAAACTATCATAATCTTCAAAGAATTTTGTTAAATCTTTACGCACAGCTTTAACGGACTTTTTAGTTGGAGTATAATGATTTATCAATAATTCTGTTGCGGTGTCCAGTATTTCTCGCCTGATTTGATTAATCTCGCTGATTGGGATGAAAATATCTTTAGGCATATTGTTAAAGCGGATATTTTCAATATAAAATGGTGTTCCGCCGGTTTTATTTAATTGTTTCTCAATGGTTTCTTCATTAACTGGTTTATTCTTTGCCTTTTCAAATTTGCCTAGTGTCTTATGTCTGAAATTAATCAATTCGTCATCCAAATAATATTCAACTTTTGTAAAAAGGTTTAAATCTTCATCCCAAGTTAAGGATAGACTGATTGGGACATTATTCTTAATAGTTTCCTTTTCAAATTGCTTCAAATAATCATGAGTGGATTTTGAATAGCTGATAAATACTTCAGTTCCAACTTTAACAAGGCGGGTGGTGTCGATAATTATCTCATTTTCATCCTGTTTTATGATGTTTTCCAAATAAATTCCTTTAATCTTACCATTGTATTTAAATGCAATTCCATCTCCAGGCTCCAGTATGACTGGAATTTCCTTGTTTTTGATTTCAATTGTGACTTTGGTATCTTCAATATTTGTGATGTCTCCTATGTATAATCCTTCATGGCCGGAATGACCTCTTCCCATAACTTCTCCAGGTTTATCACCCATCATATATCCATCAGTAAATTGTCTGTTAAAAACAAGGTGCAAGTCTTTTTTATAATCTCCAGGGTTTCCATCTATGAGATTCCTATAACTGTTTACGATGGTTCCAATATAGTCCCCAGATTTCATTCTGCCTTCTAATTTCAAAGATTTAACTCCGGCAGCTGCAATTTCATCCAGATGGTTGTAGGTTGCAAGGTCATGTGTTGATAAAAGATAGCCGTTTCCAATATTGTACCCTCTGTATTTTAAACGATATTCTCTTCTGCATGGTTGAGCACATGCTCCACGGTTGCCGCTTCTTCCGCTGTTGTAAGAGGACATGTAACATTTTCCACTGACACAATAGCATAGGGCTCCATGGCCAAATGCTTCAAGATCCATATCGATATTGTCTTTTTTAAGCTGTTCTGTGGTTTGCTTAATCTGTTCAATATTGACTTCACGAGGAAGAACCACTCTTTTAATGTTGTTTTTTGCAGCCCATTTAATTGATGAATAATTATTTAAACCCATTTGTGTTGATGCATGAACTTCCAAATCCGGAATAAATGTTTTCAAAAGCCAAATTAATCCGAAATCTTGAACTATAACTGCATCCACACCAATTTTGTATAATTCGAATAGATATTTCATCACATCAACAATTTCAAAATTGTTTATTAATGTGTTGACAGTTACATGGACTTTAGCACCATTCAAATGAGCATAGTTTACTGCTTTTTTAATTTCTTCCATTGTGAAGTTTTTAGCATATGCTCTTGCCCCATAATTTTGCCCGGCAAGGTAAACTGCATCAGCACCTGCGTTAACTGCAATAACTAATACATCATATGAACCGGCGGGAGCTAGTAATTCTTCTAAAACCATTTAATTTTACACCTTGATTAAAATTATTCATTATTATTTTTGGAATTAATTATATATTAAATTAAAACATATTCTATCTTATGTACATAGTATTTGAAGGAATTGATGGGTCCGGAAAATCAACTCAAATCCAAATGCTGAAAAAATGGCTGGAGGATAATGGATTTAGAGTCGAGACATTAGTCGAGCCGACAGATTCTGAAGTTGGCAAATTAATTCGTAAGATTTTGCAACGTCCAGATGCACAGGAGGATAGTGTTCAAAAAACATTAGGGCTTCTTTTTGCGGCGGATAGGATGTTAATAATGGATAAACTTGAAGACAAATCAAAAATAATCATTTCCGACAGGTCATTTATTTCAAGTTTGGCTTATCAAGAACCGGCCGAGTGGATTGAAGTTTTAAACAGATATGCTAAAAAGCCCGATTTGCTTATATTATTAGATTTAGATGTTAAAAGATCAGTTGCAAGAACTTCTGGTGAGGATACATTTGAAAATGAGGAGTTTTTAACTGGTGTTAAAGAAAACTATCTGAAATTAGCTGAAAACTATACCTGTGAAATAATTGATGCAAATAATGGGGTAAATAAAGTATCTTCAGATATTAAAAAAGCAGTTGCACCATATTTGGGAATTTGTCCGGACTGCATAAGATAGAGGATAGATGAAAAGATGAAAACAAAGATTCATAATATATATCAAATGATATTGAGCATCATTATCATTATCAATATAATTTTAATATCAACTGCAATAATTTTCAATTTAAGAGAGTTTAATGCAATTTATTTTTTTGATATATTTGTATGTCTTGTGCTTTTATCTGATTTTTTTAGAGGATTTTACGATGCTCAAGACAAATCAGATTATTTTAAGAAAAATTTCATAGGATTACTCGCAGCAATTCCTTTCGATTTATTATTAGCTCCGTTTTTAGGTTTTGAGTATATAAGATTCATTAAGTTTTTCAGAGTTTTGCTATTGATTATACTTTATTTTAAAATCGTAGGGGAATTCTTAAAAAATTCCCATTTGGATGAAATCATCTGTGTTTTTGTTTTAGTTGTAATGGGCTCCACGTTAGGATTATATCTAATAGATCCTAGTATGAACAATCTGTTTGATGATTTGTGGTTTGTGGTTGTTAGTTTAACAACCGTCGGTTATGGAGATATTATTCCATCCACGACTTATGGTAAAGTATTCAGCCTGATATTATTAATCATTGGGGTGTTTATTTTCAGTGCGATTACTGGAGCCATATCATCATATTTCATGGATAATCTATTGCAGGAAGGAACTTATCATATCCATGAATTAAAAGAAACTGCAAAAATCAATGAATTGGAGTTAAAAAGAGTCAACGAACAACTTAAAGAAAATGATAAAAAAATTGAGGAATTAAAAGAGGAAATTATTGAATTAAAAGAAATTATAAAAAAGAAATAATTAATTTCCCCTCTGACTTAACTATAATCTTATAGTTCTTCTAATTCTTTTAATCTATCTTTAATTGCATTTTCTAAAAATTCTCTAGCTTTTACAAGCTCATCATAGTCGCCGATTAATTTAGGACCCCATTCGGTTTGTTCTAATTTAACATCGAATTTTTCGAATGCATGAGCAAGCATCTGTTCGCCAACACCATTAGGCAAACCCATTTCATATTCTCGTTTTTCTTCAACCATTTAATTTTCCTCCATGTATTCTCTTACAGGAGCAAAGAATTCAATCAAGAAGTCTTTGATTCCATTTTTCAAGTCCATTGGGTGCAAGTTTCCTTCCCCAAACTCTTTAAGTCGGATCG
>NZ_JAZNAN010000097.1:0-4852 GCF_045586545.1 Methanobrevibacter sp.
TAATCATTATAACATTTTATAATTATGTTAATTGATATTAATAATATTTTCTAATGATTTAATAGTAAAAAAATAATTAAAAGTGAATATTATTAATTAAAATCAAAAATGTTGAAAATCAGCTCATTAAAAGACCTTTTCTGCTCACGTTCATATAAGTTGTTGAGCAATTTTGATTTAGGTTTAATTTTTAAAATCAGTTCTTCGGATAGTGTTGGGTTTATTGGTGATCTGATAGGGGCAAATTCGACATCATCAGGAACATTATCGAACAAATCACTGTAGTTCTGCTTGATATATTCATTCCAGGTAGGATATGAGATGAAATAGTTCTTATCATCAGTATTTAGACCGGATATCTCTTTCAAAAGTCTTGATATCTTATCATCATCTACATCATCCATTTTGATTAAAACATTTTCTTTTCTGTTTTCATATTTCTTAATCATGCATGCGTTTTTACCGTTGAATACCAGCTCACAAAGGTGTTCAGTTGCATTCAGATTTTCAAACGGACAGTATTGATTTAAGAATTCGCTGTCGTCATAAACTTTAGGGGAATTGATTTCATTTATCAAATCATTGACGTTTTGAACCCTTGGGAAGGGCAGGTCGCTTAAAGGGAAATATGTTCCCCTGTCCTTCATGTATTCGGCTTCATCATAATTGAATAGGATAATCTTATTTTTGGTATTTGCATAATCGAAAAATACGCTTGAATAATCTGTTATCAAACAATCACAGATATTCAATATGTCATATGTCTCAAAACCCTGCGGAAACGCCCGGACATGTCTGAATCTGGAAAAGTCAATCTGCTTTTGGTTGAAGACATGCAGCTTGACAAGCAGAATTTGATTTTCATTAAGGCTTTCATCAATCTTTGATAGATATCTTTCAACATCACTTTTTTGTGTGTCATCCTTTCTTTTAAGCATCAAACCCTTGAATGTAGGCATATAGGCAATGACTTCCTTATCCTTTAAATTTAAAGTATTCTTTAATTCATCTGCTCTTTTTTCATCAAAGAAAACTGAATTTCTAGGATATCCTTCAAATATGATTTTTCCAGGATAAATCTTTTCAACCATATATGAATTGAGCATCTTTTCCATTATGTATTCATTTGGATACAACAGATAATCGCAGGAGAAGAATACCTGCTGGATATTTCCTATTCTGTACTGTTCAGCAATATTGTCCACTCCCATAGTCTTGAGAGGTGTTCCGTGCCATGTATTAAGTACTATCTGACCCGGACGCTTTACATATTTTGGCCTCAACCCTGAATCGGTAATGATGTATTTGGCCTTTTCCATGGTTTTGGTGGCTGAAGACTCCTTTGAAGTGATTTCATCAATCTTAAGTGAATAGTTCTTTTGCAATTCCTTGATTTTTTTGTGAACATTATCCTTGGCATATACAACAATCCTGAAACTGCCGTACTTTCCGGTGGACAGTTCCTCTACAATCCTCAGGATATTTCCTGCAAAGTCATTACCATCCCTTGATTCAACATAGACAAGATTTTCATCAATTTTTTTATGGTAATACGTATTGTAGATATAGCTGTTTATTGCATATTCCTTGATTCTTTTGATGTTCATGTTAATCATTACTTTTCAATAATTGAGTAGAATTCCTCGATTGCCTGAGCGTTATATTCTTCATAGTCGATTGTCAATGGCCTGAAGCCATTTTCCATAAATTCATACAGTCCATTCAGAATTCCCTCTTGTGAGTCTTCAGTGATGTTTCCGCCATATTCCTTCATCCATTGACATGCTGTGATGTCTGTTGCAAGCACCGGAACATCCAATGCATCCGCCTCCATAATCACCATCGGCCAACCTTCGTAAAATGATGAAACGATGAATAAATCGCACTGTTTCAAAATAGGCATAGGATTTGAGATGTCCTTTATCAGTGTAACGTTTTTAGAATGATTCAGAGAATCTACAAGTTCAACGGTATCATCATATAGGACTCCATGTCCTCCGATTATTATAAGTTGGGAGTCTTCATATCTCTCACAGAACTCATCAAATGCCTTCAACAGTCTTTCATGTCCCTTTTCAGGAGAATATCTGCCTATGGTTATGAATTTCTTGCCCGGCCTTTTTAAAACATCCTCAATGTCATTGTTGTAGACAACAGTATGGTCATCCACTTTAACGTGCTCATTTGACCTTTCAATGATGCTTCTGTAATCGTTAATGTTGTGAACTACTATAATGTTATCTCTTCTGCCGCTTATTTTAGCTGTTGAATCAATAAGCCCTGGAGATACTACCGCAACGTGATTGTTTTTTGAATAGACCTCTTTTAGGATATTCAGATTTTGCTTGTTTCTCTTTTCTGCTTCCTGAATCATGTCATTGTGAACCCAAATGGTATTGTTCACGTGTGAATTTGCAAATATCATTGATTCATTGTGATTGTATCCGTCAAAGTCAATCACCGCCTTGAAATCCAATATCTTATACTGCTTGTCAAAAGATCTTTTAAACAGATTATCCAGGGATTTTGGATATTCCATATCATTTGAAGTGAAATATTTGTTATAATCCATTTTCTCTTCTATTGTTGGTGTGAGATTATATCTGAACGGCAGAAACTCGACGCCTTCAGGAATCTTATCGAATACTGTATCATAATTCTCATTGATATATTCATCCCACTGCTTGAATGTCAAATAGAAATTGTACCTGTCCCTGTCAACATTGTCAAGCATGTTGATTAATGAAGAGGTGATGCCGTTATTCATAAGAGAACCGCCGAAGATTAAAATATTTGGCTTGTCATTTTTAATATATTGCTCGGATGAAATCTTATTGCCCTTTAGAATGTGTTCACATATATTGGCTGCGGCATTTTCATTGTCGAATTCACAGAATTCAGATACAAAATCACTGTCATCATATTCAATGTCTGTATTCAAGTTGGCGATTAACTCATCAACACTAGAAGCCTTCGGGAAAGGAAGCTCGGATAACGGGAAATAGAATCCCCTGTATGAGAGATAATCATCCTCATCATAATTGAATATAATTATTTTGCGTCTGGTATTTGCAAAATCGAAAAATACGCTTGAATAGTCGGTGATCAATACATCCGCAAGGTTCAATATATCATAGGTCTCATATCCTGACGGGAATTTAATAATATTATTGAACTTTGAAAAGTCAATCTTGGCTTCGTTGTATGCATGAAGCTTAACAAACATAATCTGATTATCATATAAGTTAGAATCAATTTTGCTTAGAAATCCTTCAATGTCCTCCTTCTGCTTTTCATCATCCCTGTCACCGACCTTGCCCCTGAATGTAGGCATATAGCAGAAGATTTCCTTATCGCCATATCCTAAGCTGTTCTTCAATTCATCTCTTCTGGCTTCATCGAAAAATACAGAATTTCTAGGATAGCCTTCAAAAAGGACCTTGCCTGGAAAGCACTTCTCAATCATGAACGCATTGGTCATCTTCTCGCACATATATCTGTTTGGATATAGGAGGTAATCGGATGAAAGAAGAGGATGCTGGATATGGCCGATTGAAATGATTTCGCCCGGATTGTCCTTTCCCATCAGTTTCAAGGGAGTACCATGCCATGTATTGACAAGGATTTGCCCTTCCTTTTTGATGTATTTTGGCCTTATTCCGGAATCTGTGAAAATGTATTTTGCCCTTTCCAACGCTTTTGTCGCTTCAACTTCATTGGTTATGATCTTGTCAATCTTTAGATTGTAGTTCCTTTTGTATTCCTGAATCTTGGATTTTACGCTGGAATTGGCAAAGACGTTAATCCTGAAATCTCCATATTTGCCGGTTGATATCTCTTCAACTATTCTGAAGATATTGCCTGTAAAGTCGAATCCGTTTCTTGATTCAACATAAATCAGGTTTTCATCAATCTTATTGTCATAATATAAGTCATAGATTGATGAATTGTCCTTGCAATCCTTCAAATTGCGAATCTTTTGCTTAAAGCCCATATCAACCACAATGTCATTTCATGTAATTATAGTGCAAATTCACTAAAAAAATAATTAAAAATTTAAAACTATTAAAATACTTCAATTAATCTTATATTAAACTATTTATATATAGTTTTTCAAAAAAATAGCTAAATTTAAACTATTCATTATAGGATTTCCATTAGATTGGCAAAATTTGAATAGTAATATTCAGTTTCAACATTGAAAAGAGTAAAATCGAGAGAGCAAAACAGCTCACTCGGCAAAAATTCCATCATACTCGACATCCATACCAAGAGTCTTGTATAATGCATACATCAGTTCTTTAGCAGTCAGAGTATTAGGGTCATTTTCCAATTCCCTAGCAATCCTAATTGCTTCTGGATCTGTTATTCTCTTACGGCAATTATATACAGCAGTTTTTGAATTAGTATCCATAGTAACATACCCCTTTTTTGTTAATTGTATATCATTTATGTTTTATTATTTATATACTTTAATAATTCATTGCCATACAAAATATCGTGCATTTTATCGATTATTTCAACATCAACATATCTATTAGAACAATATCTAAATGAAAAAATATAGGCTGCATCTGAAAACATGAATATTTTTCGTTTTAGGCCCTTATCCATCTAACTGCACCACTTCCATTCAATTACAAATGCGATTAGAAAAAATCATCATTGAAAATATATTTAAACTAAGGATATAATAAGTATTTTCCTCTGAACTAATTGTAGAGAATTATAGACGTATACTCCCCATATATATCTAAAAATTGCTGAATTAACTTTTATGAATATGAAAAATCAGTAAAAATCAAAGATGAAAAAAAGTCAGATTTAATGTCTTATTGCAGAGAATTAATCT
>NZ_JAZNAN010000098.1:0-2899 GCF_045586545.1 Methanobrevibacter sp.
CCAATTTTATAACCTTTTTATCGGATTTAGAAATCAAATTAGGCAAACCTAAAGCTTAATTCGAGCCCTTTTTTGAAAATTTTGAGGATAAAACCAATATGCTTATAAGCTCATTTTAATAAATTTGAAATTATAACATTAAAATAATCTAGTTTTCATGTTATTTCGGAGGTAGTTATATGGCAGTAAAAATTGATTCAGATAAATGCGGACACATTGATAATTGTCCTGTGCAAGGTTTATGCATTAAGCTTTGTGAACAGGGTGCAATCATAGAAGAAGATGGAGATGTAAAAATAGTCCCTGAAAATTGTGATGATTGCGACTTATGTATCCAAAATTGTCCAAACCAAGCAATATCTAAAGCATAAGGAGAGAGTTATATGTTTAATATTGAAAGAAACGGTGAGGAAAACCGTAAATTATCTTATTCTGATAAAAAATGTGTAGGTTGTGGAATTTGTACAGATGTTTGCCCAACATCTTCCTTAAGGCTAGGACCTCTTGTCCCAATCGCACGTGGATTAATTGAAATGGACTTAATTTCTGTTAATCAAGATTCATGTGTATTCTGTGGATTATGTTCCGTAGCTTGTCCATTCGATGCTTTAGAATTAACAATCGATGGCGAAGCAATTAAAGAAATGGACAATTATCCTGTATGGGAAACAGAATCCAAAGTTGATGATGAAGAATGTATGTATTGCGGAAGATGCTACGAAGTCTGTCCAAGGGATTCAATTATTTTTGAAAGGAACCTTCCAAACCCTGCAGACTTAGTTAAAGGGGAAATCAGCATTGATAAAGATCAATGTATCTACTGTTCTTTCTGTGCTGACATGTGCCCTGCAGATGCTATCATAATAGAAAATAATCCTACATCAACTGTTGATAAGTTAAATTATTCTATAGATGTTGATCTTTCTAAATGTATTTTCTGTGGAGTCTGTAAAAGAGTATGTCCTGAAAATGCAATCAAACAAGTCTGTGCAACCTGTATGTACAGAGATGAAATTGAAGTTCCAGAAATCACTGGTGAAACAATAATCTTAGAAGATTCTTGTGTAAACTGTTCATGGTGTTCTGAAGTATGTCCTGTGGATGCAATTAATGTAACCAAACCATTTGAAGGAACTTTAGAACTATCTGAAAATGAAGCAGAAGAAAAAATCTGTAAAGGAGATTCCTGTCACGCATGTCAAGACGTATGTCCATGTAATGCAGTCACTATTGTTGACGGAAAATCAGTTACCAATTTAGACTTCTGTAACTTATGCGGAGCTTGTGTTACCGCATGTCCACAAGATATCAGGATATTGTCCAGAACTGACATGAAATTGACTAATGTCAATTCTGAATCCTGGAATGAAATTTTAAATACATTAATCGGAAAATAAATGAGTTCATCTCATTTTTTTCATTTTTTTTATTGAATCTTGATTTGGTTTTAATTTTTACAAACTATATTGTGTAGTAACTACACTCTTATTTAGGACGCCCTAAAAAATAGCTATTTTTCATGTTTTTTTGGCATTTTTTAATATTTTTTTGGAATAAATTATTACATTTTTTCTATTTTTCATCGATATGTACTAATAATAATATCGTATATTGTTCTTTAAATTTAATAAGAATAGTTTTTAATAATTATCTTAATTATCAACTTATGATTAGCCTTTAATTTTCTTACAACTCTTCTAAAATTCCGTATATGCCTTTTTTTAAGTGTAGTTAATACACTATAGTATATAAACTTTGTTATTTGACTCTAGTAGACAACTATTTATTAATATATTATTAAAAATAGTATCATTACACATGGTGATTTTATGCCAAAACATATTGCCTCTGGTTTGAAATATCTGGCTGCGGTCAGATTAAGAGACATGGGGAAAACTCATCAGGAAATTGCTAAGGAACTATCGGTTGACAGGTCTACAATTTCACATTATTTGAATGGGAGCAACATCTCATGGAATTCTGTTGAAGTTGCAAGGACTATAACCGAATTAAGCCCTAGGGATTTCATGACTATGGTTTTCGCAATCTTTGACAAACCAGAAGAGAGTCGAAAAATTGTGAATATTTGCAGAATAAAAGATTATGATGCATTTATAGAAGATTCGTGTATTGGTTGCGGATTATGTGTAAATGTGTGTATGATGAAGGCTATTAGATTAGAATCATTACATGCACAAGCAGACTCAATACAATGTTGCGGTTGTCAGCTTTGTACAGATGAATGTCCAACTAATTCTATAAAAATTTTGGAGATTTAATATGATTAGAAATTTAAAAGAGGTTAAAGACAACAACTTTGACATCACAAGATCTGCGGAAGAATCAAGAAAATTGTCTTTCAAAGATCACATTTGTATTGGATGTGGAATTTGTGAATCAACTTGTCCTGTTGAAGCAATTACATTAAATGAAATTGCTATTGGCGCACGTCATAGAGTTTTAAACAATGTATACTTCAGTGGTCATGACAAAATCGCACAAAACGTCCAAGACGACTTTGATGTTCAAAGAGTAACTGTTGATGAAAGTAAATGTGTATTATGCGGTATGTGCAGCGGTTTATGTCCTGTTGACGCATTAGTATTAACCATTAATGACGTACCTATCAGAGAAATTGAAGCATATCCTCATTATAATGCTTTCTCAGAAATCAATGATGATGAATGTATTTACTGTAAAAGATGTGAAATCGCATGTCCTCGTGATGCAATTGTCATTGAAAGAATTTTACCAAACCGTGCTGACTTAGTAACCGGTGAAATCGAAGTAAATGATGAAGAATGTATTTACTGTGGTGTATGTGAAGAATTATGTCCTGCAGAAGCAATCGTCGTAGATAAAGAAACCGGAAAAGAATCTATTGTTATTGACCAAGATA
>NZ_JAZNAN010000099.1:0-12145 GCF_045586545.1 Methanobrevibacter sp.
ACTTAAATAATTGTAATAGAATAATGAAAATATAATATAGGAGACGATATGATGGCAAATATACCAGAATTAAAAAGAGGAGTATTAGATACTATTACCGATGCTATAGGAAATACTCCAATCGTAAGATTAAACAATTTAACAAAAGATTTAGAAGCTGAAGTCGATGTTAAAATTGAATCATTCAACCCAACAGGCAGTGTAAAAGACCGTATTGCAGTTGCAATGATTGAAGATGCTGAAGAGAAAGGTTTACTTAAGCCTGGTGCAACAATCATAGAGCCGACCAGTGGAAATACAGGTATCGGTCTTGCATTTGCAGCCGCCGCTAAAGGTTACAAATTAATATTGACCATGCCTGAAACCATGTCTGTTGAGAGAAGAAAATTCCTAAGCGTTTTGGGTGCTGAACTTGTCTTGACTCCTGGTGCTGATGGAATGGGAGGGGCTATTGCAAAAGCCAATGAACTCAATGAAGAGACTCCGGATTCAATTATTCTAGGTCAGTTTGACAATCCTGCAAATGTTAAAATCCACAAAGAAACTACTGCTCAAGAAATTTTTAGAGATACTGAAGGTAAAGTCGACTTTGTTGTATCAGCTGCAGGAACCGGCGGAACAGCTACTGGTATTGCTAAAGGTTTAAAAGAACTTGTTCCTGATGTTAAAGTGGTTGTAGTTGAGCCAGAAGAATCACAAACCCTTGGTAAAGGTGAAAAAGGACCTCACAAAATCCAAGGTATTGGTGCTGGATTTGTCCCATCAATTTATGATGCGGAAGTTATTGATGAGATTATTCCGGTTGCAAGTGAGGATGCTGGAAAAACTTTATTGGCTCTTGCTAAGGAGGAAGGTATTTTTACAGGAATCTCTTCAGGAGCAGCAACTTTTGCAGCATTGGAATTAGCTAAAAGAGAAGAAAATAAGGGCAAAAGAATAATAGCAATCCTTCCTGACAATGGTGAACGTTATCTCTCCGTAGATTGGTTATTTGAATAAGAATAACTATATATACCATATGTTATATAATTTAAGTATAACATATTGTGAGGTTTATCGATGTTTGATAATTTAAGGGCTGAAATTAAAGCTATCAAAGAGAAGGATCCTGCTGCCAGGTCAACATTAGAGATTTTATTATGTTACCCGGGATTTTATGCTTTATTGATGCATAGGATTAGTCACTGGCTCTGGATTCATTCTTTTAAGCTTTTGGCTCGTATGAATTCTAACTTGGCTAGGTTCATTACGGGTATTGAAATTCACCCTGGTGCAACATTTGGTAAGCGGGTATTTATTGACCATGGTATGGGTGTTGTTGTTGGTGAAACAGCAATCGTTGGTGATGATGTGTTGCTGTATCAAGGAGTAATCCTTGGCGGGACAAGTACAGAAAAGACCAAAAGACACCCAACGGTTGAAAAGGGAGTAATTATTGGTGCTGGTGCCAAAGTAATGGGAAATATTACTATTGGAGAATATTCCAAAATTGGTACTGGTGCAGTCGTCCTGAAAGATGTCCCCCCTCAATCAACATGTGTTGGCGTTCCTGGAAGAATTGTTAAACGTAAAGGAGTACGTCCTGAAAAAGTCGATTTGGATCATGGAAAACTTCCAGACCCTGTTGCCGATGCACTTAGAGTAATTGAAAAACATCTTCAGGAAAACGACAAACGTTTCGAAATATTATTTGAAAAACATGACCTTTGTTTTGCTGAAGATATAAGAGATGAACAAGAAGAGTTAGAAGACTTATTTAAAAAAGACGAGGATTAATATGAAACCACCATGTGAAATTGTTGTATGGTATGTGATTCCTGCAATCAGATCAGAACTGGCTAAAGAGTTATTGAACTTAGGAATGAAACAGAAGGATGTTTCAGAACTTATGGATATAACCCAACCTGCTGTTTCTCAGTATATTACTGACAAACGTGGTAGTGGAATCAAACTCGATGAGGATGTTCGAGGAATGATTCATGAGTTTGCCCGTGAGTTATCTGAAGGTGAAGCTACTAAAATGGATTTAATTCCGAGAACATGCAAAATTTGTAAGAATGTTAAAACAGCTGATGTATTAGAACAACTCAACATTAACAAGTCAGAGCTCGGTGAAGACTGTCAAACTTGTATGGGTTCAGAGGCAAATTAGGAAAAATTGTGTAGTTAATAGTAAAGTATTTAAACTATTAATTACCTATATTTTATTATCCTATTAATTTTGGTGGCAAGTTTACCGAGTGGCTAGGTGTGTGGCTGCAGACCATAATACGGGGGTTCAAGTCCCTCACTTGCCTTTTTAATTACTATTTTTTGAGGTTATTTTTTATGGACGTCTATTCAACTTTAACTCGCAGTAAAGAAAATTTTGTAACAATTAATAAAAATAGAGTTAACTTATTTGTATGTGGTCCGACTGTTTATGATGATGCACATATTGGACACGGAAGGACATACATTTCTTTTGATACAATAAAAAGATATTTGGAATATAAAGGATATGCAGTATTTTACATTCAAAACATCACTGATATTGATGATAAAATCATTAACCGATCAAAAGAAAGTGGAATTCCGGCACATGAGTTAGCCAGAAAGTTTGAAAAAAGATACATTGAAGACATGAACAAATTAAATGTAAATGGTGTTAATTTATTTGCAAGAGCAACTGATCATGTTGATGAAATATTAGACCAAATTCAAAGATTAATCGATAAGGGCTTTGCTTATGAAACTGAAGATGGGGTCTACTTTGAAATTGACAAATTCCCTGAATTTGGTAAATTATCCAACAGAAATGTTGAAGAGCTGGAATCTCACAGAGACATTGCTGAGACTACCAAGAAAAATCCACAAGACTTTGCGCTTTGGAAAAAACGTGTTGGAGTGGATGAGCCAACTTGGCCGTCCCCATGGGGTGATGGAAGACCTGGATGGCACATTGAAGATACTGCAATTACTGAATACTACTTTGGACCGCAATATGATGCTCATGGTGGGGGTCTTGACTTGATTTTCCCACACCACGAAGCGGAAATCACTCAAATGGAAGCTGTAAGTGGTAAAGCTCCAATGGTAAAGTTCTGGTTGCATACAGGATTTTTGAATGTTAACGGCGAAAAGATGTCAAAATCATTGAATAACTTCATTACTATTCGTGAATTACTTGAAGATTATGCTGCTGAAACATTCAGATTCTTTGTACTTTCAACTCACTACAGAAGCCCGATTGACTTTTCTAAAGATTCACTTCACCAATCTGAAAGAAGTTTGGATAGAATCAGGAAATATTATGAACTTTTAGATGTTGAAATGGGTGAAGAGTCCTTTGAATGTGAAGCTTTAGCTCCTCATAAAAAAGAATTCTTTGATAGCATGGATGATGACTTTAACACTCCAAAAGCTATTGCAGCAATCTTTGGATTGATCAATGATACTAAAAATGATTTGGATTCATTGTCTGATGAGGATAAGATCGCTATTAAGGCATTCTTGGATGATGCTGCACATATTTTCGGTGTTAGCTTTGAGACAGAAGAGGTAAATGCTGGTTCTGATGATTTACTTAATGTAATATCTGAAGTAAGGTCAGAGTTAAGAACTAACAAACAATATGATTTATCCGATAAAATCCGCGATAACCTACAGGCTTTAGGTTATGAAATAAATGATTAGGAGATTATTCTCCTCTATTTTTTTTATTTTTTTTTGAGTTGAAATCATAAGATTTATATATTAAAATAACATATGTTATAATTGTATAACATGAGTTATACTTTCTTGTTTTTTTAGGTTTACCAAAACATTTATATAGGAATAATAACAATTGTTATATAGTAAATATAACACGTGATATATTTTACTAGAATTATTTTATAAAGGTGATAATTAATGACAAATAAAGATTATGGATTAGCAACATTAGGTGTACGTGCAGGACAAACTCCAGACCCCGCAACTGGGGCACAGGCGGTTCCAATTTATCAAACAACTTCATATGTATTTAAAGACTCAGATGAGGCTGCAAGAAGATTCGCCCTTCAAGAATTTGGACAAATTTACTCCAGATTAACAAACCCTACCAGTGATGTATTTGAAGCAAGAATTGCCGCTATCGAAGGCGGTAACTCAGGTCTTTCAACATCAAGTGGTCTTGCAGCAATTTCATATGCAATATTGAATGTAACCGAACCTGGAGACAACATCGTTTCTGCAGATAACCTTTACGGCGGAACTTACCAATTGTTCAACTACACCTTCAAGGATCTCGCAAGGGATGTCAAGTTTGTAAACTCACAGGACTTGCAGGCATTTGAAGACGCAATTGATGAAAAAACCAAGGCAATATATGTTGAATCAATTGGAAACCCAAAACTTGATGTTCCGGATTTCGAAGCGCTTGCCGAAATTGCCCATTCACATGATATTCCATTAATAGTTGACAACACTGTTGGTGTAGGGCTTGTCAGACCATTGGAACATGGCGCCGATGTCATTGCGGCATCCGCTACCAAATATGTTGGTGGACATGGTACTGCAGTCGGAGGATATATTGTTGATTCAGGTAAATTCAACTGGGGAAACGGCAAGTTTGCAAACTTCACAAAACCAGATCCAAGTTACCATGGATTGGTATTTTGGGATGCATTCGGTGATGTTCCTGAACTTGGAAACATCGCATTTACCGTAAGGGCAAGAGCAAGACTCTTAAGGGACTTAGGTGCAACTCAAGCTCCGGTACACAGTTTCATATTCCTGCAGGGACTTGAAAGTTTGGATGTTAGAGTAAAAAGACACTCTGAAAACGCTTTGAAAGTAGCTAAATTCTTAGAAGCACATCCAAAAGTCAAATGGGTAAACTATCCGGGATTGGAATCCCATCCTACCTATGAAGTCAATAAGAAATACTTGAAGGACAACTTTGCAGGAATCCTAGGTTTCGGTGTTGAAGGAGGAGAGGAAGCAGGCAGAAAAGTCATTGAGAAACTGGAATTGTTCTCAATTCTTGCAAATATCGGAGATGCAAAAAGCCTTGCAATTCACCCTGCAAGTACTACACATCAGCAATTAACACCGGAAGAGCAGGAAGCAACAGGTGTAACACCTGACTTTATCAGACTTTCCATTGGTTTGGAAGATGTTGATGATCTTATTGATGATTTAAATCAAGCTTTAGACAGTATCTGAGTAAATTAACACTTTACTCATCTAAAATTTATTTATAAAAAAAGGACAATTGGGGGATTAGAATGTATTTGGATAACTCAGCAACTACACAGGTTAGTGAGGAAGTTTTTGAAGAGATGAAACCGTATTTCACTGAAGAGTTTGGAAACCCTTCCACTCTTTATGGTTATGGTCGTGAATCTAAAAAAGCATTGAATTTGGCTCGTCAGAGAGTAGCCGATGCAATCAATGCAAAACCTGAAGAAATTATTTTCACCGGAGGGGGATCAGAGTCTGATAATTTGGCTATTAAAGGAATAGCTTTTAAATACCTCAACCAAGGTAAGCATATTATCACAACAGAATTTGAACACCCTGCAGTTAAAGAAACTTTAAAATTCTTGGAATCACTTGATTTTAAAGTTACCTACCTGCCAGTCTATGAAAATGGTATAATTAAAGTTGAAGACTTAAAAGAAGCAATAACTGATGACACAATTCTTATCACTATCATGCATGGTAATAATGAAATAGGTACCGTTCAGCCGATTGAGGAAATCGGTAAAATCGCTCGTGAAAAAGGCATTACCTTCCACACAGATGCGGTTCAGACTTTCGGTAAGATTGAAGTGGATGTTGAGAAGTTGAATGTGGATTTACTTTCTTTATCTTCCCATAAAATCAATGGTCCTAAAGGTGTTGGAGCAATATACATTAAAAAAGGAACCCGTGTCATACCTCTTATTCATGGCGGAGGTCAAGAAAGAGGTATCAGGGCAGGTACTGAAAATGTTGCTGGAGTTGTCGGATTCGGTAAAGCATGCGAATTGGCATCACAGCAATTGGAAGAACATTATGAAAAATTATCATCCATCAGGGATGAACTCATTGAAAAAGTTTTAACCACCATTCCAGAATCATATGTGAATGGGGATATGGAGCAAAGACTCCCAAACCTTGTGAACTTCAGATTCAAGGCAATTGAAGGTGAATCATTAATCCTTCTATTGGATGCAAAAGGATATCAGGCTTCAACCGGTTCAGCATGTTCATCCAATAAATTGGAAGCATCACCTGTTCTGACCGCTTTAGGTCTGGATCCTGTTGATGTTCATGGATCTTTAAGATTGTCCCTTGCTCCTGAAAGCGATAATTTTGACGTTGATGAATTTGTAGGCATTCTTGCAGAATCCGTTTCAAGATTAAGGGAAATGTCACCTCTATGGAATCAGGAATTAGATTATGATAATGTAATGTGTGCAAAACACAGAGACAACTGTAGGATGTGTTAATTATGGATTATTCAGAAAAAGTAATGGATCACTTTGCAAACCCAAGGAACTGTAGAAAAATGGAAGATGCAAACGGTGTCGGAACCGTTGGAAACCCAACATGCGGAGATTTGATGACAATCTACATTAAGGTGAATGATGATGACGTGATTGAGGATATCTCATTTCAGACATTTGGTTGCGGAGCAGCTATTGCAACAAGTAGCATGATTACTGAAATTGCAGTTGGAAAAACTATTGAAGAGGCTTTAAAAATTTCTAGAAACGATGTTGCCGAAGAATTAGACGGTCTTCCACCAATTAAGATGCACTGTTCAAACCTTGCAGCAGATGGACTTCAGGCTGCCATTGAAAATTACCAAGAAAACAATCAATAAAAATAAATACTTTGTAAAATAAAATATCTTTAACTATATAAGGAGATGTTTTAAATGGTAAAAATTTTAAAATGTGACGATTGTGGAAGTATTATCCAACTTTTAGCTAAAGGTGATGAAAAAGCATGTTCCGAACACATGCTCGCATTCCCTATACAAACTGAAGGTGAAAAATCACCTAAACATAAACCAGTATTGGAAATTGATGGTAATGAAGTAACCGTTAAAGTCGGTGAAGCAGCTCACCCAATGGATGATGACCACTACATTCAATTCGTGATTGTTGAATCAAATTGTGAACAATACATCAAACACTTTAAACCTGGTGATGCTCCTGAAGCAACTTTCACCATCAACTGTACTAAGGACATTGTTGCATTAGCATTCTGTAATCAACACGGTCTTTGGTCCAACGAATAAGTTTAAAATAAATTTTTAAACTTCTTTTTTTTATTATTTTTTTCATGAAAAATTTTAATAACTTCTTTTTACACAAATATTCATGTGTCTAGCTATAGTAAATTGATAGTTTTTGTTTTAGCTTTACTCATTATTTCAGCCGCTGTTATTTTCATAGACAGTTCAGTTGACAACATTAACAAAACCATGCCAGAAATTAGTGATTTGATTGTTAATGGGGATAAAGATTATAATGAGGCTGTTCAATTAGTTAATGATAGGGATTTTAATAATGCAATGGCTAAAGCAGAAGCTGCAGGAAATAATTATGAGAATAGTTTAAGCAAACTACAGGATATAAAGAACGAATTCTCGGATGATATAAATGATATTCAAAAGGAGTATATTGATACTGTCATCAATGAATTAAACTTGAAAATTCAGGCTGTAGATAAATTGAAACTGTCCATCGAGAATTTACAGGTATACTCAAATTATACAGGTTCAACTTACGGTTCTGAAGCAAATGACTTGATTTATGAAGCCGTTCAGTATCAAAACGAACGTGATAGCATAGTTAAGGATAATCCGAATTTATTTAAATAAGAGAGGTTTTAATTTGAAAACTAAATGTCCAAAATGTAAAGGAATAGGTTCAGTTGTTGTGGACTACAAGGAATGTGAAGCCTGTGGAGGAACAGGTTTTGAAGAGGACGCTTTTGATATAGGCAATCATTTTAAAGGTGTAAACAGTAACGCAAAAGCAAAATTTGACCTCGGAGGAGAGGAAGATATTCCATGCGAAGTATGTAACGGGAAAGGGCAGGTTGAAGTTTTTGAAGAATGTCCTCATTGTCATGGAACCGGTCAAATCAATGTATGCAGAGATTGTGGAAAGCTATTGAGCGAAGAGCATGACTTATGCGATGACTGTAAAGAAAAAAGAAAGGTTGAAAAAATGAAACATGATGAATTTGAAGCTCGCCGAAGGGCAGCTCGTGATGTTTATGTTCTAGATTCAATGTGTCAGATGAAAGACATTGACAAGGACAGATTATACAAAGGAAAAATAACAAGAATCGAAAGATACGGTGCCTTTGTTTCATTGAATAATAATGTTTGGGGACTAATGAGAGGAGATGTCTCCGAATATCATGTAGGTGAGGATGTAATTGTATTCATTACCTCAATCAAATCCAGAGAGGGAAAGATAGACTTTGCACCGGCTTATGTTGAAGAGTATAACCTTAAAAGATTAACCATTTCTCTTCCAAGAACTATCATTTCCAAACTTGAAGAGAAAAAGGGTAGTATTGTTAGAATTGACGGGGAAGTTCAACAGATTCAGCAGACTTCCGGCCCTACAATATTCATAATCAGTGATGAAAGCGGAACTACCGAAATCGCAGCATTCGACAAGGCAGGTGAGAGATCTTATCCTGAAATAGAGCTGGATGATGCAGTGCAAGTTGTTGGTGAAGTCAACGAACATGGCGGAAAAACACAGATTGAAGCATCTTCAATGGTCAAACTTTCCGAGGAAAATGCCATTAAGTTACATAAGATGATTGACGATGCATTAAACAAAAGGGCCGAGCCGAATCATGTTGATTTCTTGGTCAAAAGTGATGTTTTAAACAGACTTAAACCGAAGATGAGGGAAGCCGCAAGAAGAATTCGAAGAGCAATACTTGATGGGAGAACAATTATCCTAAGGCACCATAACGATGCTGACGGAATCTGTTCTGGTGTTGCAATGGAAAAGGCAATCATTCCATTAATCGAGTATGCAAACCCCAGCAATGACGCCCAATATTATTACTTTAAAAGGTCTCCAAGTAAGGCTCCATTCTATGAGTTGGAAGATGTTGTAAAGGATTTGTCATTTGCCCTTGAAGACCAGCAAAGGCATGGTCAGAAATTGCCTCTTATAGTTCTTTTGGACAATGGATCTACTGAAGAGGACATTGTTGCATTAATGCAAGCTAAAATATATGATATTGAAGTTGTTGTAATAGACCACCACTCTCCGGGTGAATTGCTGACAAAAGAGGTCGAAGACGGTGAAATCTATGGAGCTACAGTAGCTGTTGATGAATATGTCGATTGCCATGTTAACCCGTATTTGGTTGGTGGAGACTCACAATTGACTGCAGGCGCACTTGCAACAGAAGTTGCACATATTATCAATCCTGCCGTTAAGGATTTAATTAAGCATTTGCCTGCAGTTGCAGCTTTAGGGGACCGTGCTGAATGCGGTGAAGTGTATCAGTACTTGGAGCTTGCAGCTGAAAAGGGATTTACAAAAAAACATTTAGCAAAAATTGCAGAATGTGTTGATTTTGAAGCATATTTCTTAAGGTTCATGAATGGTAGGGGAATAATGGATACCATTTTGGCCGTGGATAATTTGGATAAGCATGAAAAAATGATTGATGCTTTGTATAAGGAATATCAAAAGAGAGTTGATACACAGCTTAAGGCGGCTCTTCCAAACATCAAGAAAACCAGACTTGAAAACGGCATTTACTTTAATTTAATTGATGTAGAAAAGTATGCACATAAGTTCACATTCCCTGCACCAGGAAAAACCTGCGGATTTGTTCATGATAAAATAATAAAAGAGTTAGGTGAGGATAAACCAATTGTTACTCTTGGTCATGGCCCTGATTTTGGTGTATTTAGAGCAACTGATGCTGTAAATGAACAATATGGTTTCAATGTAAATGAGATAGTTGCAAAAATGATTGAAAAAGTTCCTCAAGCGGGAATTGATGGTGGAGGCCATGAATGTGCAGGCTCAATAAAATATATTGAAGGGCTTGGTCAGGAAGTATTGTATAAAGTTGTAGAGGAAGTGCAATCTTTATCAAAAATTAGATAGGATTTAAAATGCTTTTAGGAAATTACTGTAAAAAATGCGGTTGTAGAATACTCCCGAATGAACCTTATTGTAGTAAATGCGGGTTAAAAACTGGTTATACCTTATCTGATGGAGGTGTTTTCATTCCTCCAATCCACAATATTGGATTTTTTAATTTTGACATTGACTTTTCACCATACATCGAAAGTAAAAGGGAAGATTTCAAATATGAAATATGTGCATGCGGATATCTGAATGATGTTAACAATGATTATTGTTATATGTGTGGAACAAAAAGATCTGAAAGCAAGCTTCAAAGATTATTAAAGAATAAGTCCAAGCCGGAATTTTCGCTGGATAATGTTTTATGTGAATGTGGAGCCATAAATTCGAAAGAAAATGTATTTTGTGAGATGTGTGGCAGGCAGCTGCATGAAGAAAATATTGTCCCTTTGGATAACTACAGCAACTTTAATTTGCAATTTAAGGATTCGAAATTCTGTTTTTGCGGTGAGGAAAACGATAGATTTTCCCTATTCTGTAAGAATTGCGGGCTTCCGTTAGTCAATTATGGGCGCATGCAGGATATTTCAATATTATGTGCATGCTCTAAAATTAATGAAATTACATCAGATTTTTGCATCGAATGCGGTACCAGCTTGAAAGATGAAAATACACTTTTGATATGTGTTTGCGGTGAAAAAAATCCGGAAAACGCCAAATTTTGTCAAAGTTGCGATAGGCCGCTCAATCCTAAAAGGAACATTAAATCAAAAATAATTTGTTCATGCGGTCAGATTCTTGATTGGAATACTGATTTCTGTCAGAATTGCGGTAAAAATATTAGGAAATTATTGATTAATAAGAATTCAATCAGCGGCACAGGCAGAACACTTAAAAGCAGGTTTAGGTAGTGATTGATTTGAAATATTGTGATATCTGCGGAACTATAAATTTTAAGGAAAATAACTACTGCACTCACTGCGGAAATAAGTTTGTGATTGAACATATCTGTCCCTACTGTGGTTGCACCAATAAAAATCAAGCAACTCAATGCGTCAAATGCAGAAATCAGATAAATCCTCTGCGAATTGATGATTTTGACATACTGTTCAGCGAATATAATATAAATCTGCTTTCGAATGCAGACATCAGCGATGAAGAGTATAATGAGTTGCTTAGAAATATTTTTATAAGGGCGGATTATTCTGAAATTTACGGAATCGGCATTAAAGAGAGGATTTTAAGTCTGGCTAGTGTGTTTACCCAATGCAAATCAAAATCCAGAGGTTATGAGAGAGGATATATCTTTTTGGATAATTGCATTTATTATGATGATAGGCTGGATGACTCTGTTCAGATTGCCACCATAATACATGAACTGGCTCACTATTTCCTATTCAGCATTATTGAAAGTTTGTTATGTCATGTTCTTAAAGTTGAAACATCTGCGACTTTACAGAGCTTTATCTGGTATTTTTTAACACTTCCTGAGTTTAAAATAATGAATGAATATTGTGCCCATACCGTTGAAGGCAGATTCATTCCATATGGCTATCAGAATTACGGGTCATTCAACCTGCTGGTTGATAGGATAGGCGTTGATGAGGAGTCCTTAAGAGATATGGTAAAATTGGGCAATACATTTGCAAATGAGATAATAGTTTATCTTGAAAAATACATTTCCGAGGATTTGAGGCAGGATATCAAACTGCAATATAGATTAGACCTAAATAAACAGGCTTTCGAATCAATACTTTTGGAAACGGATGATGCATTTCCATTAAATCTGAAAAATACTATTTTATTGGGTGTTTTGTGCAATATTTTAAAAGAAGCTTCAGATGAAAACACTCGAAAGGAGCTCGAAGAAATCAGAAAAGGGTTGAACTACCTCGACTTTGTAGAAGTCGAGGATTCTTACTTCACGGGCTGATACTCTCCCATGAGAGTAGAATTACCGTGCTATCCTCCCTGTCCCAGAGGTTCATTGTTTCATCGATTAAATCGATTAATCCTTGTTTTAGAATGTTTTTACCTGCATTAAT
>NZ_JAZNAN010000100.1:0-20358 GCF_045586545.1 Methanobrevibacter sp.
GTTAAAGACAACAACTTTGACATCACAAGAGATGCTGAAGAAGTTAGAAACTTGTCTTTCAACGACCACGTATGTTTAGGTTGTGGGATTTGTGAATCAACCTGTCCTGTCGAAGCAATCACATTAAACGCAATTGCTGTAGACGCACGTCACAGAATCTCAAACGACGTTTACTTCAGTGGTCACGAAAAGATTGCTCAAAACTTCAAAGACGACTTTGATGTTCAAAGAGTAAGCATTGACGAAAGTAAATGTGTATTATGTGGTATGTGCAGTGGTTTATGTCCTGTTGATGCATTAGTATTAACTATTGACGGCACACCAATCAAAGAAATCGACGCATATCCTCATTACAACGCTTTCTCAGAAATTGATGATGATGAATGTATTTACTGTAAAAGATGTGAAATCGCATGTCCTCGTGATGCAATCGTCATTGAAAGAGAATTACCAGCTCGTGCAGATTTAGTTACTGGTGAAATTGAAGTAAACGATGAAGAATGTATTTACTGTGGAATTTGTGAAGAATTATGTCCTGCAGAAGCAATCGTTGTTGATAAAGAAACTGGTAAAGAATCAATTGTCATCGACAAAGAAAAATGTGTATACTGTTTAGTATGTAAAAAATCTTGTCCAAAAGATGCAATTAAAGCACTTTGTAGACTCTGTTCATATGGTGAATATGAACTCGATCCTTCAAAAGCAGCTGTTACCGGAAACTCCGTCATCGACCCAGAACTTTGTGTATACTGTGGATGGTGCGCAGGAGTATGTCCTACTGACGCAGCAAAAGTCAAAAAACCATTTGAAGGTACTATCGAAATTGATGACGATAAATGTCAAGCTTGTGGTGCTTGTGTAGATATCTGTAAATGTAATGCTTTAGCATTCCCAATATCTTCAGGTCCAGGTTCAAGAATGGATCATGTTATTGCTTATCCTGACTACTGTGTAAGTTGTAAAGCTTGTGCAAAAGCATGTCCTAATGGAGCTATTACTGTAAAAAGAACTGCTGTTGACCACACTCCTACACAATCAGCTACTTGGGCAGATGCTTTAGAAGCAATTAAAGACTAGGTGATTATATGGAACTTAAAGTAGAACAAGATAATTGTTTAGGATGCGGGATTTGTGTAATCGCATGTCCTGTCAACGCAGCTATCAGCCCAGAAAACGCTGGTGGTAGTGGTGCAAAGACTGAAGAAGTTGTTATGATGGTTGAAAATGGATTTATTAAACTTTTCAGTCCTGAAAAATGTGAATTGTGTGGAACATGTCAAATGTTTTGCCCAGTAAATGCTATATGGTTAGAATAGGGGGATTATTATATGCATTATGCTAATACTTATTTAGAAAAACCTGTAGTACCTGATGTAAAAATTACTGGTGAAGGAACTCCCGATGTTTTAAAATGTATGTTAAACACCGGATCTGACATTTACCAAGGTGCTTGTAAGAAAAGAGGATCTACCTTAAAACAAGAATACAAAAACGCTTCAGGTACTTGTTACATGGATCCTAGAGACATGGCAAAATTAGGTGTAAACAACTGGGATACCGTACTTGTCAAAACTGATTTCGGTGAAGTAGTAGTAAACTGTGCTGTATCAAGAGACGCACCTCACGAAGGTACTGTATTCATTTGTAAAGGTCCATGGGCTAACACTATCGTAAGCCACGATACTTACTGTTGTTCTGACCCTACTTACAAAGGAATCAGATGTACTGTAGAAAAAACTGATAGAAAAGTATTACTCATGGCTGACTTAATGAGATGGGTATACAAAAAATACGTTGATGAAGAAGATAATGATGTTGTTGAAAACATGGAATCTTTAGGTGAATTACCTGTTTATCACGGACGTAAATGGGAGGAGTTGATTGACCATGACTTATGAACCACCTGTAACTGATTACGATTACATTGTTGAAAATTGTACCTGTGCATTCTGTGGTTGTAACTGTGACGATTTAGACTACTTAGTTAAAAACGGTCACGTTGTTGCTGTAAGACACGCATGCAGATTAGGTGCAAGTAAAATTATGGAAGATATGGATCAAAGATTAATTGTTCCAATGATTAGGGATGAAAACGGAGAACTCAAAGAAGTAGATTGGGACACCGCTTTAGACAAAGCTGCTGAATACATTGCTAATTCCATTAGACCTGTATTTTACGGTTGGTCTGAAACATCTACTGAATGTATGAAAGAAGGTGTAGCATTAGGTGAATACATCGGTGCAGTATTAGATAACCAAGCTACTATCTGTCACGGTCCTTCTCTCCAAGCTGTGCAAAACGCAGGTTACCCTATTCAAACTTTAGGGGAAGTTCAAAACAGAGCTGACATGATTGTTTACTCTGGAAGTAACGCAATGAACTCTCACCCAAGACACTTAGCAAGATATGCTGCATTCTGTCGTGGATACTTCAGACAAAGAGGAAGATTCGACAGAACTGTTGTTACTATGGATCCAAAATTCTCAGATACTGCAAAATGTTCCGACAAATGGATTGGATTCGAACAAAACGGAGACTACGGTTTCTACAATGCTATTAGAGCAGTTCTCAGAGGAAAAGAATTATACCAAGACGTAATTTCTGGAATTCCTAAAGAAGATATTTATGAATTAGCAGAAGAAATGAAAAACGCTGAATTCGGTGTTCTCTTCTTCGGTTTAGGTTTAACCCACACTTTATCAAAACAAAGAAACATTGATATTGCTATTAAAATGGTTCAAGACTTAAACAAATACAGTAAATGGGGTCTTACTCCAATGAGAGGTCACTTTAACGTAAACGGATTTAACATTTTCATGGCATTCGAATGTGGATTTGCTTTCGGTGTTGACTACTGTAGAGGTTACCCAAGATATATGATGGGTGAAACCAACACTATCGATTTATTAGTAAGAAAAGAACCGGATTGTTTCATGGTTATTGCAGCTGACCCAGGTGCTCACTTCCCTAATGGAGCAAACCAACACTTAGCTAACATTCCTGTTATTCAAATCGATATTCACTGGGGTCCATCAACCGAACTCGCTGATGTAGTATTACCAGGTTCATTCATTGCTGTAGAATGTGCTGGTACCAGTTATCGTATGGATGGAGTTCCTATTTACATGAAGAAAGCTATCGACAAACCAGAAACCTGTCGTGACGACGAATGGATTGTCCGTGAATTGAAAGAAAGAGTAATGAAACTCAGAGAAGAGCCAAACGTAGCTCCAAAATATGTGCCAAATCCAAACGCACTCTAAAGGTGATATAATGGAATATATTCTTAAAAATGGTATAGTCTACGACCCTGCTAATGAAGTTAATGGGGAAAAGATGGACGTTATGTTCAAAGATGGTATTATTGTAGACAATGTTTCTGCAGATGCTACAGTCTTAGACGTTACCGATAAAATAGTCATGCCAGCAGGTATTGACCCTCACGCACACGTTGCAGGTCCTAAATTAGTAGTAGGAAGATTATACAGACCTGAAGATTCCAGAAGAGGTGTTACTCAAAAAACTAAAGTATTAAGATCCGAATCTGGTTTCTCAATCCCAAGTTGTCCTGCAACCGGTTACAGATACTCAAGATTAGGTTACGGTACTGTTGTAGAAGCAGCTATGCCTCCTCTTGAAGCAAAACACACTCACGAAGAAATTGCAACTATTCCTATGCTTGATATTCCAGCTATGCCGTTATTCGGTAACAACTGGTTTGTAATGGAATACGCAAAAGATAATAATATTGAAGACATCGCAGCATTCGTAGCTGCATGGTTAAAAATCTCAAAAGGTTATGGAATCAAAATCGTAAACCCATGTGGAAGTGAAGCATGGGGATGGGGTATGAACGTACATGGTTACAATGATAAAGCACCATACTTCGACGTAACTTCCAAAGAAGTCGTTGTTGCACTTGCAAAAGCTAACGAAATGTTAAACTTACCTCACTCTATTCACATTCACCCTAACGACTTAGGACACCCAGGTAACTACACTACCACTCTCGAAACTATGGATTCTGTTAAAGACATTAAAAAAGGTTCCAAAGCTGCTGAAATCAGAGACCAAGTTATGCACGTATGTCACTTGCAGTTCCACTCATACACTGGTAACAGTTGGAAAGATGCAGGATCTGCTGCACCTGAACTCGCTGACTACATCAACAAACATGGTCACATTACCTGTGACGTAGGTCAAGTAACCTTAGATGAAACCACAACCATGACTGCAGACGCTCCTATGGAATACGACTTATTCAAATTATCTGGTTTAAAATGGACCAACAAAGATATTGAATGTGAAACTGCAGCAGGTATCATTCCATGTATTTACTCAGCTAAAAACCCAGTTAACACTTTACAATGGGCTATTGGTTTAGAATTGTTCTTACACATTGAAAACCCATGGCAAGTATGTTTAACTACTGACCACCCTAACGCAGGACCATACACTAGATATCCTAGAATCATCTCCTGGTTGATGAGTAACACTAGAAGAATGGAAATGATTGAAAACAGAGAAGTACACAAATGGGCAGAAAAAAGAACTACCCTTGCAACTCTCGACAGAGAATACGATTTCTACGATATTGCAACTATTTCCAGAGCTGCTCCAGCTAGAATCTACGGATTCACAGACAGAGGTGCACTCACCCCTGGTTACAGAGCAGACATTGCAGTATATGACATAAATCCTAATGATATTGATCCATCCAGACAATATGAAGAAATCGAAAAAGGTTTCAATGTAGCTGAATACACAATTAAAGATGGTCAAATCTTAGTAAAAGATAAAGAAATTGTAAAAGTTAAAGAAAGTCAAAACATTTGGGTTAACGTAAAAGGATGGGAACAAAACGAACAAAAAGTTATCAACAACATTATGCCATTCTTTACTCAATACTACTCAGTTAAATGGGAAAACTACCCAGTACACGATCACTACGTATCTAACCCAATTAGAATAGATGTTGATGGTAAATAGGGGTGTTTAATTTGAAAACTATAACATTTGATCAAATCAAAACTTCTTCAATCGCTTTGGAGTTCGATGAATTAATTCCTGATGAAATTTATTCATGGACCGAAGCAGATTTCGCAAAATACCAAGTTCCTATTGGAAACTCCAGATTCCCAATTACTGATTTCTTCGAAATTACTGTAGTTGGAGAAGCTAACGGACCTAATGATGTTGAAATGATTCTCAACGGTGATTTAAACAGAGTAAAATACATCGGTTGTAAAATGAGCGGTGGAAACATCGTTTGTAACAGTAGTGTAGATTTACACGTAGGTGCAGAAATGTCCGGTGGTTCTATCCTTGTTAAAGGTAATGCAGCTGCTCACGCTGGAAGAGAAATGTCTGGAGGATACCTCGAAATTGAAGGAAACACCAAAGAATTTACTGGTGCTTCTTACATTGGTGAATGGAGAGGTATGACCGGTGGTGAAATCGTTGTTGGCGGTAACGCTGGAAAACAATGTGGTGAATGTTTAACCGGTGGTAAAATCCACGTTAAAGGTAACTGTGATATCTTAGCTGGTATTCACATGACCAAAGGTGTCATTGAAATTGACGGTGACGTAAACCGTTGGCCTGGTGGTCAAATGAAAAACGGTAACATCATCATCCACGGATTCCTCGGAAGATTACTTGAAGGATTTGTCCGTCAAGGTATCGTAGTTGATCCTGAAGTTGAAGGCGTAACCTACGAAGGTAAATATATCCACTATATTGGAGATATTGGTCTTAACGGAAAAGGTAACCTTTTCTTAGGCGCTGAAGCTAACAAAGAAAAATTAGCTGAATACGGTGAGTTAGACGACGAATATACTTCAATCAGAGAATACAGGAATTTATAATTCCTTTCTCTTTTCTTTTTTTTTAATGATTAATTTTATGTGTGGTAATATGATAGAAGAAGTTGAAATGACCTTTGATGAAGCATTAGAGTATGTTAAAACTAATGTTGAAGTCGGAGATATTTTAGAAATATCCTATAATCGTATTTTTGCTCCTGGTGAAGTTTTAGGTTTCACTGAAGAGGATGACATGACCGGCGAAGGTTTTAGAGTAGGTCTTCAGTTGAATGGTAAAATTTTAAATCAATGTGTTGAAATAGACTTTAATGAAATCGTCGATGATTTAATTGAAATGCGCCATATCACTGATGATAAGGAACTTGTTATAGAAGTTTTATAATTTATCTCTTTTTTTACTATTTTTCCCTTTTGATTCTTCATCGAAAAATATTTTTGTTCGTAAATATGCAAACAACTTTATATATGATAACTTATATTATATTTTAAATGGAGTTGATTATCATGAAAGAATTGAAATTAACTACAAAAGAAGCTGTCGATTACTTGAAAGAAAATGTTAAAATTCATGATAAAATAGAAATTTCCTACAATAGGATTTTTGCAGAAGGTGAAGTCTTAAACATGGACTTTTCAGAATATTTCGGAGAACCTGGCTTCAAAATGCTGGTTTCTCTTGATGAAAGCCAGATTGGCTCAACAGTTGAAATCGATATATATGAAGTTGAAGAGGATATTATAGAGTTTGTACATTATCCAAAAAATAGTGAAAAAGTGGATGTAACTGTAATCTAGTTACAATCTATCCATTTTTTCGAAAGGTAATAATTTTTCAATAGCTTTCACTTCAACATCAATGCCTTTTTCTTTTATAGCACCAATTGTATTCAATCCACCGCCGCAGATTACGCCAAAGTTATAATTGTCCACTTTTGCGTTGTATACCAATTCTCTTGGTTTTCCTATTTTATAAATTGAAAATCCGATATTGTTTAGAATATCCAATAGATAAACTGCATAATCCCGTGAAATATATGGAATTTCTTTTACACTTGCTAAAATCTTGTTAGGTCCAATATTTCCGGTAATTGAAGTCATTTTTTTGGATAAGAATATCTTATGTGGATCTACGGTAGTGCCATTGTAGGATATTAGGTCAATGAACAGCGGAGGTTCTGTTAGTTCGAGCAGTCCTCCATATTTTGGAGTGCTCATGATTCCATTGTTTATCAATAATCCATCAATGCTCAAACTGCATATTGTAGCTATTCCAATTTTCTCATCATCATTCGGATGTTCTATGAGATTGTAGTATGGATTGATATATTTCGGATTATTGTTGTATGTTTCCTCCATTATTGCCAATGCACTATCCAGGTCATCCTTTCTAACGTATGAAACATTTGAGATGATATCTCCTTTCCTTTTTTCAACATTGAAGTTTACTTGTTGAATCAAATTCCAGGATTTTGAAAGTAAGAATGGTAGTGTAGGCTGCTTGTTGTTTGTGATAGGTTTTAATGTTTGAGTTATGGTTGAGGTTATAGGTGATAATGTTTTGAAATCTGTAATTTCTTCCGCTATTTTGATGTCTATTTCTTCTCCTAACTCTTTAATCGCACAAAATGGAGTAATTCCTCCGACAATAGCTATTCCAACCATTCCATCAGGTACTGGCAATCCTAAAATATCTTCTCCCTCATGGGAAACATCAATTACACCGCCAATTCCTATTTTATTCAGTTTTTCTAAAATTTCGAGGGTCTTCTGTCTGCCAATTCCCGGAATCAGCCTGAAATTTGCGGGAATTATTCCGGTTCCGGTATTGACTACATCCAGTATTGATGTCAAGTCTGAATTTGCAAATGCATCAAGAGGGGTCAATGATGTCTTTTTGTATGAAATCAATTCCGTGAATTTTTCAGGATGGAAATTTTCAATCTCCAGCAGTCCTCCATATTGCGGCTGGGAAGGTATTCCCTCATTTAGAAGTATTCCATCTATTGTTGTTCCGCATAATGTAGTTACTTCAATTTCGTTCCTGTTTCCAACTTTTTTTATATTAACATAAGGGCTAACAGAAAGACCACTTTCAAAAATCTCTTTCATTATATTGATTGATTCTTCATTATAAATGGTTGAAGTATTGACAACTACATTTCCGCTTTGATTGATATAGTTGAAGTCAGTTAAATATATCATTTCTTCAAATTTTGAATGAATGAAATCAACTTGATCGTAGATTAATCCCTTTTCTAATTTTTCACGACCCAAGTCTGTGATTTGCCTTCCGGAATATCCCATCCTTTCGGTGTATCCCTTTTCATCTAAAATCTGCATATGATATCTAACTGCACGTTCCCCTAAGTTAAAGCCTTTGTTTTTGAGTTCATCAGCTATTAATTTGGAACCTGTAGGCTTGTCCTGTGCACTCAATATCCTTAAAATTTCTATCATTCGGTGTTCTGATTCTGACATTTATCTCCCCATTATACCGAAATTTAAAATAAAAAAAATAATATTTAGATTTAGATATCTAAATATTTTCTTTGTTCGTAACCGAATACTTGAACACGGTATTCGTCCCATTCTTGATATTTGAGCTCTAGGAATTTTTGACTGATGTGGTCTCCTAAAGCACCTAAAATGAGTGGGTCTTCTTCAAGAGCATGGTAAGCTTCCCATAAACTGGATGGTAATACTTTAATGCCCATTGCTTCCCTTTCCTCTTCGGTTAATTCATAAATGTTGATTTCGGTAGGTTCACCAGGGTCAATTTTGTTTTGAATACCGTTAATACCTGCTTCTAGCATTACAGCAAATGCTAAGTATGGGTTACATGCTGGGTCAGGTGCCCTATATTCGATACGTGTAGCTTTTCCACGTGCTGCAGGAACTCTGATTAATGCAGATCTGTTTTTAAGACCGTATGCTCTGTAAACTGGAGCTTCGTAACCAGGCACTAAACGTTTGTATGAGTTTACAATAGGGTTGGTAATAGCAGTCAATGCAGGAGCGTGTTTTAACAGTCCTCCCATAAAGTAGAGAGCATCTTTTGAAAGACCGGTGTCTGAATTAGGATCAGAGAACAAGTTTTTGTCACCTTTGAAAATGGATTGGTGACAGTGCATACCACTTCCGTTCACTCCGAAGAAAGGTTTTGGCATGAATGTTACTCTGTAGTCTAACTGGTCGAAAGTTGCCATGTTGTCTACGATAGCTTTGATAGCTTGTTTGAATGTGATTACAGCGTCTGCTGTTTTTAGTGCATCTTTAAATTTGAATGCGATTTCGTTTTGACCAGGAGCCACTTCGTGGTGAGAAGCTTCAACTTCAAAGTCTAACTCTTCTAGGTTTAAGGTCAATTCTCTTCTGAAGTCAGGTCCTTTGTCTAATGGTTCAACATCAAAGTAGGTTGCTTCATCGTATGGCATTGGGTATCCGTTTTCATCAATGTCTACAATAAAGAATTCTGGTTCCGGACCAATGTTATATTGTAATCCCATTTTTTTGATTTTTGCTAAGGATTTTTTAAGAACGCTTCTTGGGTCTCCAACGAATGGTTCTTGTTCTGGAGTCCATACGTCACAGATGAATCTACATACAGCTGATTCTTCAGGTCTCCATGATAATCTGGAGTATGTATTGATATCTGGTTTCAATACTAAGTCACTTTCATTAATTCCGACGAATCCTGCTATTGATGATCCATCAAATAACATTCCTTCAAGGAATAAATCTTCCATATCTTCTTCATTAAATGGAATAACGATATTTTTTACTGTTCCATTAATGTCGACAAACTGTAGACGGATAAATTTAATGTTATCCTCTTTCATTTGTTCAATTACACTTTGCATTTTTTCTTCGTTAATTTCGCTCATCAAATCAAGCTCCAATATGTAAATAATATTGAATTTAAAAAAGTAGTCGGAAAGTATCTTCCTACCTTGGAAATATATTTCCACCTCATGGTATATAAAGGTTTTGCAAAAATAGTTATATAATTTTAATATATCGTTTTTAGTATATTAATGTATAAGTTTTATTTTATTTTATAGAAATTCTACTATTGATTTTAAAATTTGATATTATTTTGTTCAAATAACTATAAAAAAAAGATGGAAAATTGATTTAATGTTTAAAGTTCATCTATAGAAAATGAACTTAAGTCCAATAAATCAAAGGACAGCATCTTTGGAGCGACCGTAACCTTTCCAATTCCAGTAATGATTTTATAGGCCTCCATAGCTTCAAGACAGCCTATCAGATTAGGGGTCGGTCCGATTACAGGAGGAGGTCCTGAAGTCACATTTTTCAAATTTTCAATGACTTCTTCACTTAGCGGTTTGCCTAAAGACGGAAGATTGAACATCTCCTCATAGCTTTTGGTGTTCGGTAGGAATACAGTAATTTGGCCTAATGTTCCATGGATTGCGCCATGGATATATGGAATCTTTTTCTCCCTGGCATGTCTTGTGGCAATGACTCTTGTCAAGACATTGTCCAGCGCGTCGATAACCAGATTGGAATCTCCAATAATTTCGTCAATATTGTCCCCATTTACATGGGTGGTATGATTTGTTACTTTGACATGGGGATTGATCAGATTGACCTTTTCTTTTGCAACAACACTTTTTTCATGGCCTATTGTTTGTGTTGTAGACAGGCTTTGCCTGTTGAGATTTGTAATGTCAAAGGAGTCTTCATCAACCAAAACGAGTTCGCCGATTCCCATCCTTGCAAGCATTTCAATTGTCTCGCCGCCGATTCCGCCGCAGCCGATAACGGTAATTTTTGCATCTTTAAATTTTTCCTGCTCTTCTTTGCTTACAAGAGGCATCTGGCGTGTAGCAATTTCCCAATATGTATCTTCATTCATTTAATATCACCTAGAAATGGTCAAATTCACTACCAAAGTATTCATATACCTTTTGAAGTTCTCCTGGAATATCCAGCATCTGAGTACAGAATGGTATGCATTCCCCGCAATTTATGCAGCTGTCCGCTCTTGAATCCTCATCAATCAGTGTAAAGTACTGCATTGCACTGGCCTTTGGAGTTCCCATCATATGCGCAATGTTGTACTCGGTCAGGCAGTTTATGATGTCGACGCCGTGAGGACAAGGCATGCAGTAGCCGCATCTTGAGCATCTGTTTCCTAAAAAGTTCCTATAGGTTCTTGCAACTTCCCGGATTATTTCCTGATCGTTTTCACTTATAATGTCTATTGCAGAAGCTATTTTAACATTTTCCTTTACCTGCTCCAGGCTTGTCATTCCGCTTAAAACACAGTCGACGTCATCCCTATTCCATAGATATTGCAATGCCCATTCTACAGGTGTCCTTTTGGTTTCGGCCATGTCCCATAATTGCTGGACTTCACTTGGAATGTTTTGAACCAGCCTTCCTCCTCTGAGAGGCTCCATAACCATGCTTCCGACATTGGTCTCTTTTAGATAATTGAGTCCCATGACTCCTGATTGGTAATATTCATCAAGATAGTTCATCTGGGTTAGGGCAACTTCCCATTTAGGATATTCATCGAGTATTTCAATTAGATAATCCACCTCAATATGTGATGAAAAGCCGACATGGCCTACTTTACCTGAGCTTAAACAATCATCTAAAAAATCTAAAACATCCAGATTTTTCACCTTTTCCCAATCCGGCACGGTTAATGAGTGCAAAAGGTAAATATCAATGTAGTCGGTTTGCAGTTTTTCAAGCTGAATATCCAGGTAATAGTCAAAATCAGTTTTTTCCTCAATCAGCCAAGAGGGAGATTTGGTTTGAAGCAATATTTCGTCTCTTAAACCTGTTTCCTTTAAAAATTCACCGACAAATAATTCGCTGTTCCCATTGCCGCTAAGCTCTGCGCAATGGTAGGGATAGGCTGTATCAATAATGTTAACGCCGTTTTCAATTCCATATTCAAGCATTGCAGTTGCTTCCTGCTTGTCTATATCTGCATTGGAATTGGTTGTTGGAAGTCTCATGGTTCCAAAACCCAATCTTGAAACTTCAAGGCCTGTTTTTCCAAGTGTATTGTATATCATTTCAAATCCTCTATAATTATATTGGCTAAAATAAGTATAAAATTATTATGATTTGGAAAAAACTTTTTAAAAAATAGTTTAGATGGAAAATTCCTGGGATATTGGATGCCGGGGGCGGGATTCGAACCCGCGATCTCACGGTATCCCAGGAATAAGTCAGAGCACTGCTTTATTACCCTATGAGCCGTGCGCTCTAACCAGCTGAGCCACCCCGGCATCTAACAAATATATTTATTTTTATCATTACATTTAAAGTTTTTGTTTTTTATATGTTTTTTAAAGATGTTTTACATTTTTTATAAAAAATGAATTATTTTTAACGAAAAATTTAAACAGGTTAATTGATTTTAGCAAAATTTAAATTTATTTGCAAACATAATATTTAACAACTTTCAAATTAAGTCAATTAAGAGATACATTAGATTAAAAAAAATAATGGGAGATGAAAAATGAAAATCAACGATAAGTCAGTGTTGTTTGCAATATTTGTCATTTTCATGTTGACATTCAGTGTTGCAACAATATATGCAGAAGACGTAACCGTTGGATCTTTGACCATCGAAGTTCCGGACGGGCTAACTGTAGAAAAAAAGACAGATTCCAGTGTAACATTTAAAAACAGTGAGAATTGTGAAATATTATTTGATGTAGATATTTATGATGAAGTCCTTGCTCAAGATTATTTGTCCAGCAAAGGATATACTTTTGATACTGTAAATTCATATGATAAAACAATAACAAATGCGGATGGAAGTTCAGTGGCTTTCTCCTATGATGAATTGGCATTCTCTGGTTCCAGCGGCGAGGCATATGTATATTTATTGGACAAAGACGGACAAGGATATACTGTCATAGCATTCCCTAATCCTTCAACTCCTGATGAGGATGTTTTCGGTTCAGGTACACCATTTGAATTTTCATCAGATGCACAAGGAATTTCAGAGCTAATTAATGCCATTATGGGCGTATAATTAAAAACAGAATTAAATTATATTGGCTAATGTATCTTTTAATTTTTATTTTTCCCATTAAGGGGTAATTTTAAAAACTTACAAGTTCAAAAATTATGTAGTAATAAAATTTCAATGATGATATTATGAGTAAAGTTAAAGATATGTCTTTGGCACCTGAAGGTGTAAGAAAAATCGAATGGGTTCAAAAACACATGCCTGTTTTGGAACACATTAAAGCTGAATATTTGGAAACCCAACCTTTCAAAGGAATTACTATCGGGTCATGTTTACACTTAGAGCCTAAAACCATTAACTTAGGTTTAACATTAATGGCGGGTGGAGCGGAAGTCGCAATGACTGGCTGCAATCCATTGTCCACTCATGATGACGCAGTTGCAGGCGCAGCTGATTTAGGTTTGAACGTTTATGGTTGGAGAGAACAGGACGATGAAGAATACTACCAGACCATCAACATGGTACTTGATCACAAACCGGATATAATCATCGATGACGGAGCAGACATGATTATGGTGCTTCACAACGAAAGAAAAGAGTTGTTGTCCCATATCAAAGGGGCCTGTGAAGAAACCACAACCGGTGTTCACAGACTACAGGCAATGCATGCTGACGGGGCATTGAAATTCCCTGTTATCGCTGTTAATGATGCATACACCAAATACCTGTTCGACAACAGATACGGTACAGGACAGTCAAGTTTCGATGCAATCATGGGAACAACCAACATGGTAATTGCAGGAAAAACCGTAACAGTTTGTGGATACGGATGGTGTGGAAGAGGACTGGCCTTAAGGGCTGACGGTCTTGGAGCCGACGTTATTGTAACCGAAGTAGATCCAATTCGTGCACTGGAAGCAAGAATGGACGGATACCGTGTCATGCCTATCCGTGAAGCTGTAAAACAATCAGATTTAATCATTACAGTAACCGGTAATGCGGACATCATCTCAGGTGATGACTTCAAATACATGAAGGACGGTTGTATGCTTGCAAACTCCGGACACTTCAATGTAGAAATCAACAGGCCTGACCTTGAAGCTATTTCAACTGAGGTTAAAGAGGTACGTGAAAGCATTGAAGAGTTCACCACCAAAGATGGACGTAAAATCTATCTCTTGGCCGATGGTCGTTTGGTTAACTTATCCGCAGCACGTGGACAAGGACACCCTGCTGAAATCATGGACATGAGTTTTGCCGTACAGGCATTGTCTGCAAAACACATCCTGGAAAACGATTTGCCGGTTGGCGTAACCAAAGCGCCTGATGAAATCGACTACAACGTAGCAACCATGAAATTGAAAGCTATGGGAATTGAAATCGATTCATTGACAGATAAACAAAAAGCGTACATGTCAAATTGGCAGGAAGGAACATAAATTCCTTCATTTTTTTTTATTTTATGTCTTATTTTAGATATATTGACAATGGGGAAGGCCCGACCAAGCTGTTCATTGGCGGACTTCATGGAAACGAAGGCGCAACTTCAATAAGGTTCCTTAATCGAATAGACATTGAAGATTTATCCCCTGGACAGTTCTATTTTTACAATTTCGATAAAACACCTTATATTTCCACAATCGAAAAGGAATATTATGACTCTAAACTTGGTCAAAAGGTTTTAGATTTAATTGAATATTTTGAACCTGATTTTTATACGGAACTCCATTGCTATAACCTTGAAAATTACGATAAGCTGACCTCGATGGAGCGATATAAAAAGACAGGAATTCCTCCACTCATCAAATTGGGAAATCATGTTCTGGTCTCATCAGTTTCTCCTTTGATTAGGATGACTTATTTTTCAACAGAAACAGTATGCAAAACATTGGAATTTCCTTGTCTTGAAAAATTGACTCCTGAAGTTATTGAAAAATTTGGATTCGATAAGTCAAAAGCTATAGAATCATATGAAAATCTTTTAAAATTGATTTTAAGGTCCCCTTCAAGAAATAATTTTGAAAGAGAAATGATGAAAAGCTATTCCGGTCAGGTAAAATTGGCAATGAAATATGCAGAAAAGGTCTTCGGTAAGGATTTTCCACCATATTAATCATTTAAATATAATTTGTATCTAATATATTATTAAAAGGTGATTATATGGCAAGATTTTGTAAAAATTGCGGGACTGAATTGGAAGAAGGATCAATTTTTTGTAATGAATGCGGAACTAAATTTGGAGAAAACGCCCCTTCATCAAATAATGCTTCAAACGACTTGTTTAGGACATATAACATTGATATGATGGATGGGGAATTTGTTATAAGACATTCACAAATTCACAGTGGATGTTTAATACTTCCAACTATTGTTTTTGGAATCGGATTTTTGATAGGACTTTTTATTGTTATTAACTTAATAGGAACTTGGTTCCTTACTCCAGGAACAGTATTCTTTAGTTTTTTTAATACAATTACAATTATAGGTTTAATCTGGTTCATCATCAGATACATCGGATACAAAACAAATGATTTGATATTGACTAATAAACGTGTATTTGGAAAATGTGGATTAATTTCAACAACTCAAATGCAATCTCCATTGAATAAAATAGATTCCGTTTCATTTAGCAATGGATTATTCGGTAAATTAATTGGATATGGCACCATTAAAATTGCAACAACTTCCTCTAACTTCAAATTTAGATTTGTCCGTGAAGGTGAAACCTTCTATAATGATATATTTAATCAGGTCGAGGCTGCCGAAGTTGAAAATAGAGATAAAAATGCCAAAGCTATTGTTGATGCCATGGCAGAAAAATTAAGTTAGAACCAGGCGTCAAGGCTTCCCTGTGATGAACTTAAGTTTTTAAGTTTATCTGTGGCCTTGATTACGCGATCTTCGGAAAAACCATGTTCATAGCATAAAAATTCAATGATTTTATCCTGCTTTGGTTTTTCCCATTTTATTTTATAGTCTGTATTTACCTCATGGTTCAGGAATATTTCGCGAACTTCATCCAAGTCATGAGTTGATTCCTTTTGAAGTTCAGCTATTTTTTCTTTTAACTGGCCTTTATGAGCTAGTTTAAGCGCGGTTTTTGCACCTACTCCCTTAAGGCCTTCGCTGAAATCGGTTCCAATCAGAATTCCCATATCAATAAGTTCTTCTCTTGTGATTTTCAGCTCTCTTAAAACCCTGTCCAATTCGTAGTATTCCAGCTTTCCAAGGTTTGAACTGATGGCAAGGTTTCTCACAACCCTTTTGGCTCCAAACAGAAGGCAGTCATAATCCTGGGATGCCACTGCATAGGCATCTCCTTTGGAAACCAGATAGGCCGCCTGCGCTTCTCCTTCTCCTTTGGCTTCGATATATGGGATTCCCATCAGGGTCAATAATTTTTTGGAAGATTCAATAATTTCAGGTGATAATTTTGATGACCTCATTGCAAATTTACGGGCCTTTTCGGTGTCTCCGGCCTTGAGGGCTTCCTTATAGATTTTTTCAGCTTCATCCCTCACTTCCCTTCTTTTTGCTTGAGTTTCACTTTTAAGTTCAGGGGCCTGTCCATCAAAGACATATATGGGCTTTATGTCCTTTTCAACCATTGAAGAGTTTCTGTACAGTATTCCGCTTAAGTGAGATGTAACATTGCCGTTTTCATCACTCAGCGGCCTTCCATCCCTTTGTCTGATTGTTGCTAGGAATTGGTAAAGCGTGTTGAATGCATCGATAGATACGCTTCTTCCTTCAAGATCTTTAAAGGAGATTTCTTTCGGTTCAATTATGTCTTTTAACTTTACGCCCATTTATAACACCTAAATTTGTGAAAAATAGCTTACCGGAAACATTTCCTTAATCCACATTAATATTTCGCCATTGTTTATGATTACGTAATCACGAGCCAGAAAGTCTTCATCTGTTTTAAACAACTCTTTCAATGTGTCGTTTGGCTTTTCAATGAAGATATTCTTTACTTCCCTTCTGGATTCGATTTTGTAGTTTTTCAAGATTCTGCCGATTGGAATGTCTGCCCTTAGAAGGTCTGCACAGACTTCTTTAGTGCACCTTCCCAATGGAACGTGTGAAATCGCATAGATTAAAGGTTGGTCGTCCTTGTGCATTATGACTTCCCTGAAGTTGATTTCCTCTCCGGCTTCAACATTTACTAGCTTTGCGCGTTCCTCATCTGCATTTTCAAGGTGCTGGTCGAGTGTGTCTAAGGTAATCTTGCCATATAAGACATCCAATATTGCAGTGATTGATCCGTCGGTTGTTAACAGTATTTTTTGTGTGTTTGAAAATGTCTGGCCGTATTCTTTTTCAAGGTCGTTCATTTTTTCAATCAGTCTTTTGTTTGCTTCGTTTTTGTCCTGTGCCATTTAAATCACTTATAAGTCTTTAGGATTTGTAATAACTCCTGTAATTGCTGAAGCAGCTACTACTTTTGAATTTGATAAGTATACTGAAGAGGCAGGGTCTCCCATTCTTCCTTTAAAGTTCCTGTTTGTTGTGGAAATGCAGCTTTCGCCTTCGCTCAATACTCCCATATGTCCTCCAAGGCATGGTCCGCAGCCGGGATTGCAGATAATTGCTCCCGCATCAATGAATGTATCGATGTAGCCCAATTCAATGGACTGCTTGTAGATTTCCCTTGAAGCCGGAAGAATCAGTAATCTGATGTCATTGTGAATCTTGTTGTTTTCCAGAATTTCTGCAGCATCTTTCAGGTCGGATAATCTTCCATTTGTACATGACCCGATAAGGCATTGGTCGATTGCGGTTCCTTCAATTTCTGAGATGCCTTTTACATTGTCAACATCATTCGGGCAGGCAATTTGAGGTTCCATATCAGTAATGTCAAAGTGCATTTCCTTTGAATATATTGCATCGCTGTCGGACCTTACAATATTCAGTTCCTCTTCTTTTTTTCCCGTTCTTTTGCAGATATAGTCAATTACTTCTTTATTCGGTTCCATTATACCGTTTTTGGCACCCATTTCAATTGCCATATTGCACATGGTTGCTCTTCCTTCAACGCCCATGCTTTCGATTGTTTCACCGCAGAACTCAGCGGTCTTGTATGTGGCGCCGGCTATTCCGATTTCACCAATGATGTTTAAAATGATATCTTTTGGAGCGATATAAGGGTTCAATTCACCGGCCACTTCCATTCTGATGGCTTCGGGAACCATAAACCAGGTTTTGCCGGTTGCCCAAACCATTGCAAGGTCTGTTGCACCCATACCTGTTGAAAATGCTCCGAATGCGCCGTAAGTACAGGTGTGTGAATCGGCTCCGACTATAACCTTTCCAGGTTCAACCAGTCCCATTTCAGGAACTACCTGATGGCAGATTCCTTCTCCATGAATGAAGTTTTTGGTAATGTTTTGAGTTTTGATGAAGTTACGGCAAACCTTTTGGAATTCGGCAGAGCCGATGGTGTTTGCCGGGACGTTGTGATCGAATATTATTGCAATTTTTTCCGGATCCCATACCTTATCCGCTACCTTTTCAAAGGTTTTGATGGCAGGCGGGCTTGTTCCATCGTGTGACATTGCAAGGTCAACCGGAATTTCTATGATTTCACCAGGGGTCACTTCATGGCCCGCTTTTGATGATAGGATTTTTTCAGTAATGTTCATCTTTATCTATTCCTTTTTACTGATTTTTTTAACGATATCTCTGAATACTTCGTCGTTGATGTATTTTCCTTCTTCTCTGGACTTTTTGACTTGTCTTACAATTTCAATGAGCTCGCCGTCTGTCACATCAAGTTCGCATTCATTCAATTTTGCCCTGACAGCTCTGCATCCAGAGTGTTTTCCTAAAACAAGCTGCCTTTTTTGCCCGACCAATTCCGGAAGATAAGGTTCGTAGCATAAAGGCTCTTCAATAACCGCATCAACATGGATTCCGGATTCGTGTCTGAATACGTTGTTTCCTACAATAGGCTTGTTGTATGGAATCGGAAGTCCGCTGGCTTTTGAAACCAAATCGGAGAGTTCCTTGATGTATTTGGTTTTAAATCCGTAATCCTTGCCATATAGGATTTTCATTGCCATGATAAGCTCTTCCAGGGATGCGTTACCTGCTCTCTCACCGATACCGTTGACGGTAGTGGATACGGCTTTTGCACCTGCCAGAACACCGGTGATTGAGTTTATTACAGCAAGGCCGAAATCGTTGTGGAGATGCACTGCAAGGTCAATGTCAATGTCCTTTACAAGCTCTCTTACTAGATAATCAATACCTTGAGGGGTTATGGCTCCGGTAGTGTCTGCAATGTGAACTCTGTCAGCACCGCATTCCTGAGCTTTACCGTAAATGCGTTTTAAAAATTCAATGTCTGTTCTTGTAGCGTCTTCCGCTGAAAATGCGACGAACAGGCCGTGGTCTTTAGCATAGTCAACTGCGGTTTCACACAGGTTGATTGCGTCCTGTCTTGTAATGTGCATTTTGTGGTCCAGATGGATATCTGAAGTTCCGACAAATGTGATAATACCGTCTACATCACAGTCTAGTGCAGCATCGATATCTGCCGGTTTTGTTCTTGTCAATCCAAGAATTGTAGCGTCCAATCCTTCATTTGCGATTGCCTTAACTGATTCCTTTTCCTTTTCGGAAACGATTGGAAAGCCCGCTTCAATTTGGTGAATCTTGAACTGGTCAAGTTTTCTTGCAATTTCCAGTTTCTCATCAAAGCTGAAACATACTCCAGGGGTCTGTTCACCGTCTCTTAGGGTTGTATCATAGATTGTGATGTCATCCGGAAATGTCAATTCAGATTCTTTGTTATAATGACTTATAAAATATTGCAATATAATCACTTCTTAAAATTAATCTTAATATAATATTAATAATAATGTTTTTACTTATAAATATTTTCTAATAATTCCAGATATGAAGTTCTCTCAAAGCCATCAGTAATGCCCAATTCTTCAAAAAGTTCAAAAATACTGTTTTGAGCTTCACTGTAGTCTTCACCATCGTTTAATTCAACTTCTATTTCCATATATGGAGTCAATCCTTCAACATCATCTAGGGATATTTCAAAGTTTTCATATTTGTAGTATTGGCGGTTTTTCCTCACTGCCCGGACTTTATTAAATCCTATTTCCTCAAAGATTCCTGCACATTTTTGCGAGTCTTCTATTCCCATTTCGATTTCCTTTCTGGTTTTTGATTTTTGATCTATTTTCGGTCCCTTGTATGTGATGAAGATGTTTGTTTCATCGTTTTGCTTTGTAGTCCTAATCCTTAATGCCTCATCGGTTTTTGCAAAGTCTACAACGGGGCTATTGAAATATATGTCTTCCTGAAATTCGTGTTTGCTTTTTTCGGCACCGAGCTTTTCCAATTTTTCTTCAATTTCCTTAAAGCTATCGATTTTCGCTTTTACTTCAACTTCAATCATGCTAATCAACAATTTTGATTTTTATTATGTAATATTATATACCTTTTAAATTAAATTTTTGTTTATTTTATAAACCTTGATGTTTTTATTATTGTTTTCAAATTTCAATAATCTGTCATTCATGAATTTAATTTTTTGTATTGGTCTT
>NZ_JAZNAN010000101.1:0-25381 GCF_045586545.1 Methanobrevibacter sp.
GTATAGATCAAAATAATGAATATCCTCAATTTACAGAAAAATTATATTCAAAAGTTGAATTCTTATGGAAAGAATCAATATCCGGCTCCTATGAACATGCAGGCGAAGGATTTTACAAAAAAGTGGACAGAATAATCTTACTTTCAGGACTTTATAAGGACAATAAAGAGACTTTTGAAGCATTGCTCAATGCTGCAGAGAAATATGATATTCCTATCGTTTTAGTCAGGCCTCTAGGTCTTGAGGAAGTTCCGGAAATACTGGAAGAAAAGGCAGCCACAATTGTGGGCTGGAATGCAAACTGCATCATTGATTCAATTAAAGATGCACCTGAAACAATGTAAAAAAAATTAAAGAAATAATGTAATTGAATTACATTACCACTTTTGAAATACCATTTACTTTTTCAACTTTAATTAAATTATCGGCTGCGTTTTCAAGTTGAGCCTCATGGGTTACAATAATCATTTGAGGAAGTACGGACATGTCCTTTAATAAATTAATCAGTTCATGTCTTCTGGAAGCATCCAAATGAATTGTAGGCTCATCCAATAAAATAGTATCCAATTCACCATTGGCCATTGCCTGAGTAATACCAAGTCTTAAAGCCAATGCAATTGCTATTTTTTCACCACCACTGACCATGGTCATGGATGATTCTCCTTCAGGACCATAAACAGTAACATCATATTCATCATCCAATGTTAAGTCAGAATAATTGAAGTTGAATTCATTGAAAAATTCTTTAGTATATTTCTGGATTAACGGCCTTGAAATATTTCTTAAATCCCTTTGAATTCCATTTTTACTGTATAAATTCCTAATATGATGCAACAAATTGATATAATCTGAAATGTCATTATATTCCTGTTGGAATTTATTAGCGAGTTTGATTTTACTATTCAACTCTTTGATATAATCAATTAATTCATGAGCCCTTCCTTTTAACTCGAACAAATCAGCACTAATCTTGGAATTTCTTCTTTCATACATTTCATGGCGAACAATAATCTGTTCATATTTATCCTCATCATATGAAGAAGCATTGAGTTTGTTCACAAGAATATCGCTTTGATTAATTGAAACACCCATATCCTCTTTTATTGAGTCAAGTTGAGCCATATGTGCAGGCTTGTTTTTAACAAATCCTTTAAGCTGATTATATTCCTCATTTTTCTGTTTCAAATCAGTGATTCTGTTTTGAAGTTCCACATTACTGATATCTCCACTTAAATGAGGATCCTGTTCAATAGCTAGCTTGATATTCCTTACATGATTGTCAATGTCATTTCTGATTTGCTTTAAGTTGAATTGAGCTTCAGTTTCACTTCCTAAAACTTCAAGAGCACCATTGGCCTGAACAAACAAATCATGAGCCTCCTTATAAGATTCCTTTTCGGTTTTCTTATTGGCTATAACTAATATGAGCTCGCCCAATTTGTTTCCGATATAATCTTTTCCTTCAAGGCCCTCATCAATTTCATTTAACCTTGACAAATTATTTTCTAATTGATTGAATCTTTGTTTGTATTCAATTATGCTTTTAGATAATTCTAGAATTGATTCATTTTTAGCTTCAAAGCTTTCTTTGTTTTTAGAAAGTAGGCGAAGGTTTTCTTCATTTTCAGAAATTGATTTTGTATTTTCCTCAATTTGAGATTTGTATTGATTTATTAAATCTCTTTTCTGTGTAGGACTAATATCTGATTGACAAACTGGACATTTGTTGTCGATGCCTTCCAATTCACCTAAAGGTTTCTCATTGGCTTTGATATTCTGTTTGAATACCACAATCTCTTCATTTTTAGCAGTGATTTCACCAGTTAAATCTTTAATCTTATTGGAAAGTGACTTCTGGAAATCATTTGTAGATTCCTCAAGATGATTGAAATCATCAATTTTGCTTATGGAATCTTGGTCTAGGCCATTATCAGCTAATTTATCCTTAGCTTTTGAGAAGAAATCCTCAATAGCATTTCTTTCAGTTTCAATTTCCTCTAGAAGAACTTTTTTATCTTTTTCAAGCTTTGCCATAGTGGCCAATTCTTTTTCATAATTAACTTTCTGATTTTCCAGCTTAGTGATTTCCTCATCTGAGGATAAAAACTTATTGTATCCTTCACGGTTATCTGAAATATTCTGCTTTTGAACAGAAATTGACTCCAGTTTTTCTTCAACTTCGCTTTCTTTATCCTTTAATTCTTTGATGCTGTTAACGTCCTTTTCAAAATCAAGATACAAATCCAGTTTAGAGACATACTTTTCCAGTCTTTCAATTTGCTCTTCGGCTTCGCGAATCTTATCCAAATTATCCTGAACAACATGTTTGTCATGTTCCAATTTGGCATAGTTTTTCTTTTCGGTTTCAAGATTAAGAACTAAATTATCATAGATTTCCTTTTCTCTTTCCATGTTTCTTTTACTTTCAGATATTTCGTCGAGCAATCCTTTTACTTCTTCAAGCTGATTTTCAAAATCATGGCCCTTATCCTTTAAGGATTCAAGCTCACTTTTTTTCTTATTATACTCTTCGACCAATTCCTGAGAGTTGAATAACTTGCCTTTGAGCTCTGAAAGTTGTTTTTCATACTCTGTGATGAACGGCAGCAGATTCTTCCAGGATCTCTCCAACGAATCTATGCCCAATAATTTTGCGATTAAGAGTTTTTTCTCGGCAGGTGTCTTGTCCACCAACTCTGCAATCTCGCCTTGTCTGATATAAATCGCATTCAGGAACAAATCTGAATCGATGTCCAAAATTTGATGGATTTGGGTTGCTACCTCCTTATCCCCTGTGCAGAGCTTGACGTAATTTCCATCAGTTGAAGTTTTCTTGAATAGGGATGACTTCAAATTGGATTTCTTTTCACGCAATATCTTATATTGTCTGCCGTTTGAATTGAACTCCAGCTCTACAGCCATTGACTGTGCGTTATTCCTGACTAAATCATCGATTTTTTTACCGGTATGCTGTTTGAATAAAGCAAAGCTTATTGCTTCAAGGATAGTTGATTTTCCAGCACCGTTTTCACCTACAATAACGCTTATTCCTTTATCAAAGGAGATGACTGTATTTTCGTGAGACTTGAAATTGAGCAGTTTTAATTTTGTGAAAATCATTTTTCAACCTCCCCTAATGTAAGTTGAATATCCTTGGAATCTTCATCCGGGACTTCATCCTTTTTAACCTTTTCAGTCTTGAATTCTATTTCCTCATCTACATGATGATAATGCTCTTCATAGAACTGATTAATCAGATTTCCAGATTCCTCAAGCCTGTCTTTTGAGAGATATTTATATAACTCAACGCCCAATACGTTTACATCCTCATTATCATAAACGTTAAGCTGTTCTGTGAGAAGCTCTTCAATGCCTACACGACCTTCATGCACATCTGTATCACTGATTATATCATCCTTAGTATTGAATTTAGGCCTAATCATTAAAGCCAAATCACCCAATTCCTCGTTAATCATTTCATAAACCATTTTGGTATCAGATTCAACATTGTTGATGGTCAAATCAAGAATAGGCTCATTGTCAAAATCTTTAATAATCTCTTTGATTCCCGCAATGCCGCTTTCCAGATTGTTGTAGTCAAGAGATCTTTTCATGAATTCACGGGATATATCCACCTTGACCCTTTTTACAAGCGGTTTTTCACCGTCAAAGTCAACTACAACAAAACCTTTACCATTTTTTTGATAATCTTCTACTTCCTTGGTTTTCCAGATTTCACTTGAACCCGGATAGACCAATCTGCCTTTTCCAAAGCTATCATTGACATAATTGTGAATGTGTCCAAATGCATAATAATCAAAATTATCAGGAATATCTCCAATCTCAAGTTCGTATTGATAACCGAAGTATTTGTCTACTCCCTGATGCAATACCAAAACTGATTTTTCATAATTTTCAGCCTTTTGAGACAATTCCGCTAATTTAGACTTTAAGACATTGCTTTGAGATGACGGATAGTATGGCAGTCCCGCAATAAACAAATCTCCATGAGTGTAATGGGGATTGATTGGGCTTATTACCTTAAGGCCTAATTTTTTAAATATTACCTGTGGAGGAATTGATCCCTTTCGCATTACAGAGTCATGATTTCCCGCAATTGCATACATGGGAATGCCTGCACCTTTCAATTTAAGCAATCCTTTTTGAAATACCAAAAGCGCATTTGGTGATGGCCTTGCAGTTTCAAACAAGTCTCCGCTATGTATTACAAAGTCTACATTTTCTTCAATTATTTTATCTATTACCTTTTCAAATACTTCATAAAAGTCTTTTTCTCGCTCAAATAAACCAAATTGGCGATAACCTAAATGAGTATCTGCTAAATGTGCAAATTTCATTATATTACCTTTTTAAATTTTTTGTATATAACCAATTTAAACACTGTTAAAAGTATTTAATTGAGTATAGTTTATTTGACTGTATATTTAATAGTTTGCCTAGAGAGCATTTGTAAAGTAATCAAAATTGATTTTTGAATGTAAAAATTAGTTTTAATAAAAAAATTAAAAAAAAGTTGGGATTAATAGCCATATCCCAAATCATTTAGTTCTTCTTCAGTTTTCCTAATTTCCTCTTCCTCTTTCTCTTTGAAATTTGCAAAATAAGAAGCAATGTCCATGTCATCACCATGCTGGCGACCTTTGAACTCATCGATTTTAACAAGTGTAGGAACCTTGCTCATTAGACCTAAAACGATAGCTTCTCCAACATTTAAGGAAGGAAGTTGGTTAACTAAATCCTGCGATAGGCTTTCACTGGCAGACTGAACATGCCTTTGGTCTTCAGGTTCGACAAGCCTCAAGATAATCATGTTGTTCATCTGGGATAATGCATCATGGTCAACTGTCTTTGGAGATTGGCTGACTAAGCATAGCCCCAATCCAAATTTACGGCCTTCACGGGCTACACGTTGAATCATCCTTTTAGAATCGGAATCACGTTTTTTTGGAGCCAAAATATGTGCTTCCTCAAGTATGAAAAATACGGAATTTTTCATTAAATCTTCCTTATTTCCAGTGTGGGCGGCATCTTTTGATCTTTGAAGTGAATTTCTCAAGATATGGCTGACCAGTACGCTTGCGACATATTCATCGACTTGGCTTAAATCCAGGACATTGACATGTGCCGCCTGAATATTGGAGACAATATTAGGTGCATTTTGATAGAACAGATTGGAATATTTTATTTTTGCATCCAAAATCTTGTTCATCACATCAACCATTGACTTATCCACTTTCGCTTCTTCATCATTAACACCGGATTTGACCTCAAGGTAATCATACATGATATCCAGGAAATTGATTGTCTCGCTTGTGCCCTTGCTTAGCTCATCATTTGCATAATTGAATGCATCCCTAAAGTGCCTTTCCTGAATTACAGCATTGCTTGGAATATTCATCAATTTTTTCATTTCATAGAATTCCATGTATTTAGGGTTAAGCTTAGGTTTTATGACATTAACGTCCCCATTCGGAAATTCAGCATTGACATATTCCCCGTGCATGTCAAAAACAAAAATTGGAACATTATAATTCAACAGCTGATCAATAAGAACAGAAACTGTATTTGATTTTCCAGCACCTGTCATTGCCAGAATGGCCAAATGCCTTGACAAAATTGGATTGGCTTCGACATTAACCTCAACATCACTTTGATTAACTAAAGTACCAAGCTTAATAGGGTTTTTGACTTTAAAGATTTCCTCCAGAACATCCTTATCCGCCAATTGAATTTCAGTTCCCGGAAGAACAGGGGTTCTAGGCAATTTCAAATTGTCATTAACATCACCAAGAATCTTGACTTTGCCCCTAATGTAATTGTCTTCAACTCCAATTCTTGAAATCTTTTGAATAGCTTTAAAGTCATTTATATCTACATTTAAAGCATCATTTCCACGAATGAGATTTTCAATCATTCCCAAAACTTTCTTGCCGTCGTATTCTATAGTAACATATTCGCCAACTTTCGGCATCTTATCTGAAATGAATGTGACTTCAGTAAGTGAGGTTTCTCCAACACAAATTCCAACTACCATGACATCACTTCCCTATTGGTTGTTTCATAAACTTTAGCAATCTTTAACAATTCCTTTATATTCCTATCAGTAATTACAACATCATTATGAGCCTTATTTAAAAGATAAGGGTATCCTTGAACTGATAGGACATTTATCTTTTTAATCAAGTCAAATACCTCTTCTTTTGAAGCTTTATAAGGCAGTTCAACTTTCAATACATTTTTATTGTCCTGAAATCTGACATAAAAAACCGTAAACGTTAACCCTTTAAAAAAGTCGTTGAAATACGGAAATGCCGCTTTTTCATAAACACTGCGATATTTGATTATGGACATTCCCTGCTTTTGGGTAAACTTATCCAAAAATGCAATATCCGGAATATTCCAATGGAACAGCTCATTGTCCGAGGAGGTTTTGGATATTGATATTATCTTTTTTCTATACTGTAAAATCTCCTTTAAGAGAATAATCTTTTCAATAGAAGCCAAATGAAGATTGTATTCCTCAATTTTATTGAAATCATCATTTTTTGGCATTTCCACCAGTTTTAATGAATCCCTTATTTCTGGAAATACCAGTCCATATTTCCTTATGGACAATCTTCTCTCGAATTCATTCAAGACGGCATCATCTAAATTATCCCTAATATTTGATGGCAATTTTGCGCCTTTCGGAAATGCATTCTGAAGGTCTCCCAAAATAGATCCGTCAAACATATAGTAATCCACATTATATTCCTTCAGGGTTCTCAAAGCACACTTCAGCTCATAGATAGCCATATAATTGCTTAAAAGTTCATCCAAAAAGGATACGTTCGGAACGTCAAATATGTCTGAGTCTTCAATCTTTTTTATTTCACCATCGTAAATTATTGATTCTGCACCGACTGCACAGAAGTTGGATGTGAGAAATTTCTTCTTATTGAAACTACCGTCTCCAGCGGCAATTGTAAAATCGTCAGAACTATCTTCAATCAGTCTATCGAACCAATTGTATTCAAGCTGAGATTCAACATTGCTGTCTGAGTCAATAGCATGAATGAATCCTCTTTTAGCGATGGCTTTTTCATATAGTGAATTTAACATAATATCTCCTATTAACTATTATGTTAAAGGGTTAATAAAAAAATATGGTGAGAGCAGTTGTAAACTACTCTAGTGAAGCTTTTCTAACAGCTCCAGTCAATTCTTGAATTTTAGCTTTTACATCATCAACCTCTTCTACAACAGTACCGGTTACGATGATGTCTCCACCGGCTTTTGCTGCCATATAAGCTGCTTTACCGTCACGGATTCCTCCTCCAACAACTAAAATGTTTTTAGGAGCAGCCCTTTTAGAATAAGCTACCATTTCTGGTGGAACCGGCTCTTCAGCACCGGAACCTGCTTCAAGATAGAAGAATTTGATTCCGAATAATTCCGCTGACATTGCATAAACAGCAGGTATCTTAGGTTTGTTTCTAGGAACTAAATTTGCATCTCCAACCCAACCGACAGTACCGCCTGGAGAAATTACCATATAGTGCATTGGCAAGATTTCCATACCGGATGCCTTTACGGCTGGTGCTGCAATTGCCTGAGCTCCGTTAATCCAATGAGGATTTCTTGAGTTTACATAGCTCATATAAAATATTGCATCAGCATATTTACTTACACTACTTGTATTTCCTGGGAAAATGATAATAGGAACTGCAATGTTTTCTGATAATATTTTACAGGTATTGTCAACATCATCACCATTTACAGTAGACCCTCCAATCATGATTCCATCAGTTCCACCCTCAATAGCTTGTGTAGCGATTTCCAAAGCTTCTTCAGGTGTTTGTTCGTCAGGATCGATTAAAGTGAAGTGTAATTTTCTAGTTTCTAATATATCCCTAATATAATTTTCAACGTCTTTCATAAAGATTACCTAAAATAAGATTTATAAAAAATGATATATTAAATTAATTGTTTTTAAATGAAAATTAGTTAAAATAAGTTTTATAAAAAATAATAAAAAAAGTTAAGAGAATAAATCTATCCTCTTGGTTCTTTTGCTTTGTATCTTAAACCTTTGTAACCGCATTTTCTACAGGTTGTAGCACCAGCAGGGTTACGAGCATTACATTTTAAGCAGATTTTAATATTGAACATTCTGTTTTCTGCTTCTTCGAATCTTGCCATTAATAACTCCTCCTATAATCATGAAAATTAATAATAATAAACTGTTATGAAATAAAAAGCAACTTTTCCGTATTCATAACTATTAATTAATTATTTTATTCTAATAGTATTTAAATGTTTAGTAATTTTGACTAAAAATACGGAAAAAAAATAAAAATAGTAAAAAAAGAGATTAGGTAGTACCTAACTCTCAATTTAATTTTTTCTATCCGAATCCAAAGTCGTCGTATCCTCCACCACTTGATCCACTTGATTTACTTGAACCACCGGAACTGCTTGATGAAGAACTACTGCCGAAACCAAAGTCACTGTATCCACTACTTCCAGAACCTGATGATGAACTGGATGAAGAACTGGAAGATGAAGATGAGTAAGTTGGAGTGTTAGCTTTTACAGCAGATTCTGTTTTTTCAACAGCACTGACAACAGAGCCTGAACTTGTATCATTAGTGTCATTGAATTTGATTTTGTCTGTCGGATCGTGATACTTGACGGTTTGCCAACATTGAAGCAGCAAATCCTTATCTGAAGATTGTATCAACAATGTATCATTATACTGAGTATTTTTGACAAAAACAGAATAAGTTCCATTTTTTTCATAAATGACAACATCATCCTCTTTTATTTTTTTGGATCCGGTTGCAATTTCGTTTTTAAGTTTTTTCATTTCTTTTACACTTGATGCAGCGGATATGTTAGAGCAACTGGTAATATTTATATCATCCTGTTTATCCTTATAATAAAATATTCCATTCTTATCAGCTTTAGATGTAGCATTCTTGTATTCCGGAACTTCCATATATGCTGATTTACTTAAAACGATTGTAGTATGTTCAGCTGCAAGTTCTCCCGGACCGCTAAATAGGAAATAAGCTCCAGTTATTGCAACTGCAGCAAATACAAGAATTATCGCAATATATTTTTTATCCATAATAATCATTCCCACTACTTAACTTCATAATTGAGCATCATCTTGAGCAATTATAATATTCTCCTCATTAACCAATTGAACATCTGCTACCTTAATGTTGTTGCTGCCTGATACTGCAGATCCGAATAAAAATCCAGAACTGACCTTTTGAGCATCTTCAAATGGAGTTTCTGTTGAATCGACCAGTTTACCTGATTGGTCATAGAAGTCAACAAGGATTACACATCCATCCTGCTCACCTGGAGCCGGAGAAATTGTTCCCCCTACATAATAGGAATAGTTCCAATCAGTACTTTCATTTCTAACATCATCAACATGGAAATCCGTGATTTTAAGTTTAACATCACCTGCTGTTATCTGGGAGGCATCTGTTCCACCACTTCCACCATTTAACGCCATATATCCTAAAACACCCGCAATAAGCAATAAAACAACAATGCCTATAATGACAGGGATTTTATGTGTTTTAACAATTTTGAAAATGTCCCTATCTTTAGATTTTTGTTTTTTTACTAATTCTGCAGTGTCTTCAGCTAAAAGATTAATTTTATCCTTAGGATTCGGATAAGCTTCAATCCAAGGTTTATTTCTTAAGAAAAATTCTAAACCGCCATCTAATTTTGATTCATCAATCTGATAAACCAAAATTGACCTTTTTTCTGCAAATGCTATGTCCACTTCATTGTTGACAAAGTTGGATTGCTTGGAGTTTTTAGAATACAGTAGAACCATGGCTTTAGATTTCTTGATTGCCTGCATGATTTCATCAACCATGTGGTCCACACCTGCATCACGGTTTTTAAGCCAGCAATCTAAACCCCTGTCCTCCAATTCGTCGCAGACATACTTTGCTGTGTCTAAGTCTCTTTCGTCATAACAAATATACACATCATGAGCCATAAAAAACCCCACTACTGTTCAATGATATTATCGCTTTCTAAGCTGTACAATACTTTACCTTTCTTGTCCTGCAATTCTACTGAAACCTTAGAAACGTCTTTTTTAGTAACGTCGATAGAACCTAGGATATTGCCTTCAATATCTGCTATCTTAGTGTCGCTACTATCAACAATTTTTCCGGCATCATCATAATAGTCTATATGAATCACATCATCTGAAGAATTGCTTAAATTACCATCAATTGTTCCGAATACAAAATATGCATAATTGTTGTCCCCATAGTCTTCCAAACCGACATATCCTATGGAGATTCCCGTTTCATTTGTCTCATCGGCACTCGAATCGTTGCCCATTCCACTGAAAAGCATGAACCCCGTGACAGCTATCAAAACAAGGACAATGCCAATTATCGGCAATTTATACTTTTCAAAAAAGCCTTTTTCCTTATGCGGAATGACTGGGGTTGGAGTATGTTCATAACCAAAGACTTCACCGTTTTCGACCTTTTCTAATATGCGCCTTACATCTTTAACCAGCTGGTCATAGCAGCTTTCAAGGGTTTTGTTTTTTTCCTTGAGGGTGCTTGGAGAGGCATCCAGCCATTGAGTATTTTTCAAAAAGAATTCCATCTTGTTTTTAGGAAAAGAATCATCAACCTTAAAAGATACGATTGGTTTGTTGTTTGAAAAGGCTGTGTCTATTTCATTGTTCACATACTCAGAGTCCTGTGCATCTTTGGAAAATACTAAAACAACCATCTTGGCTAAATCCAATCCATCCATAATTTCTTTAGCATAATTAGTGCCTGTTTTAATGTTTCTAGGAGCAATCCAACATTCAATGCCGTTATCTTCCAATTTTTCACAAACTGCTTCTGCAAATTCCGTATTTCTTGATGAATAACTTATAAAAACATCATGAGCCATGACTTCACCATTTTAACATGATTATATTATTAAGATATGATTTTCAAAATATATAAAATAATGGAAAAATAATTATCAAATAGAATTATTTGAGAAAAAATAGTTAAAAAAAAATAAAAAAAGGAATAAAATATCATTTCCAACTAGACTTTACGGAAATATTTTAAACCTTTTGTTGCGCTTTTCTTAATTTTTATATAGGTAGTCACTGATCCTTTATATTTGATGCTTACAGGCTTAATTATCACTTTATGCTTTCCAGCTGAAAAATCATTGGTTGAAAAACCCATAGCTCCGTTATAGGTTTTCTTTTTACCTTTGATTTTTTTGGTTTTAAGAGTGTATTTCTTATAAGTTTTGCCTGTGTAGATAAACACCTTAACTTTAATGCCGTTTACACCTTTACCTGTCTTTTTGTTTAAAACCAGGTAGGACAATAAAGAACCGCCCTTATCAACAACTCTTGATTGAAGCTTGAATTTCAAGGCAGTCTGTTTTACTACAGTAATGGATGAAGTCAATGTATTGAAGTTATAGCTGCCATGTTCAGCGCTTAATACAACTTTATGAGTCCCTTTAGACAAATCCTTGGTCTTGAATGAAGCAACACCTTTTGAGTTGGTAGTAACATTCACAATTTTATAAGTATTGCCTGTGTAAACTTTTAAGCTGATTTGCATATTTGCAATAGGTTTCTTATTCCCGGCGTCTATGAGAGTTATGGTCCAAACAGCACTGCTTTTAAGTGCAACAGTCACTTTGGAAGCACTGATGACAGCAGTTGCCTTTACAACTGTTATATTCAAATCTTTATCAACCGCAGTATGGTTTTCATCCGGTGTTGTGGTAACTCGAAGGACATACTCTCCAACATCCAGATTGGAAACGGTCAATGTGTTATCTTTGAAAGTGATATTGGCTTCAGTGTGATTGAGGACTCTGATATTTTTCTCTTCAATTATTCCACCTTCAACTGTAACCATGCATGAATGGGATTCCCCATACTTAAATGACATGCTGGTACTGAAAATGACAGTGGAATTAACTTTAAGTTTGGTTACAATGTTGTTGAACAGGTTGTCCGGCTCAAATCCATAAATCGCATCGCTTTCAGTCTCATTATACAAAACTGTAAAATTGCTTGAGGTAATATGGGATGTAGGGTTGCTGTAGATATCCCTTCCCCTTATAGCATGATTGTCTTTGAAGGATGACTTTTTGACATTGTTATAATCACTTAAATAGACTGCTCCTCCATAGGTGCTAGCATAGTTATTGTTGAAATCAGTCCCTTCAATGGTCAAGGTTTCACAATTGCTGAAAATTGCTCCTCCATTACTCATAGAAGCGTTATCACTTGCAGAAACATGATTTGCTTCAAATAAACAATCGGAAATTGTAATCTTTTTACCGTTGACGAAAACTGCACCGCCATTTTGAGCAGCATAATTGTCATAGAAAGTACAGTTTTTCACCAGACAGTTCTCTCCAATTAATGAGATAGCTCCCCCATTGCTCTGGGTCGCCTGATTCTTATTGAAAATGCAGTTGGTAATGTTACAGTTATTTCCTTTAATTACTACAGCACCGCCGTAGTTGTTTTTGGCCATATTGTTTCTGAATTCACAATCGGTTAGACTGCCGTTGCTTCCTTCCCAAAGAATAGCTCCAGCAGCACCATTATTTCCATCTATCAATATTAAATTGCTTAAAACAACATTGGAAGCCTTGGAATTTATATTGAAAAACCTCAAATCCTTATAGTTCAAATCGTTAGGTTTTAAAGTTGCTCCATCACCATATCCGATAATGCTGATTGTTTTGTTGATACTTATTGCGTCCTTTAACTCAAAAGTTCCGTTGAGTACAATCGTATCTCCTTCATTGGCCTTGTCAATTGCACTTTGAACATTGCTGTTGGAATCAACATAGTATACGTTGGAGCTGTTATCTCCGGCTTCATCTGCACTTATCGATTCCACATTGCATGAGTCGATTATTTCATTATTTTCAATTTGGGTTACAGCATTTGTTGAATTGTCTGCAGCGCTGGCATGCGAAATTGCACAGACACTTATTAAAATAATAAATAATAATGCTAATTTTTTATTCATTTTTATTCCTCATTTGAAAATATTTTCTGATTAGATTTGACGGAAGAATTTAGGACCTTTTGTTGCGCTTTTCTTGATTTTAATATAAGTTGTCACTGAACCTTTATATTTGATGTTTGCAGGTTTTATTATCACTTTATGCTTTCCTGCTGAAAAATCATTGGTTGAAAAACCCATAGCCCCTTTAAAAGTTTTCTTGTTTGATTTAATCTTTTTGGTTTTAAGTGTATATGTCTTATATGTTTTGCCGGTGTAGATTAAAACCTTAATTTTAATTCCGTTGATTCCCTTACCTGTCTTTTTGTTTAAAACCAAGTAAGATAATAATGAACCACCTTTACCGTTTACTCTGGATTGCAGTTTATATTTCAAAGCTGTCTGTTTGACTACCTTAATGGATGATGTTAAAGTATTGAAGTTATAACCGTCATGATTGAGGGACACTTCGACTTTATGACTTCCTGCAGCCAAATCCTTAGTCTTGAATGATGCAACACCCTTGTCGTTGGTAGTTACATTCACGATTTTATATTTGGTTCCGGTGTAAATTTTTAAGCTGACCTTTGTATTTGCAATAGGTTTATTGTCCTTGGAGTCAACGACAGTAATTGTCCAAGCAGAACCGCTTTTAAGAGCAACAGTAACTTTAGATCCACTGATAACAGCTGTTGCCTTTTTAACTGTAATGTTCAAATCACCGTCTACAGCTGTGTGGTTCTCATCCGGTGTTGTGGTAACGCGAAGAACGTAATCGCCAACACCCAAACCATAAACGGTCAGTTCATTATCTACAAATGTTATATTTGCTTCACGGTGATTCAGGACTCTGATATTTTTCTCTTCAATAGTTCCTCCTTCGACAGTAACATGGATAGGCTCAGGATGACCGTATTCAAAAATCACACCTGCACTGAACTTTACACTGGAGTTCAATTTAATCTTGTCAAATTTGTTATTTGAGTCTAATAACTCCTGAACAGGTATTCCATAAATTGCATCCGCAGTAGTTTCATTATAGTCAATCACAAATGTATTTGAAATGACATTCGGACAGTAATAGACAAGGTCATTTCCTAAAACTGCATCATTATCCTTAAAGAATGAATTTTTAAGGGTGTCATTTTCAGACAGGCTGATAGCTCCACCATATGCTTTAGGTGCCTTATTAGCAGTGAAATTACAATTATCAATAATCAAACCATTTGAAGCGCTGAATATTGCTCCTCCACCAGGACTCTTTTCATTGTCAAAACTATCTGAAACATAATTGGAATCAAATTTACAGTTAACAACTTTATTGTCGTCTTGAAGTACTGAAATTGCACCACCATAATCGGTACAATGGTTATTGGCAAATTCACAGTCACTTATAACACAATTGTCTGCCCATAACACTATGGCTCCACCATGGCCCTTTTCACCATCGGCAACATTGCCATTGAATTCACAGTTTTTAATATTGCATCCGGAACCGTTGCAAACAATGGCCCCACCATGCAGATATGCATAGTTGTTGTTAAAGGTAGAATCCTTTATACTGCAATTTTCACCTAAAATCAGTACTGCACCACCTATAGCGTTTGTACCTCTTGCAGTATTGTCAATAAAGTCACAATTTACTATTTTACCGTTATCTCCCTGCCAGGTAATAGCTCCACCCCATAGGAAAATGCCTCCAACGAACTTCAAATTGTTTAAGGCAACATTGGAAGCACCTTTTTCAATATTGAAAAATGGAGTTGTATATTCTTTGGATGAATTGTATCTTATCTCTGCACCATCACCCATTCCAACAATATTAATTGTTTTGTTAACGTTTATTAAATAATCACAATAGTAAGTTCCGTTAAGATAGATTGTGGCGCCTTCGTCAGCCGCATCTATCTCCCTTTGGATATTCCTATATGTATTATCATTCGAATCAAGTTTAACATCATCTTGAGAAGATTCTTCAATCTCAATTGTTCCATCTACAGCTTGAGTTTCCATATCTGTATTGTCCTGCGCAATCAAATCCCCGTCATCTGCTGCACTTGCATAGGATACTGCACAAAGGCTAATCAGAACAATCAAGAACAATATTAATTTCTTATTCATGTTATCAATCCTTTTAATAAAAATAAGGTGAAAAACCTTATTATTTAACTTTAACCTATTATCAGTATCTTTATTATAATGACTTGACATTACTTTTAAGAACTGATATGTCAATAGTTGCTTTGTAAAACCTTTTTACCGGTTCAACATTGTATTTTTTTACCATTTAATTGAATATTACCATTTTGCCTTTTTTAACTGTGCTGATAAAAGCAATTTTCAGCTGATTTCATTAAACTGTTGCCTTGAGTTTTATGGCATGACTTACTGTTAATTTTTTATTATATCTTTTGTAAAGGCCATTGTGGTAATTTGATATGATATTAATTAAATCTATATAATGTAAACTATTTATAATTTTAGAAAAAATCAGTTTATTATGGTAGTTAATTGAAAAAAGAATGAAAAATGTACAATTGATTTTACAAAAATTTTGGTGAATTAATTAAATCAATATTTCTTATTAACAGCAATCATGAAAAAAATTCTAAATTTAAAAACATCAAAAAAAAAGTAAATAAAAAAAGATTATTCCTCAGAAGTTATGCCTTTTTCTGAAAGAAAATCGTTCTGAATACGTACAACCTCGGCACTGGTATCCACTTCACTGTAGGCTTCAAGCAGTTCATGATTAAGCTCCAAGAAGGTATGTCCCCATTTAAAGCCATCCATCATCTTGCGAGCCTCATCTTTAAAGCGTGTAATGTATAAAGTGGCAGATATTGCCTCAACGGTCGACAATATGCAAGGCTTTCCATAATTAACAGGATTGGTAGCAATCAAAAAGGGAAGAGATCTGTGATATTTTGACAAGGCGAAGAATTTTTTAGAGCTTGTTACCTCATTCCATGAGCAGTCAAGCCCTACGATTCCTCTTCTGTGAACATATCTGTAGTCTTCATATGATACGGCCTTTTCAGCATATGGATTTAAGACAATAGCTCCTGAAGGAATCTTGTTTATGTCATAGACTAACCTGCATTTGCCCTGCTTTTCCATCTTGATGGAAGTGCATTTCTTCCTATCGCATTCATCCGCATGAAAAACCGTAATTCTCATCTAACCAGAACCGTCAAATGCTGAAGTGTTTCCTGCCTGATATTGGCGGATAAGTTCAATCTGTTCTGCAAACTGATCTTCAGTCAATCCAAACTCTTCATTTATTTTTGGAACGTTTTTGCTCTTTTTCAAGGTAATGCTTTCAAGCAAAGGCTGGAGATAATCTGTATATGACTGGCCGAAAGTGTTCATTGTAGAGTTGACATCTGAATCGGCATCAATAATCATATAGACCATATATCCTTGTTTTTTGCCTTGAGACTCACAGATAATGATGTCCATGGTATTGTTTTCATTTGCATCACTGTCATTTCCTGGAATTGCCTGGGTAAAGTAGATATTCCAGTCATTACCGTTATAGGTTCTCTGTTCTGGATTTGAAAGACCTTGGAACTCATAGATTTCCATTAAGGCAGAAGAATTGTCTACAGTGGAAATGTTATAGGTTATGCGATGCTCTTTATCCCTATAGGAATGCATGAATGATTCTGTATCATTGACGAGTTTCACTTTTCCAACAAATGTGCCCTTCATAAATTCTGTATCGAAATCAGTTGTGGCGGTGTCTTTTGCTGGATTCAATATTCCAGTGGCAAAGATTACGCCGGCAATGGCCAATACCGCTATAATTGCAACTGCTATTAAAATTATATTTTTATTTTCCATTTAACAAAACTCCTTGAATTAATATTATTATTTAAGTAAAAAGTCTTTAATATAAGTTTAGTTAAATATTTAAACATTTAAAATTACTTTGGTTTAAAGTGATAGATATGCAGAAAGTTCGAGGAATATTGATTGGTAGAATGCAGCCAGTTCATAATGGACATATGCAAGTGATTAAACAGATTTTAGAAGAAGTCGACGAGATTATCATCGGCATCGGCAGCGCTCAGCTAAGTCACGAATCTAAAGATCCTTTCACTGCTGGCGAACGTGTCGTTATGATGAGCCAGGCATTGGCCGAAATGAATGTTGACCCATCCAGATATTACATCATACCTATGCAGGACATTAATTTCAATGCCATTTGGCCTTCCCATGTTAAAATGCTGACTCCACCATTTTCCATTGTCTATTCCGGCAATTCTTTAGTCAAACAGTTATTTTCAGAAGAGGGCTATGAAGTCAAACAGCCTCCTCTCTATGACCGGCTACACCTATCAGGTACTGAGGTTAGAAGGAGAATTCTCGAAGATGAAAATTGGCAGGAACTGGTTCCTAAGGCAACTGCTGAGGTAATTGAAGAAATTGATGGTGTCGAAAGGATGAAGCAGCTGTCAATTAGGGAAATCAGTGACATATAACAATAGTTATATACTAAAAGATTATAATAATATACTGGAGATGAAATCATGGTTGTAAGAGTTATAGAAGCAAAAGAAGATAAAGTTACAATGGCCGATTTAATTGCAGATATCAAAAAATCCAGCAAAATCGATTATTCAGGAGCCATATTTACATTTGAAGGCATTGTCCGTGGAAAAGAGGACAACATGAACCTGAAAAAATTAATTTTAACTACATCTGACAAGGAAAAGACCCAAAGCGAAATCGAAAAGATTGTTGAAAACGTCAAAATCAAATACAATGTCTTTGAAATATCCGTAATCCATTATATCGGTGAATTCTACACTGGCGACATGTTATTTTTAGTTGCAGTTCTAGGCAATCACAGGGGAGAAACCCTTGATGCATTAAAAGAAGTTATAGAAACCGTAAAATATGATGTTGAATTTAAAAAAGAAGAGATTTCCGAAGAAGGTACAAAGACCATTCTTGCGGGAGGTTAAAACTTGATAAGTTTACTTTTCATTATCAAAGCAATATTATTGATTTTAATAATATATGCAATAATAAAAAATTTAAAAACACTACTAAAAATAGCTATAGTCTTATTTGCAATATTCGTATTAATAGGAATTTGGGGATTATAATCCCAACCCCCGGATAAAAAAACAGTTATTAGATTTATTTGCCGATGATTACTTCGGTGGATTTTATAATCGCAGCTACATCATCACCTTCAGCCAAACCTAATTTTTCAGCTGACTCTTTAGTGATAACAGCAGTAATGGTGTTAGGTTCTGTTACTTCGATTTTGATGTTGGCCATGACAGCCCCTTTGTCTACGCTAACGATTTTACCTTTTAATTGATTTCTTGCACTGAGTTGCATATTTTCATCTCCTTAAAATTATATTTATTTTCCAATGATTACTTCTGTAGATTTGATGATAGCACATACTTCATCATTTTCAGCTAAACCTAGATTTTCAGCTGATTCCTTAGTGATAACAGCAGTAATAGTATTAGGTTCTGAAATTTCTATTTTAATGTTAGCCATAACGGCACCAAGTTCGATATTTGTAATTTTACCATTCAATTGATTTCTTGCACTAAGTTGCATTTTTTCACCTCAATGTGTTTTCACAATATACTGTTATGTCGAATTGTATATAAATGTTTCGTTTTTTGGTAAAATAAGAATTTTAAAATCGATTACTGAAAATGCTTTATATCGATAAAATGAAATGTTTTTATGATATGAAAGGGAATATAATAAACATGAATATCGAATTAGAATCAATTGGTACAATTCATACACAATTCAAAGAAATTGAAGGAATGCCAATTCAGCCGACCGGAGCAAAAGGAATTGAAGGAACACTAGAGATTAAGGACAAATATGTCGACGGACTAAAGGATCTTGACGGATTTTCACATATTCACATAATTTATTTACTCCACAAGGTTGAAGGATACCTGCTTGAAGTGAAACCGTTCATGGACAATGATACTCATGGAGTGTTTGCAACAAGATCCCCTAAAAGGCCTAATAGAATTGGCATGAGCGTTGTTAAAGTTAATAAAGTTGAAGGCAATACCGTTTATGTCGAAAACGTTGATGTTTTGGATGAAACTCCATTGCTTGACATCAAACCCTACGTCCCTCAATTGTATGAAGATACAATCGATGAGTTAAGGATAGGCTGGTTTGAAACCAAACACCAAAAAGCGAAATCACAAAAGTCAGATGACAGATTCAAATAATCTTCATCACTATTTTTTAAAAAAAAGAAATTTTAAAGCTATAAGTTATTTATAGCTTCAGTAATTAATTTAATTGTATTTTCAATATCTTCCATACTGCATACGCTTACAGGAGTGTGGATATAACGGGTTGGAACAGATAAAACACCGGTAGGAATTCCTTCACGGGTCAAGTGAATTGCAGTTCCGTCAGTAGTTCCTCCATCACTTACTTCTAATTGGTATGGAATCTCATTTTCATCTCCAGCTTTAATGAGCATGTCTTTTACGGACTGTTGGGTTAGAATACCTCTTCCGCTTGCATCCGCTAGGATAATAGCTGGACCTTTACCCATTACCACAGGCGCTTCTTCAGGCTTGATTCCCGGATGGTCGCCTGATAATGTTACATCAAGCGCAATTGCCAAATCAGGGTTCAATTTGTATGAAGAAGTTTTAGCCCCTTTAAGACCTACCTCTTCCTGAACGGTGCCTACACCATAGACGGTAGCTCTTGAGTTTACCCTTTTTAAAACTTCAATCATTACATAACAGCCTACACGATTGTCTAAAGCCTTTCCCATAATCAAACTATTAGGATATTCAACAAAGAGGGAATTGAATGTCATCTTGTCTCCAATTCTAACCATTTTTTCAGCATCTTCCTTGTCTTTTGCACCTATATCAATAAACATATCGTCAGCTTTGACAACTTTGTTTTTCTCTTCAGCTTTGGTAACGTGAGGTGGTTTTGAACCGATTACGCCAACAATTGGTTCTCCAACAGATGAATGGACAGTAACGGTCTGGTTCATTAACATCTGATCGTTGATTCCACCAATGCATGAGAATTTTATAAATCCATTATCGTCAATGTATCTTACCATCAATCCTATTTCATCCATGTGTGCTGCAAGCATTACAGTAGGCGCCTTTTTTTCACCTTTTTTGGTGGCGATTAAGTTTCCCATACTGTCCTTTTCAATTTTATCAGCAACATCTTCTAATTCACGTGTAATAATTTTAGCTATTTCCTCTTCAGAACCAGATACACCTGGTGCTAAAGATAGCTCTTTCATTAATTCCATCGTATCACCAAGTAACTTTATAATTTTAATTATATTAAATTGTTTCTATATTATTCAAAAAAAGAAGTAAGGATATGCAAAAAAGCATATCTATCTGTTTAAAGCTTTAAAACCTATTGGTGTGGTACTGTATTTAGTTCCAGCCGCCATAATTACATCTTGGACTGAGGAAGTGAGTTTTGATTCTGGTCTCCAAGGTGCATCTTTATCCTGACCTACGATTGATACTTCATCAACGATTCCATTTTCAAGCAGATATACTAAAATGGCTGAAACCACACCCCCATCCTGACCTATTATTGAATTTGCTTTTACTGAATAGATTTCAAGATAGTTTCCAAGTGGTTTTTCATCAATGTCTGCCGGATAAATCTTATCGCTTACAAATGTTCTTGGACATGCAAAATAACATGCATGGCAATCATCATCACATGTGCCTTTCATAACAGGTTTTCTGCGATTGATATGGATAATATCCTTTGGACAGACATATTCGCATGCTCCGCATAAAACACATGATCCGACGCTTATAACATCATTCTGCAGGTTTTCAAATTGGCAAAGGCTTGATTCTGCAATAAATTCATCTTCAGTTATTGCCCTTTTTGACAACACCGGCCTTGCAACGGCTTCCCTTTTCTTATAGCGTTTAGTGTTTTTTGATATTTTCTGATTAGCAATCTTTTCTAGGAGCTTCAATCCTTTCTCAGGCATGATTTCTGTTGTAATATAACCTTTTTCGATTGCATCTCCAATGATTTCTTGTCCTTTTCTAGACCTAACAAGAACAGTAGAGTGCCCTTTAGGTGAACCAACAGAACCTACTGAAATATCTGCTACATCAGAAGTGTAGTCTGTACAGACATGACAATTCTTACGGGTGAAGGGTTCGGTTTCTGCAATAGGGATTGAAAATATACTACCATCAATCAGATAGGCAACAAATCTTCCTTTATCTATCCTAAATTCCTTTACTTCATACAGTTCTATGCCTTGATTTTTCAGATATTTCTCAAGATATGAATATGAAAAATTTTCCATGCAGAACAGACCAATTTTTACCTCAATAGGGGATCCGCCCGTTTGTTTTTCATATCTGTTGATTTTAGTAGCTGCCAATATCTGACAGGGTGTTCCTACCATTGCAGTTTTAATATCACTCACTTTTTTCACCTCTTTTATAGACCGGAAGATACCTTCCAACAATAATTATTTTGTATTTGACATATATAAAGTTTTTCTAAAAATTGAACAAAACCGAAATAGAAGATGTTAAAGAAGTTTTTAGTTTAAATTTTAAAAATCAATGAAAATCAAAATTAAACAAAAATACATCTATATGAAAATTCAGTGAAAATATATATTCGAAATCATTAAGTTACTAAAAATACAATATCAAAATAGGTGAGAGTATGACAAATGTAACAAAAATATTTTTCAGTCCATCAGGAACTACAAAAGAGGTTGTAGCACAGATTGCAGGCAACTTTGAAAGTAGCGAAGAGGAATATGACTTATTAAACTTTAACTCAACAAAAGAGTTTAATGAAGATGATTTGGTAATCATTGGACTTCCTATTTTTGCCGGAAGGCTTCCAAAAACAGCAAGCGAAAGATTGGCAAAAATAAAAGGGAACAATACTCCTGCAATAGCCGTAACCAATTATGGTAATGCAAATGTCGGCGATGCACTTTTAGAGCTAAGAGACATATTGGTTGAAAACAATTTCAATATAATCGGAGCCGGAACAACTATCAGCCACCATTCAATCTTTTCAAATGTTGCAGTTGGAAGGCCTGATGAAGATGACATTGCAAAAATCAATGAATTTGCCCAAAAATGTAAATCAAAACTTGAATCCGGTGAACTTGAAAATGTCGAAATTCCTGGTGAAAAACAAGGCATTGAATTAAAACAGCTTCCATTCCTTATAGGATGTGACGAAACCCTTTGTGCATTCTGCTATGACTGCGTTACAGTTTGTCCGGAAAAGGCCATTCCAGATGATGACCCTGTCGATACCGATTTCGATTTGTGTTCAAGATGCACTGCATGTATTTCAATCTGTCCAGAAGATGCACGTAGCTTTACTGGGGAAGCATTTGAAAGCAAAAAGCCAGTATTTGAAGAAGCAAACAGTGAAAGAAAAGAGCCGGAGTTCTACTTATAAACTCATTCTCTTTTTTGCCACGCTTCTTACATATTCATTTTCATCATTTAATGAAATTTCCTTTAAGACTTTTTTACTTACTATTTTTTTAACTGCCGCTTCGCGAACTCTCCATTGAGGCTCGTTTTTAGCAACATCAGTAAGATAATTCTGATTTTTAATAAGCGAAACGGCTCTTACTGAAATCGCTTCGGAAATTCCCTGTTCATAAATTTTCATCAAGCATTTTTCAACTTTGATTTTGTTTAATGCCTTAAGGGAAAACTCCTCATCCTCATTAGCAAGAACAATTCTGATTAAGGTTTCCAAATCTGTGATGTTGTCCAAAGTTGCCTTTCTGATGGAATCTATTTTGGCATTTTTCAAAATATTGATAAATGATTTTTCATCGCTAATGTGCTTCAAGGCTTCACTTGCTATCTCTTCATGAGTGGAATTAATTGCAATATATTCAAAATCCTTTTCTTCACAAAGGTTAGGGTTTGAAATCGCATGATTTCTCACAAACTGATCATCATCTTCAATTGCGATTTTAATTAGCTTTTCAGGGTTTTTTAAATTTGATACTGCAATTTGGCGGACAAATCTATCTTTTTCTGTGGAAATAATCTTTGTTAATGTGTCCTCATCGCTTATTTTTTTAACCGCTTCGGCTCTGACAATTTTATCGGAATCATTGAACGCAATTCCAGATAAAATTTGCTCATCATCTATTTTATTTACCAAATCCAGACGGACATCGGATTTTTGTGAATTCAAAACAATATTGTTTAGGATTTCGGGATTATCTATTTTATCAAATATCAAAGACCTTATTTTTGCATTTTCTTCCAATTTGGCAATTTCAGCTAATGACTCCTCATTATCTATCTTATTAATCGCAGCTTTCTTTACGGATTCATCCTTATCTTCAATAGCTATTTTTTTAAGAGTTTCCTCATTATCAAATGAGTCTTTCAATATTGCAGTTCGCCTAATATCCTTATCTTTTGAATTGAAAGCCAATTCAGTTAATATTTCCTGAGATTCTATTTTGTCTGCCGCTTCATTCCTATACCTTTTATCGTTGGCCTCAATTGCAATCCACTTAAGGGTTTCCTCATCTACAATCTTGTTGAATATTTCATCTACATTCGGATTTTTTTTAGTGTTTATTACGATTTCAGCAATTGATTTGTTGTTTTCGCCTAGCCTTTCCCATGCAAAACTTCTTACATCAAAAAATTGGGAGTTTTCAGCTGCATCCCTCAATAAATTTTCATCTTTTACCTTATTGATTGCAATCAGTCTGATTGCCCTATCCTTTACATTCTTAGACAGGTCCAGCGCTACATACTGGTCTTTTATTTTGTCGGCGGCTTCTGCTCTTTTAACCCTATCTTTATCGGTAGTGGCAATTTTTTTTAAAAGTAACTGGTCCTTATCAATTTTCAAATTATCTGGAACGACCGGTTTTTCCTGTTTTTCAGTATCTTTACTTTTAAATCTATCAAATAATCCCATTTTAATTTACATCCTCATACATTTTCTCTAAAAAGCTAGCGAGTGAAATAATATCCTGGCAGTTATGCTCAATTATAGGCACAACCGGCCCGATGTTATCCTGCAACAAATAAGTGTCATAATATCCGGGAATATATTGGCCCGGAACATCCTCTTCACGCTCGATTCCAAATATTTCCCGTTCGATTGTTTGCAGCTGGCAATTTGGAAGCGTATCCTTCCATAAGTTTTTTGCAAAATACATCAAATCCAAATGCGGTAAATCCAATTTCTGATTAATTCCAAGATATCTACATCTATTTTTTATAAACGGTACATCAAAACTCTTTCCATTGAATGAGACGTGTACCGAGTCTTCATCCAAGTGTGATAGATAGGCATCAATGATGTTCGGCTCTTCAGTATAGTCTCTTAGGAAATACTGTGAAGCGATGATCTTACTTCCCTTGATTTCTGCAACTCCAATCAATATTATTGGAACATTCGAAAGGCCTTTGGTCTCGATATCCATAAATTTGAAGTTTTCCGGTTCGGTTAGACTTACACATTTAATCAGATTATTCCTGCATTTTCTTGAATATTTATTGCTGTCCAGCAAATCCATTATCTCCCTAAATGACATGTCATCGATTTTATCAAGGAAATTTGATGCCAAATTTGAATATCTGTCGTGATTTTTTAAAGATTCTATAGTATCATAACCTTTATTCTTAAGATTCTGCTCTGTTTTAAGCCCAATTTTTGGGAGCAATTTAAGATTAGAGTTGATTTGATTTTTAAAATCATTATCTTCAAGATTAAAGTTAATCTTTTCCTTTTTGGTTATTTTTAATGCTTCACCAAAAGAAGTGGAACAACATTTGCAATCCATTACCTCTTCTAAGGATTTATTCTCATATCTGAATAGAAGTTTTTCTTTTAAATCTTCAAAATAAGAGGGAGATAATTTTCTAGCTTTTTGCTTTGCCTCTTCAGAAGGATTTGAAGAACTGATTGAACCCGCTAAAGCATTCCTTAAATAATCCTCAAAATCGTAATCATATTTCATTCAATTTAAATTTATACAATCTAATAATATATAGTTTTTTAATAAAGTATACTTGATAAATTATAAAATACAATAAAGTTTATATATGTTGATATCAAATATATTATTGGCTACATGGTAGCCAGAGAGATAGATTAAACAGCCAAATTTAAAATTCATTTCTCTAAAAACTTGTAAAACAAGTTGTTAGGTAGATTCCTATCTACCTAACCCATCCCAAAAAAACTTTTTTTAAATTACAAATCAAAAGCAACTTAGAAATCTTTATATTATTTTTTAAACAAACATAATAATAATTAGTTTTTTAAGG
>NZ_JAZNAN010000102.1:0-2219 GCF_045586545.1 Methanobrevibacter sp.
TCTATATGAACACCTACCACTTCAAGGCAAAGCATAACATGATCATCTCCCGGTACGATTTCTTTTTCCCAAACATACTTGCACTCAAGATTCATAAAGCATTCTCGAACCATAGGTGCATTAATCCATGAAGCCTTTTCGACAGTCAATCCGGATGCAGTAATCTCATCTGTTTCAAACTGATTATTCTGAATCGTCGACATACATTCTGCATGATGTTCTTCAGACATAAAATTAATAACGGCTCCCTTTGTCTCACTTATGCTCTGATACAGGTGCCCATGTTTATTTACGCTGGCAAGGATCGCATAAAACCCCTTACCGCGATTGGCACTTGTAAACGTTGCCCAAGACTGCATACAGGCATTGGGAAGTCTATTGGATTTATACGTTGTAACAATAAATAACGGCGAAGGAATTGTTGCAACAAATTCCTTCCAAGAAAAACCAAAATTCTCAGAAAAATCTCCGTATGTTCCTTTCATGCTTTCAGGCATATCCTTGTATGAATATTTCATATGTTTTTCTCCTCATCTATTTTGCTTAAGTACCGGTTAATACGTATTACTCTCGTTCAATCCGTTATATAAATTGGAATTTGTCAATCATAACCTTTTTAAAAATGTCACTATTTCTGCTACTGTTTCCTTAACCGTTCTATTTGTGTTATCTATGTAGAACTGAAATTTACCAGCGTTCTTCTTAAACCAATTATTATATTGAATCTGCCCTGCAATAAATTCATCGCTTCCACACATTCTTTCTTCGGGTCTTGCCTTTAATCTTTTGGTGATTTCTTCATCGGAACAAGTCATTCCAACAAAAAATGTCGATTCAATATCCAGTGGAATACTAACCTTCCCATAAAAATCATATGGATTCATACATGTCACAAAAAGCAAGTTTTTGTCTTTTGACATTCGAACTGCTTCGGCTAAGCAATCGTCACTAAATTTAGTTTCATTCTCTGTTCCTGCATAATCCCACCAATTAATGCCAACTTCATCAGTATCAATACAAGCATAATTCTCTAATATATTACTTTCATTCAATTCATCTTTTATTGTAGATTTCCCAACTCCACAAGCCGCACTTAATATAACTAATTTCTTCATGCATATCTTCCTACGTAAAATTTAATTATCAATGTCTACAAATTGGAATTTAGTTAAAAAAACTCCTGAAATAGATAACATTCCTATCAGGGTCATAAAAACTCATATTGATAGTTCCCCATGGACGTCGCGTAGGTTTTTCAATTATCTCGACTCCCATTAAAAGTAATTTTTCATATTCAGCCTCAACGTCTTCAACTGTAAACGCTAGGCAAATATTTTGGTTGTTGTTATTCTTTTTTGCTCCATCATTATATATTGTGAGTTGTGTTTCCTCACCTATTAAAGTCTGATGTATTTCATCATTACTTCCATTATCTATACCCAACAATTTCTTGTAAAAATTTGCAAGCACTAATACATCATTCGTGTTTAAACATACTTCACCGATTTTCATACATTCACCTCGCAAAATTCAAATTTATCTAACAGTTATACAAATTGGAATTTATCTACCTTCTTGAAGGATATATTTCATTTGCTAAATTGACATTCTATGGTTTTCATCATTTCACAAAATCCATTTTTTTCATAGAATCTTAATCCATCTGTATTTTGAGGAAACACCTGTGTTCTAATGAAATCAGCTCCATGATTAATTCCGTATTCTTTACTTGCTTTCATTAATAAAGAGCCAATTCCCTGACTACGCATTTCTGCTATTACATCTAAATCCTGAATATAAACTACTGTTTGTGGTTTTAAGCATGCCACATTTTTCTGTTTAAGTATCATGACATGAGAAAATCCAATCACTTTAGATTCTGCTTCTGCAACTAAAATATCTTGATTTTCGCTATCAAAAATTCCCTTAAAGAATTCATCATCTCTATATCCAATCACAAAGTGTTCTGGTTGATATTTGACTCCATCTTGCTCCAATTCTAAATATAGAACTCTTAATGCTTCAATATCGTCCATTGTCGCTTTTCTTATCAGCATATCTACCTATCTCCCCTACAAATTCAAATTTTTCTAACTGTTCGATATATTGGAATTTACTTATTTTTATTCTCTTTATTGAAAATTATATTTCATTTGTAACGCGGTTTTCTGCATTACACCATTTTCTTCTTATCAATTTCAAATAATAATCTTATCATC
>NZ_JAZNAN010000103.1:0-3775 GCF_045586545.1 Methanobrevibacter sp.
AATATTTTTTGTTTTCCATAATATCATGTTATTTACTAGTAATTTTTATAATAACTTATTTTTTTAAACTTTTATATGATTTAATTATTTTATTTAAATTTAATATACTAATAAAACAGGTTTTTAGAAAAGTTATTTAATAACTTAATGAATATATATTCCTATCGAGTATTTTTTTATTTGGGGTTTTATAATGGAAAAGAAAGTAAAAGTAATAATTCTCATATTGGTTATTTTAGTGGCTTTAGGTGTTGCCACTCATTTATTTTTAACTCCCACTACTGTAGAAAGTGGGGGTTCTCAAAATATCACTGATATGATAAATAGGTCAGTTGAAATACCGTCTACTGTTAATAATGTCATAGCTACAAGTCCTCCAATGACTACTGTTCTTTATATGCTTGCGCCTGATAAGTTAAAAGCGGTCAACTTCCAGTGGACTGATGATGAATTGAAATATGTGCCGGGGGAATATGCCAATTATCCTGTTGTTGGAGGTTGGTATGGTACTCAAGATGGAAGCTATGAGGAATTCATCGCTGCCGAACCGGATATTGTAATAGAATCAATTGATGAAGGTGGCGACGGTGATGCGTCTACTGTTGCTGAACGTCAGGAAAAGTTCGGCACAATACCGGTCATTGCAGTTCGCGATACAACCAATGTTGAAAAAATAGGCGAATCAATATCCTTCATGGGCAAGGTCATCGGTGCTGAAGATAAGGCCAATCAGCTCAATGAGTTCAATAATAAATATTTGGACATGGTGCATGATAGGTCATCCAAATTATCTGATGCTGATAAGAGAACAGTTTATTATGCTGCAGGCAATGATGGGCTTCAGACATATCCATCTGGCGGTTCTCATGGTCAATTAATTGATTTAGTTGGTGGAAAAAATGTTGCGGATTCCTTAAATCAAGGAAATTCCACTCCTACTGGCGTACAAGTGTCTATCGAGCAAGTGATTAAATGGGATCCGGATGTAATCATTACAAACGACATGGACTTTTACAATAAAGTTTATGATGACCCTAATTGGGCTCATATCAAAGCCGTTCAAAACAAAGAGGTCTATGTCTCACCGCAATCTCCATTCAAATGGTTTGACAAACCTGTTGGAGCAAACATGATAATCGGTGTTCCTTGGACTGCTAAAGTGATTTATCCTGATGATTATAAAGACATTAACATGGTTGAGACTACCAAAGAGTTTTATAGCAATTTCTATCACATCGATTTAAGCGATGATGATGCAAAAGAGATTTTACTTGGCTCAGGACTTAAAGAGTCAAATCTATAGGGGAATTTTATGGAAAAGGAATCTAAGGAAATTATAAGTATTGTACTTTTAATTTTCCTTCCAATTATTTTATTTTTCGCATCATTTTTGCTTGGACGATATCCAATCAGTCCAATTGATGTAATAAATACAATATTGTGTCCAATTTTTCCACAACTTGAAGTTTCACCAACAATAACCACAATCGTTTTTGAAATAAGGCTTCCAAGGATAATTGCAGCTATTGTTGTTGGAGCGGCACTTTCCATGGCGGGGGCTGCATTTCAAAGTATTTTCAAAAACCCTTTGGTATCTCCTGATTTGCTTGGGGTATCTAACGGTGCAGGTTTTGGAGCGGCATTGGCTATTTTAATCAGCGGTGCAGGAGTTGTCACACAGGTGTTCGCTTTTATTTTCGGCATTATTTCAGTTTCCATTACTTACTTGATTTCTAGAGCTTATAAAGCTGGTGGAATACTGGTTTTAGTTTTATCAGGGGTTGCAATTTCTGCATTTTTCAACGCATTGATTTCGGCCATTAAATTCATAGCAGATCCCGATGATAAATTGCCGGAAATCGTATATTGGCTGATGGGCAGCCTGGCTTCTGTCACTATGGACAAACTGATAATGATTCTAATTCCAATAATTATCGGTTCAGTTATTCTTTTAACACTCAGATGGCACATGAACTTGCTTGCAATGGGTGATGAGGAAGCCCAATCTTTAGGTTTAAATCCGAATAGGGTTAGATTGCTGATTATTGCAGGATGCACATTACTTACTTCAGCTGCAGTGTCTATTAGCGGAATTATTGGATGGATTGGTTTGGTTATCCCACATATGACTCGTATGATTGTTGGACCGGATAACAGAATTTTGATTCCAGCTTCTTTAAGTTTAGGGGCAAGTTTCCTGCTATTAATTGATAATATTTCCCGTGCAGTTATTTCAATAGAAATTCCAATAGGTATTCTGACTGCCATTATCGGCGTTCCGATTTTCCTTTATCTACTTAAGAGGGGGTATTCAGAATGGGCGTAGAAAATAGACTGTTTGAAGTAAAAAATATTTCGTTTTCATATGATGATGAGGAAATATTTTCCGACATAAGCTTTTCCATTGATAAGGGAGACGTATTATGCATTCTCGGACCAAACGGGACTGGAAAAACAACATTGATTAAATGTCTCAATGGGCTTCATGATATTTCTTCAGGCGAGATTCTAATCAACGGCAGGAATATTAAGAAGTTGTCCTTTGCAGAAATTTCAAGACACATTGGCTATATCCCTCAATCTCATGTACCTTCATTTCCATTTACTGTGTTGGATGTCGTTGTAATGGGCAGAGCCCCCTATCTGAATTTAACTGATTCCCCTAAAAAAGAGGATATTGAAATAGCTATTAACTCATTAAAAACTTTAGGTATTGAAAAGCTTAAAGATAAAGAATATACTAATTTAAGTGGTGGAGAAAGGCAGCTAGTATTTTTAGCTAGGGTATTATGCCAACAGCCGGATATATTAATCCTGGATGAGCCGACATCACACTTGGACTTTGGCAATCAAATTAAGCTTTTAGAAATTATTGATAATTTGGCAAAATCAGGTCTTTCAATCATAATGTCATCTCATTTTCCAGATCATGCGTTTTTAAGTTCTACAAAAGTGGCAATTATGAAAAATAAGAAATTCATAGATTTTGGAACTCCGGAGGATGTCGTAACCGAGAAAAACTTGAGAAATGCTTACTCAATTGATGTGAGATTAATTGAATTGGACAATAAAAGAAAGGTATGTGTACCTTTAAAAACAAATTTAGAATTAGACTTATAGGGTGATAATAATGAATGAAAAAGATTATGAAGAACAATTAAAAATGGCTGGTGAATTCCACGGAGAAATCTGTGGAGGGATAGCTATCGGAACTAAATTGGCCATGTATGGTATGGAATTGATGGGAATGGAATTAAATCAAAGACATAAAAACTTGATTGTGTTTCTTGAAATAGACAGATGTATGGCTGATGCAGTTCAATCCGTTACCAAATGTTCCATGGGTAAACGTTCCCTAAAACAAATGTATTATGGTAAATTTGCTGTTACTTTCTATAATATGGATACTGGTGAAGCAATAAGGGTATCCGATGCAGATGCAAACAAAAAGGAAAAATCTAAAGAAACAAGAGATGAAATGATTGAACGTTTCAAGAAGACTCCTGCTGAAGAATTATTCAATGTGGAAAAAGTTAAAGTTCAACTAAAAGAATCCCAAATGCCAGGTAAGCCCCATACAACTGCATGGTGTTCCGTATGTGGTGAAAAAGTTACCGACGGCAGACACTTGGTTAGAGGAGGAAAACCTATCTGCATTTCATGTGCTGAAGGATCTTATTATGAATTAATTGAAGAATAGTTTATAACAATATTTTTTAATTTCTTTAAATTTTTTTATTTATTTATTTTATTGATTTATTCATATTATTTTTTA
>NZ_JAZNAN010000104.1:0-11159 GCF_045586545.1 Methanobrevibacter sp.
TAAATAAAAAACATAGATTATATTTAAGTTAGAATAAAAAACAACATATTTAATAAAGTATAATAAAAAATAAGCAAATATAATTAAAAAAAGAAAAATAATGTAAAAAATTAATTTTACATCATTGGAGGCATACCGCCCATACCGCCTGCACCAGGCATTGGAGGCATACCACTGTCATCATTTCCAGACTCATCCGGACCGGTTGAATTAAGTGCATTTCTTGCTGCAATCATATCATCAATTCTTAAAATCATTTCAGCAGCAGCACCAGCAGATTGTAGCGCTTGAACTTTTACTCTTAAAGGTTCAATAACTCCTGCTTCTTTCATGTCAACGACTTCACCGGTGAAAACATTGATTCCAATGAATTTAGAGTCTTCGTGAGCAGCTTTCAAATCAGCAATTAAGTTGATGGTATCTAAACCTGCATTTTCAATTAAGGTTTTAGGAATGACTTCTAAAGCTTCAGCGAATTTCAAAATAGCCAATTGTTCTCTTCCACTTACAGATTCACCATAATCTCTTAATTGTTTAACTAAATCAATTTCACAAGCTCCTCCACCAATAAGGACTTTACCTTCTTCGATAGTAGCTGCAACTACTCCTAAAGCATCATCAATAGCTCTTGCAATTTGTTCGGTTACATAACGGGTACTGCCTCTAAGTACAATTGAGGAAGCTTTCGGATTGTCACATTCTTCAATGAAAGTCAATTCATGATCAAATATTTTATCTAAGTAAACGTGACCTGCATGACCTAATTTATCTTCACTTAAATCTTCAATGTCGGTTACGAGTTTTGCACCGGTAGCCTTTTCGATTCTTTCCATGTCAGATTTTTTAACCCTTTTATATGTCATGATTCCTGCTTTTTTCAAGTAGTGCTCTGCCATATCGTCAATACCTTTTTGACAGAACAATACATTTGCGCCTGAATCAACAACTTTAGCTACCAAATCTTTAATCATTTGTTCTTCTTGGTTTAAGAACAATTCAAATTGTTCAGGACTGGTAATGTCAATTTTACTAGTAGTATTCATATCCTTTAATTCAATAGGATATTTCATGATAGCAATTTTTGCATCCTTAATATCTTTAGGCATTGATTTAGAAACTGGTGCCTTATCGATAACTACGCCTTCAGCCAAGAAGGAATCTTCTACAGAATCTCCGGAAACTCTTTGAATGTTAATATTATCAATGTCAGATTTTCCATCTTCTTTGATTCTTAATGCAGCTTTAACAACAATGTCCGCTAAGTGTTCTTTTGCATAGTCAGATCCTTTACCGCTCATTGCAGTAACAGCTACTTTTTTAAGAGTGTCTTCATCATCAGCATCAATAGCAATTTCTTTTAAAAGTTCAACTGCCTTTTCGGTTGCATTTCTATATCCTTTTACAACAACGGAAGTTGCAATACCATCATCTAATAATTCCTCAGCTTTAGCTAATAATTCGCCAGCAATAACAACAACAGAAGTGGTTCCGTCTCCAACAATATCTTCTTGTTTTTTAGCTGTTTCTACAAGCATTCTAGCTGCAGGCTGGTTGATTTCCATTTCTCTCATGATAGTTGCACCGTCATTGGTGACAGTCACATCACCTAATGAGCTGACTAACATTTTATCCATACCTTTAGGACCTAATGTGGTTCTTACAATACCTGCTAATACTTTAGCAGCAGTAATATTCATTCTTAAAGCGTCCCTTTTTGTATACCTTTCGGTTCCTTCAGGAAGGATGAATATTGGTTGATTTGCCATTTAATAATCACCTTTAAAATTTTTAAATAAAAAATATAAAACTAAGTTTTTATACATATTAACATAGGTAAGAGGTAATATAAAAACATTACCCATTAAACTAACTTTTGGTGTGTTAATGTACGAAGAGATAATAAAGGAAATTAAACTTAACCTGGGTGGAAACAAGGATTTGGACAGAAAATACCTATCAGGCCAAATTGAGAAATATAAGGACCACCCATACAATAAAGAAATCTTAAAAGAGATTTCACGTATGATGTGGGACTGTTTGAGTGATGAGGAAAAACTGGAATACATTGAAATTACCAATAACGAAAATCAGGTAATGGACATTTTGAATGATGTCTCATATGATGTGGAAAGTGGAGATTATGATACCTCTTTAGAGAAATTGGACAAGTTTATGGAAAACTTTTATCCGATGTTTGAAGACGATGAAGTAAGCGAATATCACTTTTTCACAAACCCCTTAGAAGAGATATTATTTTATACATATGTCGGTGCCAAAAAAGAGGTAAGATTAATACCTGACAACCAGCCCCTGCTTGATTTGTATTACCTTTATGGATTTCTGCTTCTTGAAAACCAGCAGCTCGAAAAAGCAGAATTATATCTTAAAAAAGCAATCAGAATCAATCCGGTTTCTTCAAGAATCATTCTGGAGCTATGTGAAATCTACAAACAGCACACCTACAATTACAATAAATATGTTATGTATACAACAGAAGCTCTCCAATACGCATATTACCCTCAGGACATTGCAAGATGCTATAGAAACTTAGGGGCATATTATATTGAAGAAAATCAAATGGAAACCGCATTGGCATTATTCAAATATAGCATGGAATATGATTTAAGTCCCCTTGCATATAAAGAAATCATTTATATCCAATCAAAAAACAATTTAGATTTTTCAATTGAGGAATGTGAAGAGATTATTAAGGCTAAAAACATTCAATTGGGAGCAAATCCATTAATCATTGAAACACTTGAGGAATTAACCGGAGAATATGAAAAAAATCAATTATATAACCAGGCAATATATTTCTATAATATTCTCTATACTTTGACAAAGGATAATGAAATCCTTGAAAAAATTAACAATTGTAATGATAATTTAAATAATATATAATATAATATAATAATAGGTGATTTATAATGTGTTCTAGCGGAGGGCCAATGGCCGACATTGATTTGAAAAAATTGAAAACAAAAAAATACCATTGTAAAGACTGTGGAAATACCTTTAAAGGTCTTGGAAAAAAAGTAGTTTGTCCTTCTTGTCAAAGTGACAACGTTGAAGCTGTAGAGTAAATTTATTTTACTCTTCTTTTTTTATTTTTGTGATTATTATGAATATTGATTTTAAAAATGATGAAATACTATTTCTTGAAGGTGAAACCGGAATTGTAGGCATTGTCAAAGTTGCTTATGAAGATAAGATGCTGTTTATTGCAACACAGGACAATGAAGAGATAGTCCAGTTTTTAGAATCAGATGATATCATTGCCGTTTCAAACTTTAAAAAGGACAAACGTGCAATAAGGGCACAGGCTTACCTGAGCCGTGAAGAATCATCCCCGCTCATTATTTTAAATAAGGACCACCCGTCAACCAAAAGGCTGGAAACAGTAATCTCAATCGGAGATGGAGTAAACCTGAACTGCAATATTATCCCTGGAACCCATCCTGAACAGAACATTCTGTGTTCCTGCGACAGTCTATCCGGACTTGAAATAGTAAAAACACCGACCGGAGTTAAATTAAATAAGGAATTTGACAATTATTCAATTGAAGAATTTTAGGTAAAAAAATGTTATTTATCGATTCATTTTACATGTTTTTAGGGCAATTGGTAGTTTTTCTAGCTATTCTAATCGTGATTCTTTTTATTGTAGTTCTAATTCTAGGATATTTAATAGCTCGTAAAAACAAAATAAAGTTCCCAAGATTCCTATTATATATTGTGGACTTGTTATATTCCCCATTCAAGACTATTGCTCATTTTTTGAAATTGGATGACCATCTGATTGATGATATTGCAATAAAGGTAAGGGATGAACTTAACAAGGAAAAATTCAGACAGATTCCTGCTGAGAAAACCTTGATATTCCTTCCACATTGTCTTAGACACAAAGACTGTCCTGCAACACTTCAAAAAGAAGGTTTGAATTGTACTGAATGCGGATTATGTTCAATTGGAGTAATCAAGAAAAAATCAGAGCCTTTAGGCTATAAACTGTATATTGTTCCGGGATCAAGTTTCGTTAAAAAGATAGTTATGGAAAACAAGTTCCAGGCGGTTCTTGGTGTGGCCTGTCATGAAGACTTAAACCAGATGATGATGTTGCTTTCCGATTTTTGTCCTCAGGGAGTTTTGCTTGAAAAAACAGGCTGTTTTGAAACAAAAGTAAATGTTAAAAAAGTATTTGAAAAAATAGATTCCAAATACTAATCATAACAAAACCTGTATGATTACTACTCAAAAAATATGGAAAAGAGGGTATAAAAATCAACACCACCAATGACCCCTTACTCGCTTTTATTTATCGCATTGACCATCATTGAAATGTCATCACCCCAAATCAATTATTTAACATTTGTTACAACTATCAAGGTTATAGCTAGATTAGTTTGATTTGTAGGAGGAGTTGATATTATAGTGAAATTGCAATCTTTAAGTCAAAAACATCCAAGCAATTTGCACCTAAATTTAAAATTATTTAGTGTTTTTACACATGTGCACACTTGTACTTTTTTGCTTTTTCGCACTTCCGCCAGTTATATTTAATTATTCTCCCCAATATTACAATACACAATATTGTGATAAACTTTCAGCGCTGAAGTAGTTTTTAATCAGCGAATGGTTGAAAATTTGGAAAAAAGGAATAATTTAAATATTGTTGCATGGAAATATTAATTCAAGGAGGGCAATCCATGTCCAAAAAATTTGAAATAGCTAAAGATTTTGCAAAAAATATCAAATCAGATAAAATCAAACTCATGATGTTGTTTGGATCCGTTGCAAGAGGAGATTATCGGCCGGATTCCGATATCGACATTTTAGTTGTTTCCAATTATCGCAAGGATATTTGGCCTCAGATTTCTACAATCATCGCAGATACCGTTTTAAAAGAAGGCGAACTGCTTTCTGTCCATGTAATGAGTGAAAATGTTTTCAATGAAACTAAAGATTATTCCTTTTTAACTAATGTTTTAAAAGAGGGAATTGTTCTTGAGTGAAATAGAAAAACTATGCAAAAAATCATATGACAAACTAACATCCAGCAAGACATTATATGAAATTGGAAACTACACAGATTCTGCAAGTTTAGCTTATTATTCTATGTTTTTAATGGCTAAAGCATTATTAAGGAAAAAAGGATTAAATGCCAAAACCCACCAAGGATTAATAAACTTATTTTCCTTAAAATTCGTTTATGAAGAGGATTTTGATCATGGAATTTACGCAAATTTTGCGGCTAGCCAATCCATACGAGAAGATGCCGACTACAGTGCAAATGATTGCATTAACCAAGAAATTGCTGAAGAAGTGATCTCCCATGCAGAAGAATTCCTCAGCGAAGCTGAAAGATTTTTGTAGAACAAATAAAAGATTTATGAGATTTTCTCATTAAATCTTTTAAAATTAAAATTAAATTTGAATTATCTTAAAAATTAATCCGTTTTAAAATGATATTGTCAATATCTAATTTTGTGTATTGCAGGAAAACTCCCACAATATAGATATTGAACGATTAAGAAATATTACTCTTTGGAGTTCGAAAATACTAATCATCAAAATAGCTTACAAAATCACGGGATTCGGGAGTTTCACTGAATTCCTTAATGAAATCCTCCAAATCCTTAATGAATTCTTCTTTTCTTTTATCCAAATCTTTTATTTGAGAATAGTCTTTTTTTACTGCTATTGACATTATTATATCATCAGTTTCGAGAGTGATTTCCGGATACAGGGCATCTATGAAATCATCCATATTATCCTCTTCCATGTTGCTGATGTGCTCTTGCAAGGTGTCCTGCGGCAATAGCTCCGATTAAAGATAATTCTCCCGCTAAAACAGTACATGCTACAATTTCGGCAAATTCACGGGCTTTGCCTGAACCTGCAACACCCAATATTTCCAGTCCTTCATGAGCTGCTTCAAGACTGGTTCCTCCACCGACGGTAGCCACTGGAAGGTCCGGCAAGTTAACTGAGAAATATAAATCTCCATCACGGTTTTCTGCTGTAGTAATGCCTAAAGATCCTTCTACAACATGAGCTGCATCCTGGCCGGTTGCTAAAAATATGGCTGCAACCATATTTGCATAATGCGCATTGAATGCCATGCTGCCTGATGCGGCTGATCCGATTAAGTTTTTAGCAGTGTTTACTTCAACGATTGTATCGACTTCAGTTTTAAGTTTTTTAGCTACAATCTCTTTTGGTATTAATATGTCTGCTATAACGCTTTTTCCTCTTCCTTCAACAATATTTATAGCAGCTGGTTTTTTATCTACACATACATTACCGCTTAATGCAAGATGTGTTGCAGTAGTGTCCTGTGCAAGTTTTTCTAGGATTTTTTCAGAAGCTATTGTTACCATATTCATTCCCATACTGTCCCCGGTTGAGAATACGAATCTTGGATAAACATAGCTTCCAACAATTAAGATAGGGTCAATTTTAATTAGTTTACCATGAGAAGTTGTACTTTCTGCGATTGTTTTTAGCTCGTCAAAATTATCGATAAACCATTGTCTAATTTTCAATGCATCACTAACACCTTCACATTTAATTGCAGGTGCACGGGTCATGATATCAGATACTACTCTTGCATTTGCACCTCCGGATGCAGTAATGGTTGATGCCCCTCTGTTTACTGATGCAACCAATGCTCCTTCGGAAGTGGCCAAAGGCACAAATACCTCCCTATTACAGTATTCTCCATTTACTTTCAATGGGCCTGCAATACCCATAGGAAGCTGCAGAACTCCAATGGAATTTTCAATGTTACGGGCGGACGCCCTCTCCATATCAAGAGAATAATTTGAGATGTTTTCCAGATTAATATCATATTTTTGCTCCAGAAACTCTCTTCTTATATCTGTTGCTTCTTTTGCGGAAACTTCTTTATCAACCTGATAAAGCTTCATTTCTCCATTTAATAATTTATCAATAATTTCCTGAGTCATTACATAACCTTTTTAAGTAAATCTACAATTTCAGATGGTTTAATAGCTACGTCCACACCGGCTTCATTCAAAGCTTTGGTCTTACTTTCAACGGTACCGGAATTTCCTTGAATTATTGCTCCGGCATGTCCCATTCTTTTGCCCGGCGGTGCGGTTCTTCCTGCAATGTAGGATACGACCGGTTTAGACATTTCATCTGCAATGTATTTTCCGGCTCTTTCTTCTGCTGTTCCTCCAATTTCTCCAATCAAGACAACAGCATCTGTTTGGTCATCTTTTTCAAACCTTTTCAATATATCAACGTAATTATCACCGGTAACAGGGTCTCCACCAATACCTACCGCAGTACTTTGGCCGATTCCTGCATTGGTAAGCTCACTGGCGATTTCATAAGTCAATGTACCACTTCTTGAAATAACCCCTACATTACCTTCAGCAAAAATGTGAGTTGGCATGATACCTAGCTTACCGACACCTGGAGAGATAATTCCCGGAGTATTTGGACCGATGATTGTTGTGTCCATCTCTTTTGCATATGCCATGATTTTCATACTGTCATGAACAGGGATATGCTCTGAAATGATAACAACCAAATCCAAATGTCTGATTGCTTCAAAAGCGGCGTCTTTTGCAAATTTTGCAGGTACGAAAATAATGGAAGCGTTAATGTCAACTTCCTCTTTTGCCTCTTCAATTGAATTGAAAATTGGAACCTGGTCTAAGAATTTCTGACCGCCTTTTCCAGGAGTAATACCTGCAACAATATTTGTATTGTAATTTAACATTTGTTCTGTGTGGAATGAACCTTGTTTACCGGTTATCCCTTGAACTAAACATTTTGTATCTTCATTTAATAAAATCATATCTAAAAAACTCCTATCTTAGTATTCTTGTTTTATTTTCAAATGGAACAGCTAGATCTATTACATTTCCATTCATAAACGCAGTTGCTGAGAAAATTACACTGCCTGGTAATACATTACAAGTTGTTCCTCTTTCAACTAAATAAACATTCTTGTTTCCAAGTGCAGCACCAATCATTGCACCGGCAATGACACCGACTGATTCAATATTCTCGACTGTTGCAACGACAACAGGATCATCGGTTTCAGGTGAAACATAGCCGACACCAGGTATCTTTCTTGTTTTTGCTTCGATGTAATCGGATACGTCAGTACAGTTTGCAATACCTTTTGCCGCATCAATCGCTGAGTTTGCAACATCCGCTACAAACGGCTCACCCCCATATGTATCGAAACCCAAAACAATTGCATCTGGATATCTATCCGGCCTTATGTTTGCTTCAGCATAGGAAATTCCTTCACCTGCGTTTTCAGGATCCTGTGAAATTCCGGACAAATCCCCCAAGTTTTCCGCACTCATCTTTAAAACGTTGACCAAACCTTCATTAACCACTTCAAGCAAGTCATCTTCTACAAATGCGCTGACGACCACATCATCACCTGTGACATTTGTAAGTGCCACGTCCCTTGCGCCCAATTCTTTTACTGAATGAAGGTTCTTTTCTATGGTTTCTACTAGCTTGGCACTACATGACACATCATTTTGAGATATATCTGCACCAATAGCCGTAATTTTCAAATTAACACCTTGTATAATTGATTTTTGAAATAATAAAATAAAATATTTTATTGATATATTATTTGTTGTTTAATTTATATAAACATTAAGAAACTTTAATTAATAGCCATGTTAAATATATTAATCAATGTATTCTCAAACAAAAATTGCAATACCTATCTTTCAAGAAAATTGCAAGGATGTAATCGAAGTAGCCCGTGATTGTATTGACAAGGGTGCAGACATTTTGGAGTTTAGAATAGACGCTCTAAAAAACCCGGATATTTCCGAAATCAAAAATACAATCGAAGAGATTAATTTTCCAATGATTGCTACCAACAGAATCAGCTCAGAAGGAGGATCCTTTAAAGGAAGTGAAGAAGAAAGGGTCAACATACTTTTTGAATGCTGTGATTTGGTTGATTATGTTGACATTGAACTTCAAAGCAATGACGAATACATTAAAAAAATCCATGATAGTGGTGTTAAAACCATTGTTTCCTATCATGATTTCGAAAAAACACCCCAATTAAATGAAATTCTTTATATTGTTGAAAAAGAACAAGAAATGGGAGATATTGCTAAAGTCGCTTTTATGCCACAAAATCTAGAAGATACATTGACAATTCTTGCCGTACTTTCCCATTGCGAAAATACAATAGCAATTTCCATGGGGGATTTGGGAAGCTATACCAGAGTCATGGCAGCTAAATTCGACTCACCAATCACCTTTGCGGCAGGAACCGACGTAACCGCTCCAGGCCAAATAGACATTGAAACCATGAGAGCACTTTTGAATATGGACTTGAACATCATGGACGGGTGAAAATATGGCTAAAAAGATTATTTTAGCTTTAGTTATACTGATTTTAATAGTTGTTTTCGGAATGCTTTTTTTATTTAATGACACTGTCGACATTTACATCGACGGTGAAAACGTTACTGTTGAAACCCACAGCCTTTCAGACGTTGATGCCCATAGTTTAAATGAGGAGATATGCGAGTATACGGTCAATGTAATGAACGATACAACAACCGATATCGGCACCTATAAGAATAATGTAGAAGGGATTTGCAGCAAATATAATATAGACCCTGAAATCAATGTCGATTCAAGTATCGGACCTGACCAGATCCCAGTTATTGTTTATGTGGACGGAACTTCAATGCTTCCAACACTGCAGGATGGTCAAACTGTGCTTTTGAATAAAACCCATGATGTTCATGTTGGAGATATTGTTGTGGCCGAATCCGATGAATATGGCGGAATCATCAAGCGTGTCGATGAAATCGATGGAAATAACATTCACCTAGTCAGTGACAACAAGGAAATCTCATATGAATACATTAACGGTGTCTTATATGAAATACAGGGAATTCAAACATGGGTTGACATTTCTGACATAAATGGTGTGGTAATTTCTTATTAAAAAAAGAGGAAATAATGCATTATGCACTATTTCCCAGGGAGATATTATAAGAACAATAATATTGTTCAACTCTTTGTCATACAGAGGACTACACGGCATCGTCCCCCTCTTCACCAGTTCTTATTCTAATCACATTATCTATCGGATGGATAAAGATTTTTCCATCACCTATGTTTCCGGTGTGTGCGCCTTTTTTAATTGCTTCTACAATTGTATCTACTCCTTCATCCTTCACAACAATTTCTATACGTGTTTTTGGAATCAAATCGATACAGTAGCTTGATCCTCTATAGGATTCCTTTATACCTCTTTGACTTCCTCTTCCTTTTACTTCTGAGACGTTCATCCCTTCACATCCTACTGCAAGAAGGGCGTTTTTTACGTCAATGTATTTTTCCTGTCTTATAATCGCAACAATACTTTTCATGATATTCACTCCTATCAGCCGAAGTTGTATGCAGATTCCTCGTGGAGATTAGTATCTAATCCACCGATTTCCTCATATTCTTCAACTCTTATACCGTTCATAGCTTTATCTAGAACTTTAGCAAGTATAAAGCTTATTGTAAATGAATAAATTATGGTAGCTATTACACTTATTATCTGAACTACTACCTGATTGGCATTTCCTGCTATTAAACCTGCTGCACCACCGATTGCAGGGACTGCAAATATACCGGTTGCTATTGCTCCCCATACTCCTGACATACCGTGAATACCCCATACATCTAAAGCATCATCATAACCAAGTTTTGGTTTGAGGTAATAGATTGCAAAGTATGAAACAACTGGAGCTATTGCACCAATGAATAATGCACCAAACACATCGACAAATCCTGCTGCCGGAGTAATTCCTACAAGACCTGCTACTGCACCGGAAATTGCACCTAATACTGTTGGTTTTCCAACAACATAAGTATCAATTATTGTCCAAACAAGAAGTCCCATTGCTGCTGCAACATTTGATACAATAATAGCATTAGCTGCAAGTCCATCTGCAGCAAGACCGGATCCTCCGTTGAATCCCATCCATCCAAACCATAATAATGCTGCTCCTAAAACAGCATATCCTAAATTATGCGGAATCAATGATGGATCTTTTCTTTTTCCAAGCACTAATGCAACAGCCAATGCGGAAATACCTGAGTTGATGTGGACAACTGCACCTCCTGCGAAATCG
>NZ_JAZNAN010000105.1:0-22406 GCF_045586545.1 Methanobrevibacter sp.
GCCTCAACTCCTTGGCTCACAGAACGACATGGCTACGATCCGACTTTATAACTTCAACGCCTTCAGGGATTTCAATTTCTTCCCTTATAGCTGCAGCTACTACCATTTTATCACCTAATACATGTAAGCCAACAAACGTCCACCAATTCCTCTTTCCTTAGCCTCATTGTGAGTCATAATTCCTTCAGGAGTTGTGACGATTAATATACCAAAATTCTTTGCTGGCAAATATCTTTTTTCAAATTTCTCAAATTCATCTTTCTTAACAGCATGACGAGGTTTGATAACACCACATTTGTTAATGTTACCTTCTAATTCTACTATGAATTTTCCTGCCCTGTTGTCATCAATATATTCAAAATTACCAATATAATTCTCTTTTTGCATGGTGCTTAACACTTGTCCAATTAATTTGGAAGCAGGAGAAATAACACAAGAATCATTCACTTGTAATTCGTTATTTCTGATATTTGTTAAAGCATCAGCAAGAGGATCCATAAGACTCATATTTAAAACCTCTAATTATATTTTTTAAATCCCATTTTAGGAGCTACTTCCCTAAAACATTGTCTGCATAAATTAATTCCATATCTGCTAACCATAGCAGAATGGTCTCCACAACGACTACATTTTTTTGAAGCTTTACCGTATTTTCTTGGCAAAATATCACCTTATTCAGTTACATAATTAACATTGAAATTTTCTTCCATGTATTTCATAGTTTCTTCTTTAGAAATTCTATGTTTTTGAGGAACTTTCTTTTGTCTAATTTTTCTTCTGGAAATTCTGTAACCTGGTTTTTCAAAAGTAACAGAAACATTCATACCGAAAATACCGATATCCGGATTGTATCTCATTCCAGGAATATCAATATGTTCTCTGATACCAAAAGAAAGATTTCCTTGTGCATCAAATTGAGTAGGTTTAATATTTCTACTAATACCTTCTAACACCATATCGATAGCTTTATCAGCTTTTTCTCCACGTAAAGTTAATTTACATGCGATTGGTTGTTTTTTCCTAATACCCCATTCTGGGTTAGTTACTTTAGAGTAAGTTTTAACAGGAGTTTGGTCGAACATATTTTCTAATAAGGTAATTGCACGAGATAACTTTTCACCTGCTTCACCAACACCAATGCTGACAGTAGCTTTTTCGATACGTACTTCATTCATTGGGTTCATTTATTAACCTCCAATAAAGATATTGCTGGTTCATCAGTTCCAACAACAAATGCGTAATCTTTTAAAGTTAAAAATTCGTCTTTAGCACTATTTTCAATAATAATAGTATTTGGATTAGTAGATTTGTTTTCAATAATTTCAGAAACGGTACCTAATTCACCAGTGTGTTTACCACCAGTAACAAGTACAGTAGCTCCTTCTTGTAAAGGATATACTTCAACAATTTCTTGTTCAGGTACTTTTAAACAAATAACATCTCCAACAGAATAATCATTTTCATCAATGATTACGTTTTTACCATCGTGAAGGTTTAATTGAGTTTTTCCACCTTTGATGGTAGTTTTATTAACAATTTTAGATAATTTAGCACTATTATCATCAATTAAATCTAATTGTAATCTGCCTTTTCTATCTAAAAGAACTCTATAAGATTCACCAGTTTTTGGAATTTCAATAATATCCATAAATCCAACTGGGAATTTATAATCTTTAACAACTCTTCCATCTACTAAAACATTACCAGAGTTGATGATTCTTTTTGCTTCTCTAGCATTATCTGCTAATTTTAATACATCTCTGATAACTAAAGTTAATGGAATAGAATCAATAATAGAGTGAGAACCTGGGGAAGGTTTTACAGTCCAGGTGTCTTCTTTAGGATGAATAGGCCAGGATTTTGGTGCCTTATATCTTTTAAGATGTTTTCTAGATCCCATTTTAGCCATATTAATTATCTCCTTTATTTTTTATTCTTTTATCATCTTTTAAATCTGCATCAATAATTACTAAGTTAGATGGATCAACTGGGAGGAATGTAGCAGTTCCGTCAGGTTTTGATAAGGTAACTTCTTCAATAGTTACTTTGTATGAACCATAGTCTACACTAAGAACTTCGCCTTCATGTCCTTTGAAATCTCCACGGAGAACTCTAACTTTGTCTCCTGATCTAATTGGTAAAGATCTAGTTCCGATTTTTTCTCTTAAATCTTTACTTAAAGAAGCACTTAAATGTTTTCCACGTGCGTGAGCAGGAGCATTATAAAGAGCTTTTCTTTGTTTTCTTGGTTGTTTTGACATTTTTTCACCTATACTAAAATACTTGCTGCACTACCAACACTTGGCCATCTGTCAGCTGCTTCTTTAGCAACAGGACCTCTGATTTCAGATCCTTTTAAAACTCCTTCAGGAGTAATGATAACAGCAGCATTATCTTCGAATTTTACACGAAGACCGTCAGCACGTCTATATTCCTTTTTTTGTCTAACTACAACTGCATTAACAACTTCTCTTCTCATGTCTGCAGTTCCTTTTTTAACAGAAGCAACAACTAAATCTCCAACACCAGCTACGTCGAGTCTTCTTCTTACACCTTTATATCCTTTAACGGATATAATTTGGATTTCACGAGCACCAGTATTGTCAACACATTGAAGTCTTGCTCCAATCGGTAATGCTTTAGATACACTTGAGGTTAATGGTTTCATAATAATTACTCTCCTTTAACTTCAACTAAAACAAAATGTTTAGTTTTACTTAATGGTCTGCATTCTGCAATTTTTACAGAATCACCAACATTCACATGTAAACAATCTGGTTTGTGAACATTGATTTTAGATTTCCTTTTTTCATATCTTTCGTATTTTTTAATGAATTTATAGTAACTACGTTCAACAGTAATAGTCCTTTCTGCTTTATTACTTACTACAATTCCTTCAAGAACTTGACCTCTTACAGGTAAAGTCCCGTGGAAAGGGCAGTTAGGATCATCACATGTAGTTTCTGGTTCTTGAACGTTAAGCCCAACCATATTATCACCATTTATATTTTTTTAAACCTTTTTTTTATTCTATCTTCAGGACGAATGGACAAGATATTACCATTAATTTCAACTTTTTCCCCGTTCGGAAGTTCGAATACGAAGAGATTGCCTTTTTTAGGAATTATTTTCTCGGTATTATCAACTTCTTCAATTTTAATGGTATTTTTTGTCTCATCAATAATTGTTCCCTTTAAATTAAGAGACTTATTCTTCAAATTTGTTGCATGAACTTTCAATCCAATGAATTCATGATGCACTAAATTTTTTGAAGTAATCATAATTCCATCTCTTAATGTAACATTTACAATAAATTATGCAGAAAATTACAAAATTTAATTGAAAAACATATCGAGTAGATGAATTATCTCCTTTTTTTACTGTTCTTTTTAGATTCACGAATCTCGATAGTGTCTGATGAAAAACCTAAATCAGATAAAACTGATTTAACTTTTACCTTATGGTCTCCTTGAAGTTCAATTTGACCATTTTTAGCAGTTCCTCCGCAAGCACATTTTGCCTTAAGAGTTTTTGTAAGTTCTTTAATATCGATATCGTGTTCATCTATACCTTCGATAATAGTCATGAGTTTTCCGAATCTTCTTCTAACTGTAAAAACTTTTAGAGTTTGAACTTCACGTGCAATTTCTTCACAAACACAAAGTTCTTCAGGAAGCCCACATACATCACAGATTTTTGACATTTAATTCTCCTTTTGTTTTTCATTCAATATTGTAAGAACACGAGCAATTGTTCTTTTCAATTCTCTAATTTTCCCAGGGTTTTCAACTACCCCGGCAGCTGCACTTTTAGAAACATTTTTGGATAATTCAGTTCTGAGTTCAACTAATTTATCTTGAATCTCATCAACTTCCATGTCCCAAATTTCTTTACTTCTTAAAATCGCCATTGTTCCAACTCTTTACAGATAATTAAATTTGTATCTAACTATCTTCTTCTTCTACTTCTTCAGTAGACTCTTCTTCAACAACTTCTTCTTCGATTACTTCTTCTAATTCTTCGAGATCTTCAACTTCCTCGATGATTTCCTCTTCGATGATTTCTTCGGTTTCAACATCGATTTCTTCTTCAGTTACTTCACCATCTTCTTCAATGATGACTTTTGGAGGAAGAATTTCGACTGAATCAGGTAATACAGTATCCGGAGGCATAATTCTTACATAAATACCTAATACACCAGGTTTTAATTCAGCAGTAGCGAAACCTTCTTCTACAAATCTGATGGAAGGTTCTCCACATTTTTTGATGTATCCTTCAACGAATTTTGCTACAGCAGATCTAGAACCTCTGATTTTACCGGAAATGGTAACTTCTACACCTTGAGCTCCAGCACCCATAATTCTACGAATGGTAGAGTAAGCAACTCTTCTGAAGTGCATACCTCTTTGCAACATGTTAGAAATTTTGTAAGCCATGATTTTAGGGTTAAGTTCTGGAACTTCAACCTCTTTAACTTCAATTTGAGGATTGTCTAAACCAAATTCAGTTTTAAGAGTGTTGGTAATAGTTCTTACGTTTTTTCCACCTCTACCAATTACCATACCAGGTCTTTCTGCGTAAACAATAACCATAGTACCTAAAGGTGTAATTTGAACTTCCATACCACCGTATCCGGCTCTTTCAAGTTCTTTTTCTAAGTATTCATCAATTCTAGTTCTTCTAAGGCCTTCTTTAACGAAATCTTTTTCTATCATTAGTTAGCCTCCTGTAATACAATTTGAATATGAGTAGTAGGTGTGTTAAACGGAGTCATTCTACCGAATGCTCTTGGGATATAACCAGGAATTACAACACCTCTGTGAGATGAAATGTGTTCAATGAATAATTTTTCTGTGTCCATACCTTTGTACTCTGCGTTAGCTTCAGCATTTTCTAAAACTTTTAAAATTTGTTCTGCTGCTTTAACAGGGTATCTTCCGGAAGGCCAACCTTCTTGTCCTTTTCTGTGACCAACTTTTTTGTTGTGTCTTTTGAAAGGAACAGATTTTTTCATTGCAATAACATCTGCTAAGTAAGCTTTAGCTTTTTCTACTTCCATTCCTCTGATTGCACTGCAAATTTCAACACTGTGCTTTGGAGAAATCTTAAGAGATTTTGCCATAGCACGTGCAGTTTTTGCTTCATCAACTTCTTTATTATAAGCATATTTGTTAGCCATGTTCTAATCTCCTTATTTAAGTGGTACAAACATGGATGATCTGGTAGCACCCATACCTGGGTCTCCGTGTTGAACTCTTTTTCTTGTTGGTGCGTATTCACCAAAGTAATGACCAATCATTTCTGGCGCAATAGTGACTTCAACAAAATTTTGACCATCATAAATACCGAAAGTAGTTCCAACCATTTCCGGTATAACAATCATGTCTCTACAATGGGTCCTTACTACAACAGGACGACCATCTTTAGTTCCTTCTTTATTTAATTTTCTCATTTTATCCAAAACAATTTGTTGTCTTGGTAAGAATCCTCTCTTTAAAGATCTTCTTTGTCTTGCAGGGAATAATTCCATTACTTCCTCTAAAGACATAGCTTGTAATTCTTCAAGAGTATAACCTTTATATTTAAAAACTTTTCTTGCCAATGAAACACCCTCTATCTATCTTTTTAAACCTGTTCTCTTAGCTGCAATTGAACCAACTTTTCTTCCTGGTGGTGCATGTCTGGAAACAGTAGTTGGACGACCAGGATGTTGTCTGTTACCTCCCCCGTGAGGGTGATCAACAGCATTCATTGCGACTCCTCTTACAGTCATGAATTTCTTACCTTTAGCTTTATAAGCATGCCATTTTTTACCTGCTTTAAGGAATGGTTTATCTTTTCTTCCTCCACCAGCTACTACACCAATACTAGCACGGCAGTTAGGATTTAAGTATTTTAATTCCCCAGATGGTAATTCAACAACAGTTTGGTTAGCATCATGAGTAACAACATTAGCATAAGTTCCAGAAGATCTTACAAAACGTCCACCATCACCTGGTGTGTTTTCGATATCATAAACTGGAGTACCTTCAGGAATTTCAGCAAGTGGTAATGTATTACCAAATTTAATAGGAGCAGAAATACCACATTCAATTTCATCATCGACTTGAATGCTTTCAGGTGCTAATATAAATTTCTTTTCACCATTTTCGAATTTTACTTCTGCAATAGGAGCGGTTCTTGCTGGGTCATGTACAATATCAATAACTTTTCCTTTGATACTACCTTCTTTTTCTAAAGCATCGTAAGATCTGTATCTAATTTTATCTTTAAAACGATGAGAAGCAACACGGTGAGCAGGAGTTCCTCTTCCTCTTCTTTGATGAATTAATCGTTTTCCCATTCAAATTCCTCCTTAGAATACTCCTAATCTGACAGCGAGTTCTTCTGCCATTTCTTCTTCAACAAGTTTAATATATGCTACTTTTTCACCTTTAGTGGTAATATGAGTATTAACTTTTGCTACTTTTTCTTCGAATAGCTCTTCAAAAGCTCTTTTGATTTGCTTTTTGTTAGCGGTACGACGTACAACAAAAGTAATTTCATTATTTAAATCAATGAGATTCATGGTTTTTTCAGTAACATGAGGTTTAATAATAATTGAATATGCATCCATAATAATCACCTATTTTTCCAAATTATTGGAATAAACCTCCTAACTTTTCAACAGCTGATTTAGTGTAAATAGTGAGTCTTCCTGCATGAGTACCAGGAGCTAATAATTCAGCATTTAAGTTTTCAGCAACCACAACATCTACACCAGCATGGTTTCTTGCACCTAAAGAAATGCCGTTATCTTCACCAACAACTACGAGAGGACCTTTTACCTTTTTGTATTTTCTTCCTCTGGTTTTACCTCTACCAGCTCTTATTCTTTTACCTTCTTTTGCACGAATAATATCATCATAAACGCCTAATTTTTGGAAGATTTCACGAGTTTGTTTTGCAGTTTTTACTGCTTCAATATCATCTTCAACAATGATAGGAACTTGTTCTAAATCTTCTACTTTGTGACCTCTGTTTTCTACAATTTCCTTATTGGTAGTTGCAGCAACAGCAGATCTGATAGCGAATCTTCTTTCTTTTATGTTGATTTTTTCATGGTGATTTTTTTCTGCTCTAGTTGGGTGAGCTTGTCTACCACCAATAGCCATTGGTACAAAAGCTGCTCTAGAACCATTTTTAATCCTAGGTACTCTAGCGGTACCTCTACCTGAACCCCATCCTTTAGCGGAAGTTCTTTTACCTGCCATTGGGTCATTACCCCATGGTTGTACTCTAGCGGATTGTGCAGAAAGTACGGCTCTTTTGATTAAATCTGGTCTATATACTTCATCAAAAATAGCTGGAAGTTCAATTTGTTCTTTGACTTCCCCTTCAATAGAATAAACGTTAACTTTCATGATTATACCCCTTGTTTAGATTTTGTACTTATGTAGTTAATTTGAGGTATATCCTCAGCTTTATTATTAGGTCTGATAGGTTGTCTTAAGATTACTAATCTTTTAGAAGGTCCTGGGAGGGATCCTTTAACTAAAACGTAATCATTTTTAACAAGACCGTATTTAACAAATCCACCATCTGGGTTAATTTGGTCAACTTCATCTGCTGATGCAATTTTTAAAATCCTTTTGTTAAATTCAGTTCTTTTGTGGTATCCCATTTGACCTGCTTGAGCTACAGTCCACATGGTTCTTCTAGGTGTCCAAGGTCCAATAGAACCTACGTGTCTACCTTTACCTGCTCTTACAGCTTTACCGTATTGGATTCTAATATTCCATCTTTTTACTACACCTTGGAATCCTTTTCCTTTTGTAGTTGCAATTGCATCACAAAATTCTCCTTCATTGAAGATTTCACTAGCTTTTACTTCATTACCTAATAATTCTAATGCAGTATTCAATTTTTCTTCAACATTGGATCCACCAATACCACATTCAAAGATATCTGGTTTCTTCTTAGGTACGCTAGTTACTTTTGGATTTGTGTGTACTAATACCCTAATTTCCTCTGTGTTTTCTAATGCACCTTGTATTCTAGCAATAGCTTCGGATTTATTATACTCCTTAGGAAGAGAAATTTTCCTAGAAAGTTCTTCATCCAAATTATCTGCAAGTACTTCGGTGATTACTTTCAAACCACGAGAAGTTTTTTCATAAGCTCTAATTCCCATTACAACGACCGGAGGAACTTCCAATACAGTTACTGGAGTGAATACTTCCATACCACTGGTAGGAGAATTCTTATCAGTATCAGTGACTAAAGCGTGAGTCATACCGACTTTATATCCTGCGAGGCCGAGTAATTTTGGTTCATCAATTTGAGGCCAAGCCTTTACTCTAGGGGTTTCTTTTGCTGCTCTTTTCCTTGGACTAAAAGCAACAGACCCTTTCCTTGGCTGGTGATGTCTAACCATTTAATTTTACCTCCTTATTAATATTTTTTCCTTATTTTTTAAATCAATTTAATTTTTTTGATTAATAGCCAAATTAAAAGCTATTAATGAAGTTTGACAAAATCATATAAAATATAACTTCATCGAATTAATAAATAGCTGTAAAAAGGATTACAACTAGATAAATATCAAATTTCAATATATTCCATTGAGTCTAATTCAATTGAAGCACAATCAAGAATATATTTAATGTATAAATCATTCTGTGCTAAGTTTATTTTTAGGAGAGTCCTAAAAACATTAATGTATAAAAAGTTGAGCAAGTTATCTATTAGTAGTGTAAAACTAATATTAAAGAGAATTAAAATCTAATAAAGTTAAATAAAGAAAGTGTAGCGACAACTGCCTCTTCAGTCCTTACAGTCTCTGTTCCTTGATTAGGAATAGTATTGATTTTAACTAAATCCCAATTTCCACTTGAAACATCTTCTGATATTGAAGAATAAGGGCCACCAAATAAAATAGCAATACTTTTGGATTCATCTACTTTATGTTTTAATTCATCAAAAATAGAATCAATATAATCTCCATATCTTGTAGTTTCAACAACAAGATCAGGTTTAATTAATTTTAAGCTATTTTTAAGACTCTTAGTAGAGGACATAACATTATATCCCCAGTAAACGTCATCTGGTTTATCAGGTGTGACTATTACTTCTTTCTTAGCAATTTTAGTAATCTTAAAGTCAAAAATTTTTTTGACTGAAAGTTGCTCTTTACAGAATGCAAGTTTATCCATACCTATATCAACATAAGTTCCTTTCTTATTTCTTTTAACAGTGAAACCTTGTCTATAATCCCCCACGTCTGGTTGACTATTAACAGGATGATGAGGAGTCCTAAGCGGTGGAAGAATACCTACATGCTTAAGTTCTGGCCTTATAGGAAATGCTTGTTTCCTCAAATATTGAGGAGTATTCATATAATTTAAAACTTCAGCAATAAAAGATCCGTCCATTTCTCCATCTTCATTTTTAACATGGTCATCATTGTAAATAACCACATTATCTGCTTGAAAAATAGCTAAAGCTCTACCTAAAATACCTACTTTATAAGTACGAATTTTAAGATCTTTAGACTCAGAAAGAAACGAGTTTGGAATAAATATAGATAGCTCATCTTTATACATTACCTTACATTATGTAAACTAAAGTATATAAAGATTACCCTACATTTATATAGCTATCACTAAATAGACTTACACATTTACAAAATATTATATCAATTATAATATCTGTAGCTTCTTTTTTATGCTACCAACTTTTGTATACTCAGAGAATATATTAATATTAAATCTATACCATGCACTATATAAAGGTATTGTTTTTTTGATATAAAATGAGAAAAAATAAGAAAATGAAAAAATATTAAACCTTACAATTCGGCTCTTATCACAATAACATCAACATTCTGTTTTTCTTTTGTGTGAAAATCATAAATTTTAGGAATTGGGAACTTGTACCTGAAAATATGGGTTATTTTTAAATTGCTATTTTCATAATGATTTATTAAAAATTCTTCAGTTGATGCCATATGAAATGAATATAAAACTTCAGGATCCAATTCAATAGCCTTTTTGACAAACTTTAAATCCTGACCGCTTTCTGCTTTTCTTTGAGATCCAAATGGAGGATTTTGAAATACAGTATTTACGTCATAACCCTCATTAAAATCAATGATGTCCTTATTGATGAATTTTACATTGTCCAATTTTAACTTATCTTTAACTTCACATGCCAGATTAATGGAATCAACATCCACATCCACACCAATTGACAAATTTGCACCCATCAATGCACAGCCGATTGCAAAGATTCCTGTGCCGCAACCCAAATCAATGACATTCATATCTTCAATATCACCCAATGAATAAGCATTCCATATTAAATCAGATGCTATAATGGATGGAGTGGTATACTGTTCAAGTCCAACCTTCGGTTTTGGATGAGTTGGAATGGACTGAAGTTTAATTTCTAAATGTTTTTTACGAGTAATGTTTTTCATTAATCAAATATTTAATATATCATATAATATATAATTATATTATTAACAAAAAAAATTATTTTGAGGTTTCAAATGTTTGAAAAAGTATTAATTGCAAATAGAGGAGAAATTGCAATAAGAGTTATGCGAGCATGTCGTGAACTTGATATCGATACTGTAGCCATTTACTCTGATGCAGATTCTACTTCTCTTTACAAAAATTATGCAGATGAAAGCTATCCATTGGGTAATCCTTCACCAGCAAAATCATATTTGAATATCGAAAAAATTATTGATATTGCTCTTGAATCTGGTGCAGATGCAATACACCCAGGTTATGGATTTTTAGCTGAAAACGCTCACTTCGGACAAGAATGTGAAAAAAATGGAATTAAACTCATTGGACCAAGTGGAGATGTAATCAATAAAATGGGGGACAAAATCACATCAAAAGCTCTCATGAAAAAAGCAGGAGTGCCAGTTATTGAAGGAACACCTGAAGGAATTACAGATATTGAAGAAGCAAAAGATATAGCTGCACAAATTGGTTATCCGGTAATCGTTAAAGCTTCCGCCGGTGGTGGAGGAATTGGTATGCGTGCAGTGTACGAAGAAGATGAACTTGTTCGTGCAATTGAATCTACTCAATCAGTTGCATCAACAAACTTTGGAGATTCAACAGTATTTATTGAAAAATACCTTGAAAAACCACGTCACATCGAATTCCAACTTTTAGCAGATGAACACGGAAATGTAATTCATGTTGCTGATAGGGAATGTTCAATCCAAAGAAGACATCAAAAACTCTTAGAAGAGGCACCTTCCCCAATTATGACTGAAGAGCTAAGGGAACAAATGGGTGGAAGTGCTGTTAAAGCTGCAGAATACATCGGATACACAAGTGCAGGTACAGTGGAGTTCCTATACGATAACGGCGAATATTACTTCCTTGAAATGAATACACGTATTCAAGTAGAACACCCGATAACAGAATTGATTACCAATACTGACTTAATTAAAGAACAAATCAGAATAGCCAACGGTGATGAATTGACTTTAGAGCAAAAGGACATTGTAGTTAACGGTCATGCTATTGAATGCCGTATCAATGCAGAAGACCCTCTTAATGACTTTGCACCAAATCCTGGTAAAATCACAGGTTACAGATCACCTGGAGGACCTGGCGTTCGTTTGGATAGTGGAGTATACATGAACTACACAATTCCAACATTCTATGACTCAATGATTTCCAAATTAATTACCTATGGAAGAAACAGGGACGATGCAATAAACAGAATGAAAAGGGCATTACGTGAATACATCATTTTAGGTGTTAAAACTACAATTCCATTCCATAAAGCTGTTTTAAGAAATCCAAATTTCTTATCTGGTGATTTGAACACCCATTTCATTGATACCTACAAAAAGGGAATTGAAGAAGAAATGCACAATGTCATTGAGGAAGATATGGACTATGAAAACAGATTGAAATCCACTTTCATGCCAGCTAAAAAGATTGCTGCAATTTCCGCTGCAGTAGGCTCATATCAAAATGCAATCAAACATAAACAAATGCAAAAATAAATTTGGAGATTGATTCATGCGTACTGAAATTATAAAATTATTAAAAAAAGAAGGCAAGCTTTCCGAAGATGCCATTGATGAAATAAAAAAAGTAGACATCCTTGACTTTTCAAGCATTGTTCAGGAAATTGGAAAACAGGAAACCGAATATATCAAATCATCTGAAATCTCAAAAGAATTGAACACAGAATATATTGGGCAAAATATCTTTGTTTACAATGAAGTAAGCTCAACCAATACTGTTGCAAAATTTTTATCAATGAACGAAATTGATAACGGAACTGTCATAATTTCTGAAAAACAAACAAATGCAAGAGGAAGATCTGGAAAAGCATGGGAATCCCCATTAGGAGGAGTATGGCTATCAATCATATTGAATCCTAATGTAGACCACTCCAAACTTCCACTTATAACATTAGCAACTGGAGTAGCAGTTGCAAAAACCCTTGAAAAGCTTGGTGTTGAAAATCCTGAAATCAAATGGCCAAATGACATAATGATTAATGGTAAAAAAGTCTGCGGAATCTTAACTGAAGCGGTTGCTAAATTCAACACTATTGAAAATGTTATTATCGGTGTGGGCATTGATGCAAACCTAAATGTTGAGGATTTCCCTGAAGAATTGCAAGTAGGTACAACCACTCTAAAAGAAGAGCTTGGCAGAACTGGAAATGAAAATCTTTTAATCAAAACATTTTTAGAAGAATTCGAAATAATTAGTGAACTTTTCAACCAAGGAGGATATGAAGAAATATTAAAAGAATGGAGAAAACGCTCATATACAATTGGTAAAATTGTAGAAGTAAGAACCCCATTCAACAAATATTACGATGGATATGTTGTTGGAATTGGTAAAGAAGGTGCACTAATCGTTGAAAAAATTGATGGAACCTTAGAAAAAGTAATTTCCGGAGAATGTATAATCAAGAATTAAATACAATCTCCCTACATTCTTCTTCATTTGTGATTACGCCCTGTAATCTATCAAATGAAGATTCTATTTTTTTATTTAAATCATTTAAATCTAAATTAAATGCATCGGCAGTTGACAAATCAAATCTAATTGTTGCAGATGCACCCGGCATTGAAACTGGCGGAATTGTAATAATTCCATGCTCTTTTAATAAAATAAATGAAAATACGAATGCCAAATCATTTTCGGATAAATTGTGTGAAACTGATATTTCATTACTCAAACCTTCAGGAGAAATCATGACTCCAGTTGGGGTTTTATCAAAATTAGTGAATTTTTCATTTAATAAATCAAATAACTCGTCTTTTCTAGAAAAACTATCCTTTAGATTATCCTCTTTAAAATTTTTTATTCCATTTAACATTGCAAGAACTGCTGGCGGTTGAGCTTCAAGACCAAATTGATTTACTTTAACTTTAATTTTGTCAATTAACTCTTCACTACCTGCCATTAATCCTCCTCTTGGACCTGGCATTAGTTTATCAGTACTAGTTATTGCAATATCGGCTCCCAAATCACATGCTTTGGCTTGATTGAAGACAACAGTTCTAAGTCTAGCCCCTGATGCATCATCAACCATGACCGGAATATCCTTTTCATGTGCCATTTCAATTACTTTTTTAAATTCACCTTCATCAATGACCTTATGATCCATTGTAGATCCGGTGACAATAACTAATGAAGTGTTTTCAGGGATTGAAAACTCATCAAAATTATCGGTTTCAAAGTAATTAGCACCAACTAACTTACAGCTTCTTGGAATTGATGGATGAGCAGGCAATTCGGCAAGGTAATGTACTACGTTAGAATCTTCCTTAACTAATGTTAAGATTGTAGCTAAAATACCTGAAGAAGTTCTATTTAATGGTAAAACTTTTTCACCACCCATATGCTCTTTTCCAACTTCCTGAAGGTCATCTTCAAAAATAGCTGGACCGACATATGTTTCCAACAAACTAAGTTCTGAAGGATTTGCAATAAAACCTCCAGATAAACCTGTTAAATCGAATAAAGAAGACCTGCCACTAGTTTCAACTATATTCTTTATAATTGAAAGGGCATTCTCCCTTTTTTTGACTTCATCTAAAGAGCTATCAACTATCATCTAATCAGAGTCATCTAATTCTAATTTATAATCTTCAAAGAACTCAATAATTGATTTTAATTGTTTTTCATTAATATCAATGGAAGTATATTCTTCATCTTCAGGGATTTGATAGTAATATTCAGCGAATAAAACTTTACCTTCAGGACTTGTAAAAATAGTTATACCATCAGTGAGTTTATCAGGATTCTTGTTTTGGAATTCTATTTCAAAAGAAGTACCAAATTTTTCAGAAAACTTTGCTTTTTCTTCAGGTTCTCTGTTACATTTTCTAATTTTTGTCATTCTTGATTTAAACTTTTTTTCAGCAACTTCATTAATATCAGCCATAATTACACTTCCTTTAATTTTATCTATTAAATGATTAATGTAAATCAAAATATACTATAAATTAAATGATATATAAGTATTCCTTTTTAATGATGATATCAATCATACAAACTATTGCCGTTACTGTCCATTGCAACAATAAGTGGGCCAAAATCTTTAACTTTTAGATTCCATATTGCTTCGGGCATTCCAAGGTCTAACCAATCTACACCTTCAATTTTTTCAACAGCATCGACATATAATGCGGCACATCCTCCAGTAGCTACAACATAAAGGGCTTTATTCCTTATCAAAGCTTCTCTTACAGTATCGTCCATTCCACCTTTGCCAATCACAATTTTAGCCCCCATGTCTAGAACATCACTTTGATAGGGATTCATTCTCATTGAAGTAGTAGGGCCAATAGCCACCATTTCATAAGTGCCATCTTTTTCAGAAATAATCGGGCCTGCATGGAATATGGCTGCCCCTTCAATGTTTAATGGAGCTCCTTGTTCGATAATTCTTTTGTGAGCTTGATCTCTAGCTGTTAAAATATTTCCGGTTAAATAAATTACATCCCCTGCTTTTAACTCATTTAAGTCTTCATCTTTAATTGGAACATTTAATTTTTTTTCCATTTATTCACCTTGTATCAAAAAATATTATTTATAAAGAAAACATATATTCTATAGTAATATAAAATTTTTAGATTTAATAAATGTAATGGGTAAAAAAAAATGTCAAGTATGAGTAGTGTAGCAGGATTATCAAAGTATATCACAACCCTGCCAAAAACTGAATATTCCATAATGGGAATGCTTTTGATTAGTATCATTATCGGAAGTGTTACATATGTGATTAATCTATTTCCAAGTTTTGGACTTCTGGAATCCATAATATCTGGAGGTTTATTTGGTTTAATAGTTTTAGGATTCAGTTCAATAATGAGCGGGGCATTAAATCAACAGGTGATAAGCGTTCTTCATGGAATAAACCTAAAGATTAAGCATTCAATGTTTCTATGCGCTCTTTCAATGACCTTTTTAGGTTTGATTCTGATTGGCGGAACTATACTATCAAGAATATTTAATACCAACTTGTTCTTAAATTCATTATTATTCGGTTGTGTAATAATCTATGGGTTCAATACATTAGTATTCTGGACAACATCAAAGGTAAGATTTTCAATTGCTGCAACAGCAGGTTTAATCCAGCCAATCCTTATTTTAGCATTATACACACTCATAACATTTTTAACTACTGATACTAGTTTCATAGGCCCAGCAATTTTGCAAATCACTATTAAAGCAATGATAGCTGCAATAATATTCGTTTTAGCCATTTATGCATTTATTAGAGTTATCGCATCCCCATTCAAGAAAAATTTAGGAATTGGAGTTCTGGATTTATTAAGCTTATTTATTGCACATATGAATGAAGGCTCAAATTCTCTTGAAAGACTGTTTGAACCGATGAGTGAAGCTATCGATACCGTTGTGACATTCATCAGCTTTAAGACTGAAAGCAAAATAAAAGCATTGTTCATATCCCCTTCCGTCCATCCCGGACCACTTGGAGATTTAGGTGGATCCAATATGCCAACAATACTTGCAGATAGATTTGAACACTTTACAATGGTTGCCCATGGACCTTCAACACATGACTTCAATCCGATTGCAGTTTCAGAAATAGATAAAATCGAAGATTCAGTTAAAAAAGGATTGGATAATGTAGAATACGATCCATATGCAAGCAGATTCATCAGATACAATTCAGAAAAAGCAAATATTGGGGTTCAATTCTTCAATGAGGGAATGGTGATTTTGTCCACATTTGCTCCGGAAGCCGTTGATGATATCGAATTTGGTGTCGGACTTACAATGATGGCTCAAAGTAGAAGCCGATGCAAAGTAAAGGATTCAGTAATCGTAGACTGCCACAATTCATTCACTGCAGAAAGTGGAGAAGTTCTTCCAGGAAACTCTGAAGTTTTCCAATTGATTGAGGTTATTGATAAAATCAATCCTGAACAGGAAAAATATGAGATTAAGGTAGGCTGTTATCAAAATAATATGGAAGACCTGGATAAACAGGAAGGAATTGGTGAAAGCGGTATAAAAACAATGATTATTGAAGTTGCAGGTCAGAGAACCGCTTATGTTCTTTTTGATTCAAATAATATGGAAATCGGATTCAGACAAGAAATCATTGATGCCGTTAGTGATTTGGAAATAGATGAAATTGAAGTAATGACAACTGATACTCATACTGTTAATACAATTTCCAGAGGATATAATCCAATTGGAGTTGCAAAAAGACCTGAAATTATAGAATATGTAAAAATCAGTATTCAAGAAGCGATGAAAGATTTAGAAAAAGTAGAAGTTGGAACTGGAACCGAAAAGATTATTGGCCTGAATACATTCGGCCCAAACAACTCAACAGAGTTAATCTCAACAATCAGCTCCGTTGTTGCTGTTAGCAAAATTATAGCTCCAGTCTTATTGATTACTGCTTTATTAATAGTATTTATATGGTTATTCTTTGGCGGTTTATAGATACATCATGAATAATGTGTATGCAATAACCCATGTGAAGAAAAATGGTGATATTCCATCCCATAACCATTGAGTAAATCCGGAGATTTCATCTCCAGCGATCTTTTGTGAAAATTGACCCACAAAATATAATATAATTACTGCAACAAATAATGCGAAGACATCATTTTTAAATCCAAACCAACCAGCAGACAAACCGGTTGATATTAATGCTGCAACAAGTGCGGCAATTATATGAATAGTTGTAACTTTTATAGTAGTGTCCATTAATATCCTCCATTAAATTAAATATATTAATATAATTTTAGTGAGTTATAATATATTAAAGTATTGATGAAAAAGGTGTTAAATAATGAAATCCATGTCTAACGTAGACATTTATACAATAAGTGATGAATTAAATAATTTATTAAGTGGAGCTAGAGTCGATAAATCATTCCAACCCACTTCAGATATCGTAGTTATGAGATTTCATGTTGCAGGAACCGGCAGAGTAGATTTGGTCATGCAATGTGGCTCCAGAATACATACTAGCCAGTACCCTCTTGAAAATCCTACTACCCCTCCAACATTTCCAATGCTTTTAAGAAAAAGGCTCAAGGGAGCTCATTTGGAAAGCATTAAACAACATAATTTTGATCGTGTAATTGTAATGAAATTTAAAAAGGACAAATATTACACATTAATAGTTGAATTATTTGACAAGGGAAACATAATCCTTTTAGATGATGAGGACAACATAATTTTACCTCTTAAAAGAAAACAGATGAGCAGTAGAGACATAAGCTCAAAAAGAGAATATGTTTTCCCCGAAGAAAGAGGAATGAATCCCATCACTATATCTGAAGATGAATTAAAGGAAATATTTGAAAACAGCGATAAGGATGTTGTAAGAACACTTGCAATGAACGGACTGGGAAGTTTATATGCTGAAGAAATTATTCAAAGGTCAAATGAAACAGTTGAAATTGAAAAAACAACTCCCGCTAGCGAATTGGATGACAAACAGATAAGCACCCTTTATAATAGTATTCGAGAGATATTTGACAATTTAAAAGAAGGATTAGTTAAACCGCAAATAGTTAAAAATGAATCAAAAGAGGATGTTGTTCCCCTAGATTTAAGCAAATATCAGGATTTTGAAAAAACTTATTATAGTACTTTTAATGAAGCGTGTGATGAATTCTATTCAAAAAAAATCAATTCAACTATCAAAGATATCAAAGAAGCGGCCTGGAATAAAAAGGTAAACAAGTTTGAAAAAAGATTAAATTTGCAGCAAGAAACCCTTGATAATTTTGCAAGAACCATTGAAGATAGCCAACATAAAGGAGAGGTTATTTATTCTAATTACCCTAGTATCGAAAATATAATAAATGTTGTAGCTACAGCAAGAGGTAAAGACTACTCTTTTAAAGAAATTGGGAAAACTCTTAAGAAAGCTAAAGATGATGGAATGGCCGAGGCCCAAATCTATGAATCCATCGATAAATTAGGCGTTTTAACATTAGACATTGATGATACCAAAATAACAATTGACCCTAAACTGACAATAGCTGAAAATGCTGAAGTATATTATGAAAAAGCTAAAAAGGCTAAACGAAAAACAAAAGGAGCATTAATAGCTATTGAAAACACTAAAAAACAGCTTGAAGATATTAAAGCTAAAAAAGATATAGCAATGGAACGTGTTGAAGTGCCTAAAAAGAGAGTTAAAAAAGATCTTAAATGGTATGAAAAATTAAGATGGTTCTTAAGTTCAAACAACATTCTAGTGGTTGGAGGCCGTGATGCAAGCACTAATGAAAGTGTTGTTAAAAAGTATTTAGAACCAAATGATATTTATTTACATGCGGATATACATGGTGCGAGTTCCACTGCCATAAAATTAAATGGCAAGGAATTAAATGACACTATCCTTAAAGAATCAGGTGAGTTTGCAGCATCCTTTTCATCTGCTTGGTCATTGGGCTTCACAACACAGGACGTATTTTGGGTCCATCCAGACCAAGTTTCAAAAACACCTGAAGCAGGAGAATTTTTACCAAAAGGGTCATTCGTAATAAGGGGTCACCGCAATTACATTCGTGGCGCAAGAGTAAAACTAGCAATTGGAATAGTTGATTATGAAGGAAAACGTGTAATGGTAGGTCCTATTGAAGCGCTTGAGGCACATAGTGAAAATTATGTTGTTTTAAAACCGGGCTTTACAAAAAAAGAAGCAATTGCTAAGAAAATTCTTCATAAAATAAATGAAGATGATTTATTAAGCCTAGATGATATCATAAGAGTATTGCCATCTGGAAAATGCGATATTGATGAAGAGTATCATCAAAGAAAAAAATATGAAAAGAATTAATCCTGATAATTTTCAGGATTATATTCAAAATATTCATTAGGATTCATGACCACAACATCTATTTTTGGATTAAACTGACTAACAAAGTTAGTAAATATTGCCGGGTCTTGTTCGATAGGCGGGAATGTATTATAATGCATTGGAATAACTACTTTTGGATTTAACCACATTGAAGCAAGAGCTGCTTCGAAAGGACCCATAGTAAACTTATCACCAATCGGAAGCAATACAATATCCGGTTTATAAATGGCTCCGATAATCTCTTTCATATCTCCGAATAAACCTGTATCTCCCGCATGGAATATTTTTGTTCCGTCTTCAAATGTTATTAAAAAGCTTGCAGCAGTACCTCCAGGAACTGTTTCTTCAACAACGTCAATATCTGAAGAGTGTTTTGCTTCAAGCATTGTGAATTTTATATTTCTAAATATAAAAGATCCACCTATATTAACACTAATGTTTCTAATCCCTTGTTTTGCTAAAAAGAGTGATATTTCATGGATACATGCAATAGGGGCGTTAGTGCTGTTAGATATTTCTAATGCATCTCCAAAATGATCAGAATGACCATGGGTAAGTAATATAATATCTGGGTTTAATTCTTCTACAGGCACATCGCAAACTGGATTATTGCTAATAAACGGATCAATTAATATTTTAACATTATCATCACTAATTATTTCAAAAGCGGAATGACCTAACCATCTAATTTCCATTATACTGCTCCTCCAACACCCATAAGAATATTTTCATCTAAATTGGATGCAATATTCCAAGTTTTTTCAAAGTCTGCACGAATATTTGAAATAGAGTTTCTATCATTATATATTGCACCGTACTCCATTTCGTTTTGACCTTCTGAAATAATCATGGCATGTGAATCATCAGTGATTAAATTAACTGTATGTACTTTAGGAACTGTTTTAATATGAACTCCTTGTTTTAAAAGAGAAGATATTAAAAACATGTAGGACATGTCAGAAATGTCAAATTCATCAATAATTACTCTTGAATAAATTGTTGGCACATGAGATAGGAATCTGTCAGATAAATCATTTAAGGAAGGAATTTCCAGCATGATTTCCTTATTTACATTAACCGCCAATTGATCAAAAGCTTCTTTTGAAGTTACAAGCCCATTTTCAGAAATTACATAACTATTTAAGGATTTTGGAACTGGTAAACTTTCAGGGTCGTTAATGTCAATCTTAATATCTCTAGGTTGTGCAATTTCAGGAACTACCTCTTTTTGAGGTACAATTACTTCTTCCGGTTCCTCTTTAGAAAGTGCCAATTTAATTTCTTCAGATTTGTCATTTTCAACTACAAATGGTGGAATTTCATCAGCAAAATAATCTGCTTGACGTTTTCTAGGAGCTCTTGTGACTTTTAATGGTTTTTCATAATTAGGAGTAAAATCTAATTGTTTATCAAAGTCAATCTCACGTTCCGGTCTATTAACCACATTTAAAACAGCTTTTGGATTGTCTTCCATTGGAGGTCTGATACGATTAGACAAATACTCGTCTTCCTGGTAATCAGTTACGAAATCTTCAATTACCAAGTCTTCATATTCCACATCATCAAATTCATTATAATCATTGCGAACTCTTAAAGGACCATTAGAATTAGGAGTTTTTCTTTCTAAACCATTAAAAGAAGGACCTGTAAATTCTTTGGAATTTAAAAAGTCTTTAATCATGTTAGTAGTCCTATCCGCATTAGAATCAACAAAATAGCTGATAAGCAATATGATTCCTACTATTGATATTATCAAACCAACCACTAACAAAAAGTCAAGTAAGTTATACACTTTTGTCTCATATGCAATGAGAACACCAATTACAAATAAAATAAAACCTGAAACTAATTTTATTGTATTTCCCACGTTTTCACCCTTATCAATTATTATCACTCTATATTTAACTAATTATACAATATATCCGACCCTATTAATAAACCTAATGGAAAAAAACACGAAAATAAGTGTAAAAAAGCAATGAAGTAATACTTTTTTATAAAATAGTAATATTAATATAGTAAAAAATCCAATATTTGTAATGGTGAAAAACATGAAAGACATGAAAAAATTCATCAATGAAAATTCAGGCCAAGGGGCCGCAGAATACATATTGCTATTCGGAGGAGTTATAGTTATTGCATTGCTAGCATTGACCATATACCGATCCTATATGAACACAAGTGATGTCAGTTTAAAGGCAAAAGACGATATCATTGATGTTAGGAATACAATACTCGACAACAGAACCCATGTATAGTAAAAAATTAGACAACAAAGGACAGGGAAGTGCAGAACTAATCTTGATAATTGGTGGATTAATAGTTATTGTACTTCTTGTAGGCAGTTATATCTCAAATATAACTCAAAAAACAGAGAACAACTTAAAAGATTTGTTAAAAAAAGAAAGAGATTTTCTAATAAATAAAATATGAAAATAGGGAGTTAACTCTCTATTTTCCTACTAAAGAATTTAAAATTTCATTCCAAACTTCAGAATTAACATTAGTTAATTCATATCAATTCCTATGAACCTAAATAATAATGTTACCATTTTGATTAATTTCTCCACGCCTAATGCGTGTCGAAGAAATAGGATTGCCATCATAGGCTAAAACAAAACTAACGACAACAATATCTAGTGGTTTCATTCCTTTAGACGCTCTTATTTTATTAATCTCCAAAGCAGTAGGTTCAGTTTCCTCACTAACAACAATAGCTTCAAAATCCTTATCAAAAATAGTAGTTCCATAAGGATCATTTAATGGAATGACAACAAAATTAGTCTTATCAGAAAAAAAAGATTTAAGATTACTCATTCTCTCTTTACAAGAATCAATATCTCCTTTCAAACCTCCAAAAGCATCGGAAGTTACACCAATTTCGACTCTATCGCCTATTTCAAAAGCAGTCGATAATAATTTTTTATGACCATCATGAAACTTGTCAAAAGTTCCGCCAACAGCCACCTTATTATATTTTTTAGAATTCATAATCTTATCCTAATTATTATTTTACTTAATTAAAGTATTTATTAAAACTATTATAAATTAGTAGC
>NZ_JAZNAN010000106.1:0-3838 GCF_045586545.1 Methanobrevibacter sp.
TTGGTTTAGGATTATTTGATGAAAAGGATATTTCACTTAAAGGTTTGGAATGTTTAAAAAATGTTGATAAGGTTTATGCCGAATTCTTTACATCAAGGTTATTTGGATCTAGTTTTGAAGCTATTGAAAATTTAATCGGTCAGGAAATTGAAGTTCTGGTTAGAAATGAAGTTGAAGAAGAAAGCAAATTCATTGAGGAAGCAAAAACTTCAGATGTTGCTTTAATCACTGGAGGAGACCCTTTGATTGCAACAACTCACAGTGATTTTCTAGTCCAATGTTCAAAAAGGGGAATCGATTTTGAAGTTATTCACGGCTCATCAATTTTATCTTCCGCACCGGCTATTTCCGGCCTTCAGGGCTATAAGTTTGGAAAGGTTACTACAATACCATTTCCGGATTATAATTTTTATCCTAAGTCACCTTATGAAGCCATTGAGGAAAATTTGAAAATGGATTTGCATACATTGGTTTTACTTGATATTCAGGCTCACAAAGACAGATACATGACAGTTAATCAGGGTCTGGAATATTTGATGAACATTAAGGAAAACTTAGAACATGAAGGTTTGATTACTGAGGATACTTTAGCTGTGGGTATTGCCCGTGTAGGTTCAAAAGATGTTTGTGTCAAGGCGGGAAAAATTAAAGAATTAATTGATTTTGATTTTGGAGGTCCTCTTCACTGCATTGTCATTCCGTCAAAACTTCACATTGTCGAGGCGGAGTATTTAGTTGAAATTGCTGGAGCAGACCCAAAAATACTTGATGATGTTTGATTTTAAAATATAGGGAGTGTGGAAGTAGAATGCACTTCTACTTCCATAGAACATATTCTAAATTGCTTTTGGGAGATTGAAAATAATTGACTGATGTTCTATAATAGACATGAATTTTATTTCATATCGTATATTAATTTTATTTTAAATGCATATAAAGTTTTTTATTTTTTTAAACAAATATTATGAAAAAATAGTAAAATCTTCTTAAAAATCAAAATTCTATAAAAACAAGGGGGGAGTGGAAGTAGTAGTGTTTTTTCTACTTCCTTAATGAAACATATTCTAACATTTTGGAGATTATAAAATGGTTGATGTCTTCATTATTAGACATGAATTTTATTTCACATCGTTTATTAGTTATATTTTAATATTATATAAATGTTTTCATTTGATTTTTGGTTTCTTTTAAAATTTTAAAAAAAGCAAGGAAATTCAATGTTTTTTCATTAAAAAATACTAAAGGTTAATATTGTTTAAAGGACAATATACACATAATGGAAACTGCATTGAATAGTTTACAAGTTCGCAATAATATTTTAAAATCAAAGTTGGTTCATGAACAACTAAAGTATGGTAATTATCCATTCCTTGATTTTAGTAGGGAAATATCTCAATTGGTGATTGAGTATGCTAAACATAATTCTATTTTTAAAGCTGCTTCAATATTGGGATTAAATCCTTATGTAGTTATGAAATGGTTTATTCAAGGCCAGAGAGGAAATCCTAAATTCAGATCTTTTTATTTAAGAATAAGTTATATTAATCGTAGACTTAACGGAGAAGTCATTCCTCAAATTGAAGAAATAATTCCTGAATTTAAGGAACACTATGATATTTCTCACCATGGCAATGCATGGTGCTATACAACTTATGTTGACGGCGAAAAAGTAGCCATAATTTCAGGCGATTTGGAAAATCTTAAAAAGAAAGTCAAATCCCGTGAACTCCCATTATATGAGTGAGTTATATGATTTGGAAGTTAAAACAGTTCGATGAGTTAACAAACAATGAGCTATATGGAATCTTAAAATTAAGGGCCGAAGTTTTCGTTGTTGAGCAGGACTGTCCTTACCAAGATTTAGACGGCAAAGACCAATCTGCATATCACTTATTTTTAGAGGATAATGAGGAAATCGTTGCGGTTTCAAGAATTCTTCCGGAAGGCATCTCATATGAGGACATGGCAATTGGACGTGTAGTTGTTAAAGAGTCGTATAGAGGTCAGGGAATTTCTAAAGTGATGATGAGAAAAGCAATGGATTTCATTATTCATGATTTGGGCAAGAAGACAATTAGATTATCTGGTCAAGCCTATTTGACTAATTTTTATAATAATTTGGGTTTTAAAACTGTTTCAGAGTGTTATTTGGAAGATGGAATTGAACATTTTGAGTTTTATTTTGAAAAATGATATATCTTTTAATACCTTATTGTTTTTTCACAATACATTATATACTTTTAAAGAATTTATATACTATTAAGTTTAAAGATATATAGTAAATAACACTTTTGAGGTGTTTTTATGGACATGCCTAATATAGATAAATTTATGAATAAAAATTATATTATTTTGATTGTTCCAATAATAATTTTGATAATATTTTTAGCAATGTATGTGTCAGTTCCACCATATTCTGAAGGAGAGGTGTACTTCGAGGATTTTAGCGTTATACTGCCTGATGATGCAATATATAATGATAGGAGTGATGATGTTGTGATAACCGGGCCTGCCAATGAATATGTCTCAGAGATTTACAAAACTGATGATTATGGCAATTTGTATTATGAAACTCTTCAAGAGTTAGATACTGAAGGTTATATTCCCTATGTGGTGGATTATAATGATACTCACGATGTTCTTCGATTGCAATTAGATGTACCAGTGCCTTCTGATGTAAATGGACAATACTATGCATATGCATTTTTCTTACCGAAAAAAGCTTATGATGATTCTACTTTCAAATTAAAAGGTGAAAAAAATCCTATTTGGATAATTAAGGCTACTGATGTTCAATTTGCATTGGATTTGGAAAATTCTATAAACTTTGGTGGTTAATATGGCTCATGATATTTTTATAAGTTATTCAACAAAGGATAAATATACTGCAGATGCAATTTGTCACGTTTTAGAACAGAATAATCTTAAATGTTGGATTGCACCGCGTAATATTGCATCTGGTAAAAATTATGCCCAGGAGATAATGAATGGTTTAAAGGCAGCAAAAGTTGTCGTTTTGGTATTTTCAAAAAATTCTCAAGAATCAGCTTTTGTAAATAATGAAATCGACGCTGCATTTTCTAATAATAAGTCAATTATTTCTTTTAAGATTGATGAAACAATGCCGGAAAATAGGATGGAGTTTTTCTTAAAGAATAAGCATTGGCTGGAAGCATATCCGGAACCTGAAAAAGTATTTGAAACATTAGTCACTGATGCTACACGTTTATGTAAGGAAGCGCCTACTGTTATTGTTAGCAAACCTACTCCTGCTAATGCTGCTTCAAATGTTCTTCCAACAAGACAAAAAGATTTAATTTCACTTATACTGTTGTTTACTCCATTTTATTTTGTATCATTTTTATACATGGGATTTGTTGCAAAAGTTAAAGAGTGGATGGCATTAGGCATTGTATTTTTTATACCTCTCATTTTTTTATTCATGAATATGGGAGACCCAATGCCGATGTATACTCATGCTTCACAAATGGGGTTATCAATTAACTTGTTCCTTGTATTTTGGATATTGGCGTTTATTATAGGAATCTTTATTATAAGAAAAGAATTTTTAGCTCGTAAAACTGTCTTAGATCTCATGCCTCCTGAAGAGGAATTATTCGATAATCTTGTTGAACAATATATTAATGTGTAATTGAGGTATTTTATGGAACCGGATGTGTATATCTGTTATTCTAGCAGTGATAAGAATGCTGCTGATGCGATTTGTCATGTTTTGGAGGAGAATAAGTTTAAGTGTTGGATTAAGCCTCGTGATGTAGGTATTGGCCATATTGCTGAGGAGATTACTGCTGCTATTAAGGCTTCTAAGTCCATGGTT
>NZ_JAZNAN010000107.1:0-2759 GCF_045586545.1 Methanobrevibacter sp.
TGGATATGTTATGGCATCAGACTATAGAAGGAAAATATTAATATCCATAGGTGAAAATATCAAGATCCCTTCCGCTATTGCAGAGGATATTGGATTAAGAACAAATCATGTATCTAACGTTTTGAAAGATTTAAAAGAAAATAATTTGGTTATTTGTCTTAATGAAGAGGCTCGTAAAGGAAGATTATATAAAAACACTGATTTGGGGCTTGAAATTTTAAAATATATTTGAATTTTTTTCACGGTTTAGCTATTGTTTTCCTTAATTTTTTCCAATGGTCTTTATGAATATTTTCTAATTTTAACTGTTTATTTTTTTTTATAAAAAATTGAACATTAGATTATAAAAATTTTTTTAAGTGATTTTTCAAATAAGAATGCCAATCATTATTAATGGTGGCTATTTGTTTTTGCTAAATTATCTAAATATATAAAATTTATTAGTTATTTTAATAAGTATTAAATAATATTTATGATTATTTTATTAAAAAAAGTAGTAAATAACTAGAGATTGTTTATCCCTAATTATTATTGAAATCATCAATTGCCGAATCCACTAATCGGATAACTGATTCGCCAAGGTCAGGATATGAATCGTTGATTGGCACCGGGATATTGTCACAGTAAACCACTTCAAGCCCGGCTGCAATTGCATCTTTTGTTGCAACATCAACGGCTGCCGCCTTAAGTTCAGTCAGCATCACATCGGCCTTATCTAAATATTTTGCCATATCTTCACGTAAAAGAGGTCTGTTTGATAGGTGTGCAGTAGTCCCTATTACTTCGCAGTTGAAGTTATTTTCCAAATACTCAACTAACTTGTCCTTGACGTCTTCCGGAGCGGTAGTGGCAAACAATACCTTTTTGCCTGAGATGTCCTCCAGTGGCTTAGGACGGAATACTGTTGAGATTACTGTTGCATCGGGATTCACTTCTGCTACAAACTCTTCGATTTCAACAATCTTTTCGTTTGAACACATCGGCTCTTCACACATTGTTAAAATTACTAAATCTCCAAGGCCCACTCTGTAAGGCCCAAAGTATGTAGTCAAGTTTTCGATTGGCTGGTTTGCTCCAATGAGCACTATTTTTCTATTGGTTTTAATTGGAGGTATTGCAGCGCCGCTGCCTTCAAAAATAGCAAATTTGGATTCGACCTCATTTGCCAGTTTGGCACCTTTTTTCATATTTGTTAAAAACACTTCACCTGCCATTCCTCCACCGCAACGCCTGCAGCCAATTGTAAGAATTCTGCTCATCAGTGCATCTTCCCAATGATCACTTGCGGCATGAACTCCCTTTTCAGACTGTTCAAGTAAGAATTCTGCATTTATTTTCAGCTTTTCGCCATGAACGATTTCAGGCTCTTCTGGCCCTCCTCTGCCCATTGCGATTACGCATGGTTCATAACCGTTTTTATCTATTAATCTAGAAACAAAACCGGAAACTGCAGTTTTTCCGATGCGCTTTCCGGTTCCAAGAATGGTGATTGATGGCTTTTCCATAATTTCATATTGTGATGTCGGTTCAAATTTAAAATCCGGCCCTTCATATGATATTCCTTCATTCAATACTTTGCAAGCAATCTTAAACCTTTTCGGATAATCCAATATTGGCTCATCACTCAAATCCATTACGGTATCGATATCATATTTTCGAATCATTTCTACAATAATTTCATATGGGATGTCCTTATCCTTGGCAAATTGTACGGGAACTCCTAACTTTTTGGAGTAGGATTCCTCCGAATCATCTCTAAGCTTTTCGGTTCCTCCGATAAAAACCGCACCTGCAATATCAATGTGTTCCAAATTGTTTAGGGTGTCTATCGCTTCCTGTGTGACAGGTAGGTAGTGTTCACCATCAACCAAACAGAGCATCTTGTTAATAGCTTTCATGATAATTAATATAGTCTTTATTAGATATAATAACATATGCATAAGGAAAGAATAGATATCGGCGAAACTCATATCAGGCTGACAACCGATATTGAAAACAATTACCTGAAAAATTATATTTCCTCAATAAGGTCCCAGCTGAAATCATATATCATGACCAATCAGGATTTCTTGCTGTCTTTAGAGCCTCTTAAATGCCGAGAAGAGAGTTTGCCAAAAATCGTTGAAAAGATGTATGAATCTTCTAATTTTGCAGAAACTGGGCCTATGGCATGTGTTGCAGGAGCAATTTCCGAATTGTCTCTGGATTATTTAATCGGTTTGGGTTCCATTTATTCAATCGTCGAAAATGGAGGGGATATCGCAGTGATAAATGATGAAAAGGTCTTGTGCGGAATCTATTCGAACAATCATGTTTTGGGCAATAATATCGCTTTTGAGATAAGGCCCCGCAAAAATCCTTTGGGCATATGCACTTCTTCCGGAAAGATTGGCCATTCCATCAGCTTTGGGATGGCAGACAGCGTTACAGTAATATCCAAATCACCTTCACTTGCCGACGGGCTTGCAACCAGGATTGCTAATGAAGCAACAGGCAAGACAAGTGAAGAAAAAGTAAGTAGTGCGGTAGAATGCGGTGAGAATTTTAGAGAATTTTTTGAAGGCGTTTTGATAATATCAGATGACAATGTTGCAACTATCGGAAAGCTGCCGAGGATTGTTGAAACAGATGAGTTCTCACTGGACTGAAAACAGATACAGAATAATTGAAGAGTGAGTAATTTATTTTATAGTTTTCATGTAAATATTCTTTTTAATACTTTAGCTATTCAAGATAATCAATGTTAAATATTTAATTTA
>NZ_JAZNAN010000108.1:0-12539 GCF_045586545.1 Methanobrevibacter sp.
CTATTATTATGTATAAATTAACATTAACCATTTAATCGCCTTCATCGAAGAGAAAAACATCTTCAATAGACTTTTTACCCAAAATTTTAGTTATTTTATAGGCCAATAATAAGGAAGGGTTATAACGAGCGTTTTCTAAAGCATTTATTGTCTGACGAGTTACACCAACCAAATCAGCTAACTCCTGTTGAGTTATACTCTTTTCCTGGCGAAACTGTCGTATTCTAGTTTCCAAATAATCACCTATTATGATAATAATAGCTATACTTAATCTTTTTATAAAAGAATATAAATGTTTCCAAAAATTACTAAAATATTATAAATTAAATAATCAAATAGTATATTATATTCAAATAATTTTAATGAGATGATAAAAAATGGCTATACACCCTATTGAATTTAGGTATGGTACACCAGAAATGAAAAAAATTTGGGAAGAAGAAAATAAATTACAAAGAATGTTAGATGTAGAATCAGCATTAGCACAAGCAGAAGGAAAACTCGGAATTATACCACAGGAAGTCGCTGATGAAATCGCAGCAAAAGCTAATACAAAATTCGTTAAATTAGAAAGAGTTAAAGCTATTGAAGCTGAAACCAACCACGATATCGCTGCTTTATCTAAAGGAATTACAGAAGTATGTGAAAACGGTGCAGGAGAATATGTGCACTTTGGAGCAACATCCAATGACATTGTTGACAGTTCAAATTCATTATTAATCAAAGATTCAATCACAGTATTGAAAGAAAAATTAGAAAGACTAACAAAAATAATGCTTGATTTGGCTGAAGAAAATAAAATGAAAGTCTGCATTGGACGTACACACGGACAGCATGCACTTCCAACCACCTACGGCATGAAATTTGGACTTTGGGCTGATGAACTCCACAGACAATACGACAGATTAGAACATGCAGAATCTAACGTTTGTATTGGAATGATGGACGGAGCAGTAGGTACAACTGCAGCTTTAGGAGAACAAGGTTGGGAAATTCACAAAAGCGTTGCAGAAATATTAGGTCTTCCTGCAGCAACCATTACAAACCAAGTTGTTCAAAGAGACAATCATGTTGAATTCATCAGTGTTTTGGCAAATATCGCAAGTACATTAGATAAAATCGCTTTAGAAATCAGAAGCCTACAAAGAACTGAACTTATGGAAGTTGGCGAGTATTTCGATCCTGAAAAACAAGTAGGAAGCAGTACAATGCCTCATAAGATGAACCCTATTACAGCTGAAAGGATTTGTGGTGTTGCAAGAATTGTAAAATCTTATGTCAATGCAGCATTGGACAACAATCCACTCTGGCACGAAAGAGACTTAACCAACTCTTCATGTGAAAGAATTATGTTTCCGGAAAGCTGCATTTTAACTGATTACATTTTAAACCTAACTATCAAATTAATGAGCAATCTGGTATTTTACGATGAAAACATCGAAAGAAACCTGAACTTGACCAATGGTTTAATCATGGCTGAAAGATTAATGGCTGAACTTACCCGTGCAGGAATGGGAAAACAAACTGCATATGGAATTGTAAGGAAAAACGCCATTAAAGCAAATAAAGAAAAATTATATCTTGGAGAGTTAATCTTAGAGGACGAAGAAGTTCAAAAATACTTAACTCAAGAAGATGTTGATAAAATAATGGATCCTCACACCTACATCGGATCTATTCCAATCATTATTGATGAATTACTTGAAAAATCACAAGATTGGTTTTAAATTAAAAAATAGAATTAATTGATTGAAATCAATTAATTTTTACTTCTTTTTATTTCAGGAACATATCTCTTAAGCATCAATGAAAGAGTTATGACTGTTACTGAACTCATTGCCATAGCTAACCCTGCCAATGCTGGCTTGAATGTTATTCCAAAAGCAGGATATAAAACCCCTGCAGCAATTGGAATCAATATTGAATTGTATGCAAATGCCCAGAAAATATTCTCCTTGATTCTACGCATTACTTTTTTAGAGAACTGTACGGCCGCAACGACATTTTCCAAATCTCCTTCCATGACAACAATGTCTCCGCTTTCCATAGCTATATCAGTACCGTTTCCCATAGCTACACCAATATCCGCCTGTGTCAATGCAGGAGCATCGTTAATTCCATCTCCAACAAATAAGACTTTTTTAGTGTTATTAGCTTGAGTGCTTTTAACAATGTCCAATTTATTTTCAGGAAGAATTCCAGCTTTTACATTATCAATTCCAACTTGACTAGCTACATTGAGTGCTGTAGATTCATTATCCCCTGTTAACATGTAGGTTTCAACACCCATCTTATGCAGTTCATCAATTGCTCTTTTTGAACTGGATTTTATTTTATCAGATAAGCTCAAAATACCTTTTACTGTCTTATCTTCAGCTAAAAATATAATTGTTTTAGATAACTTTTCAAGTTCGTGATATTTGTCTACCAATTCTTCGGATACATTGATTTGTTCAGACTCCATTAAAGCAAGATTACCTGCAAGGACTTCCTTTGAATTAAGTTCCGCTTTAAGGCCTTTACCTGTTATATTTTCAAAGCTTGAAGTCTGATTTAATTCTATACCCATTTCTTTAGCCTTATTTACAATAGCCTTTGCAATCGGGTGGGTGGAATTCTGCTCAACACTTGCAGCCAACTTTATCAGTTCCTCATCAGAAATGCCGTATCCGATAATGTCATCAACTTCAGGTTTTCCTTCAGTTATTGTACCGGTTTTATCAAAAGCGGCTACATCAATTTGACCTGCATTTTCCAAGGTGTCCCCATTTTTAATCAAAATTCCGTACTCCGCTGCTCTTCCAACGCCGACAGTAACCGCAGTTGGTGTAGCAAGACCTAAAGCACATGGACATGCAACAACAAGAATTGAAATCAGACATGTAAGTGAGAACAATAAAGAAGCGCCTAAAACAAAGTACCATATTAAAAATACAGCAATCGCTATTGTTAAAATTACTGGAATGAAGTAGGAAACGATTGTGTTTGCGAATTTTTGAACGGGCGGTCTTGAAGATTGTGCCTTTTCAACTAAACGAATGATATTTGACAATACAGTTTCTTTTCCAATCTTTTTAGCCTTGATTTGTAGGACTCCATCCTGATTAATGGTTCCTGCAAAGACTTCCTCACCATCTTTTTTAACTTTAGGAATCGGTTCACCATTAATCATTGATTCATCAACATATGACTCCCCACCGACGACATCACCATCAACAGGGATTTTTTCACCAGGTTTTACTAAAAGCAAATCGTCTACAACAATGTCTGCAATTGAAACTTCCTTTTGAGATATGATTTCACCAGCATCATCAACCTCAATGGCTGTTGCAACAGTCGGCTGAAGACCTATCAATTCACGAATGGAATCAGAAGTTCTTTTCTTAGCTCTTGCTTCAAGATACCTTCCAATCATTAAAAATGCCGGAAGCATCACAGCTGAATCATAAAACATGAAAGAATGGTCTAAAACAATGTGAAAGGTTCCTAAGATACTTGAAACATATGCAACAACAATACCCATGGAGTACATTACATCCATATTTAGGTTTTTATGCATTAATCCGTTTATTCCAGCTTTTAAAATTGGCAGGGAAACATATAAAAACGGTAAAATACTTACAAGCAATGAAAAAAGTCCCATTGATGAAATGTTAACTCCTAAGGATTCATTAATGCCGCCGACAACACCCGCTAGCGGATCCCACATGCTGAACATTAAAACCATTAGAACAGCTGAAGCTATTAAACCGACAATAATCCTGTTACGTTTGTCCTTCAGGTCTTGTTGGTAAATTGCTTCCTCATCGATTTCAGTCTGGCCTTCAACACCTAAAAGCTCAAAACCTAATGATTCAATGACCTTTTCAATTTCATCTAATGTAACTTTAGAGGAATCATATCTTATTTTTGCAGATTGAGAAGTTAAATCTGCTTTTACATCAAAAATTCCATCTAATCTGATTAAAAAATTCTCAACATTCATTGTACAGGATGCACAATGCATACCTTGGATTCTTAAAGTCATTTCATCACTGTGAAGCTCGAAGCCCAAGTTTTTAACTAATCTTTCAATTTCTTCATAAGAAATTTTTTTAGTATTAACAGTAATATGTAGCTTATTAGCTGCTAAATCAGCATCCACTTCTTCAACACCTTCAATTTTACCAAAAGTCTTATTTACACTCAAAACGCAAGAAGCGCAATGCATACCTTCAATCGGCAAATCCATATGTTTATGTTTCACCATATCACAACCAATTCATATATAGAAATAATATGTCAATTTAAATATAATAAAGTTTAGGTAACACTAAAAATAAGTAATTTTTATATCATTGTGAGGGATTGTCCTTCTAAATCTTACTTTAGGATAACCTATAATAAAAGCAGAATACATATGTTTGTTTTTATCGATTTCCGGGAAAAAATCCATTAATTTATCATGATTGATTTCATCTGCTTTAAGAATAAATAATGAATAAAATCCTCCAAGACCTAAAGAGTAAGCAAGCAATTCCAGGCGAGTATTGGCTATTACTGCACTGGTTTTATCAGTTGAAAATGTCAAAATTAATTGTTTTCCTTCCCACAGCAATGGATGAAATTCTTTTGAAGACTTATCTCTTAAATAATCTCCAAATTCTTTAATTCTAAAAAATTTATCTTCATCAACTTTGATAATGTCATAGACAAGATTCATGAATTCATCGAGTTTTTCATCTAAAACTACAAATTCAACATCCTGCTCATTTTGAGCTGATGGAGAATAATATGCTCCTTCAAACAATTTATCAAAAGTTTCTTTATCAATTTTCTTCTTTTTAAACCATCGAATTGATCTTCTTTGTTTCAAAAATTTTAGAAAATCCTCATATTCCACTGGAATTTCATGGGGATTGTAATCGATTATTCTGTCCTCATTACCTTCAAAAGATTTCAAAGTAATGGCCTTTTGCTTACATATCGCCATACAATGACCGCATTCAAAACAGTTACTTCCTACCTCACGGGCTACATCTTCAACAATAATATTATCTCGAATACAGACAGAAGCACATTGTTTGCATGCTGTACATAACTCTTCATCAATAATTAATTTCATTTTACAATTTCACCATCCTGAATAACGGTTAGAACATTATCATTATCACTTAAAATAGAAATATCCTCTAAAGGATTTGAATTAACTAAAATCAAATCTGCAATATAGTTTTCCTTTACCAAACCCAAGTTATCCTTTCCTAAAAACTCGGCGGCTTTTACAGTACCGCTAGCTATTGCTTCATCCTCACTCATTCCAATATCAGTCAAATGAACCAATTCTTCCAAATTATGCCCATGAGGAATTACACCACTGTCTGTTCCCATTAATATATTAACTCCTTGTTCATATGCAACAGCGATATTTTCTTTGTGGACTTTAACTATCTCTTTTAATTTGGCTGATTTTTCCTCTGCATAATTGTCCCATGCCGGAAAACCGTTTTTATATAAAAATTGATGTACCAATAATGTTGGAACCAGACTGACATTCCTTTTAACCATTTTACATGCGGTTTTCTTGTCAATGAATGTTCCATGTTCAATTGAAGAAAATCCGGCATCAATACAGTTATTCATTCCTTTTAGGCTATGACAATGAGCTGAAACCTTCATGTCACTTGCATTAGCTTCGCAAACAATAGTTTTTAGTTCTTTTTTGTTGAATTGTGAAAATTCAGGTGAGGTGTTTGTTGTTAAGACTCCTCCACTACACATTACCTTGATAAAATCAGCTCCCGCTCTTTTAACTTCGCGAGTCTTTTTTAGAACCTCTTCAATGCCGTCACATCTTCCTTTAGGAAACCCCGGATACATTATCTCCATGTCCCAACCGGAAGGCAACAACAAATCAAAATGTCCTCCAGTCATGACCAAGGGTGTTATTGATAGGTGTATCTTTGGAGCTGTGAACAATTTTCTTTGCTGAGCCAATTTGAAGCTTAAATCGGCAGATCCGCAATCCCTAATTGTTGTAACGCCCGCATTGATTGTCTGTAATGAGTGTGGAACCGCATTATAGAAATGAATTCCTAATGGATTTGCCATATTTTCCTCTTTGTGAAAACCTTTAGCAAAAATATGAGTATGACAATCAATAAAACCGGCAAGTAAATAATTATCTTCCCCATCGATTACATTAACATCACCTTTTGTATTTATTGAAGGTGATATCTCTTTAATTACTCCTTCTTCTATCAATACGCATTGTGAAGTTTCAATTTCTTCAAACGGATTGATTATATTTACATTTTCAATTAGAGTTTGCATAGTACCACTTACAATATTTCGATTGTTCCGTTATCCCCATCAACTTCAACTAAAGTTCCATTTGTCAAATCCTTAGTTTCAGAAGGTGAGTCGACCATTGGAATATCAGACATTATAGCTCCAGTTGCAATAATAGGCTCTGCATTCAAACAGATTATTGCTTTTGGAGCAGTGTCATTTTTCATCATTTGAAAAATTACATAAGAACCAACAGTAGACCCCTTGCCGCCAGGAATAAACAAGACCTTATCTTTAATAATTTGGCCTTTCAATTCATGATTAGGATCAATTACTTCACCATTTTCAGGGTTAACCCCACCTAAAAAACTGATAGGTTCTGATGAAACAATCAATTCTCCCTGAGCTTTTCCTTTTGCAATATTCCTACATTTAATCATAAAATCACACATTTAGAATAATTCATCTTTAACGAATTCTCCTTTATTGATGGCTTCAGTTGATTTAATAGAATCAATCAACGCCCAAATCCAAACAATAAATATTAAAACAAAACCTATTAATATCCAAACGAGAACCGCTGAAATAATATATGCAACGATAAATGAAATTCCTTTTTTAGTCAGACCGAGGTATAAATGGCCTAAACCAGGGAATAAAAAGCTTAAAATTGCAGATAATAAAACATTTTTCTCTTCAGTTTTTGTAATATTTGCTACTCTAACACCACAATAAGGACAGATTTCGGCATTAATATTAATCTTTTTACCACAGGATTGGCAGAATTTGGTTTGTGGCTCTTCTTCTTGAACTAATTTAAATCCACAATTTGGACAGAAAACAGTTTCCAAAGTTACTTCAGCCCCACAATTAGTACAGAATTTAGTTTTTTTGACTATATTAGATTCAATTACTTCTTCTTCAACAACAGGTTCCTCTTCAATGATAGGCTCTTCAATGACCGGTTCCTCTTCAATGATAGGCTCTTCAATGACAGGTTGATCTTCAACAACAGGTTCTTCATGAACCTCTACATTAACTTCTCCAACTTCAGGGAGGCGAGCTCCACAATTAGAGCAGAATTTAGCTTCTTTTACATCTTTTCCACAATCAGGACAAATTACCATTTTATCACCATTAAACAACATCTTTTTTCATTATTTCTCTTAAAACAGCAGTAGCATAAGATCCTTTATTAATTGAAAATTCGCATAAAACACCATCATCAGTTGCACTAGCTGACGCATCCCAAACCTGGAAACGCATTGAACGCCTGAGACCATGGCTTCCTAAACGAGGCATTTTTGGAACTTCAAAATCTGCTTTTTCTAAATTATACTTTTTCAATATGTTCTCTTCCATCAAACCAACCTCTCCGTCTGCAAATGGAACTTTAGTACCGAATAAAGGGCAGGTAGGATTCACTTCAAAGTTATCAATTAACTCCTGATATTCTTCGAGAGTTTTATCACGAACAATATTTTCTTCTGTGTCAATAATAATATCTCCTTCAATATATTTGTTAATTCCCATTTCAACACGGTTGCTTACCGCTTCATTAAATAAATATGATTGATAAGCATGGACAAACATCCTTTGAAGAGGCTTTGGAAGCGCATGTAATGCATTCATGTAAGATTTATCAGTTAACTCACCTTTTTTAGAGTCCCTGATTAATTCCTTTATCATCATCTTTTCATATCTCATTCCCTTTCCCATTAAATCAAGGGCTTCTTCAAGGTTTCCATCATCATAAGCTTGTCTTGCTAGCTGATTTTCTTCAGACTCGTCATCTTGAGGATTTCCAATATAGGTATTAACAGCTTTTTCTAAGTCATTTTCTACTAATGCCTCACCAACTAAGTGAGTTATTGTTCTAGGCTTACCAAATCTTTGCCATCCAAAGTAATTAGGAACGCCAGTTACTTCTAATTCTTTTAGAACATCGTTAGCAATATCTGCACTTTCTTGAATATCTTCCAAGTCCTTAATTAGAATCTTGAATTTATTTCCAATAAGTTGGCCCATTCTAAGTTTTTTACGACCTCTAACAATCTTTAAAAAATCAGTTTTATAAATATCCAAACTTTCAACTTGCTTCAACTGCTCTTCCGAATCCATATTCGCAATGCATATCCATTGACGGGTTATTGCCTTTTTATCCTTCATTCCTGCAAAACCCATCCTTTTTCTTGAAATATGTAAATCACGAGCAATATCCAGGGCAACATCCAAAGTGGTCCTTCCTAATTTTTCAATCCAAACATAGACATTTGGCCCTTCACCTTCAGGAATCACTTCAGGAATTTCTTCTACATAAAAATCTTCATATTGGTTTCTAATTGTTCCACCAATACCTTTCTGGTGAGTAACATAAGTATTAGCATTTAACATAATAATCACGGAAAATTACAGTGCCCTGGCCGGGATTTGAACCCGGGGAATGGGATCCGCAGTCCCATGTGTTATCCAAACTACACCACCAGGGCAAACAAAATAAGATAACAATTAAATTTAAGATTTTTATAGTATTTAATTATTACCATACTGACAGAGTATATGAATAATCGCCATAATTTCTTGTAGCTACTGAAACCTTATTTGCTTTTGAACAATCCCCGGATGACGCTAATATTTTTCCTTTTAATAGATTATTTTCCGTGAACTGGTAATTTTTAAGGTTAAAATCCGAAAATTTGTCTTTGCAAATCTTAGAAACTTCCCTAATCGAATCTTTTGAATTTTCATTATCTTTTAAAATACCTGAAATATCGCCAATAAATGTTTTATCGGTGAAATTGACTTTGCCGCTTAACAGTTCCATTATATCTTGTGCAGTTCTGATATCTTTCGAATCATAGGAATAATCTGGACTTGGAATAGAAATAGCTGAATTAACAACTAAAAATACGATTAAAAGTAAGATTACTGCAAGAAACGCATCAATTATATAGAAATATCCCTTATTATCTAACATGAATGATAAATAGGATTTTGAAATATTAAAAAAATAGGGAAGTGTGCAAAAATTAATTTGCACGAATGTGATTAATCACTTTATCTTTTTTAGCAATTGCTGCATCTGAAGCTTTTTGAACTTTTTCTTTCATCAATTCAAAGTCTTCAGGTGTTGTATCGCCAACAAGTTTTTTAATTTTAGTATAAGCTGCCTCTCTAAACAATGGAACTAATTTATCTGTAGAACCATCTTCTTTCATCAATATTGGCTCGCCAGAGTTATTTACTTCACCAATTTCAGAAATGGCCACATCATATTTTGCAACTGCCTTTTTGATATCGCCTACAATTTCAGGAGGTGCAATCAACATCAATGAATCTGTTGAAACTCCTAACGGATCGATATTTAATGTTTCAAGCATATTTAAAACATTTGGAGCTACCATCTGTCTGATTTCATTTTCATAGAACTCCAAACCGACACCGGTAGTGTTGGAAATTTCGTGAGCATCTCCTCTAAGACCTCCGTTTGTCACATCTGTCATTGCATGGATGTCCTTTACAAGGTCTGCTTCAAATAGTGCATGTGATGCCTGGACAAAGTTTACATTCATTGTGTCCCATATCACATCAAAGAAACCGTTGTAAAGTGCAGTTGTTGTAATTGTTCCTCCACCGGAACCCTCAGTTAGAAGGATTATGTCACCTTCTGTTGCTCCTTTTCTTGCTGTAGGAGGATGTGGTGATACACCAACGCTTCCAACTGCTGATACAAATCTGTCACCCAAAACCATGTCTCCTCCGATACGTAAGGTAGAACCGGCAACAATCGGAACATCTACTAGTTCTGATACTGCTGCAACACCTGCTGTAAAGTCAAATATTTTAGCAACATCCCCATCATCCGCCAGGTGAACATCACTTAATATTGCAACAGGGTCTGCTCCCATTACACAGACATCTCTTAAGGTTGCACGGGTTACATGAAAACCGCCTAAAAATGGATATTCGCTTAAACGTGAATGAATTCCGTCAACAGCTGTGGTAATATAAACTTCATTGTTATCAACCGGAGCCTTTATAACCCCTCCGTCATCCTGTTCAGATGGATTGACGAGTGATGCGGTATTTGTGGATGACACGATTTCAGCTATTTTTCTGTGGACAAAGAAGTCTCCTGCTCCACGGGACCCCACTCCCATTTCACCCATGAGAACATCGGCCTTATTAACACTAGCTATTTCCTTTAAAAATTCATCATCACTTTCCTGTAATTTTAAAGTGGTTGAAACTTCATCAATTACCGCTTTAGCCATTTCAACTGAGTTCTCTTCAGAAATTTTCTTATATTCCCTGATTCTGACAGCTAAAATTTCTGCTAGGTCTTCATAATCATAATCGTCTATTCTTGCTCTTACAAATCCTTCAATATCCATAATCAAATCTCCAAATTAGTGAAATTTTTTAAAATCTTGAGACCAGCCACACCACTTTTTTCAGGGTGAAACTGTGTTGAGAATAAATTATTTTGAGCTAAACTAGCTACAACTTCTCCACCATATTCACAAACTCCTGCAATGATTTCATTATCATCCGGAACAACATGATATGAGTGTACAAAGTAGAAGTATTCTCCATCAATACCTTCTAATATTTGTGAGTCATTAACAACTTTAAGTTTGTTCCAACCCATATGAGGAATCTTTACTCCTTCGGGCAGGATTTCAACATGCCCTTTAAACAAATCCAAGCCTTTTACACCAACTGATTCATCACTGGAACTCATCAATACCTGTTGGCCAAGGCAGATTCCCAAAAAGGGCTTATCATCATTTACATGTTCATGAATAACATCTTCAAATGGTTTTAAGTTTTCCATTGCACTTCCAAATGCTCCAACACCCGGCAATACCAAATAATCACTATTGGCGATGATTTCCTTATCATCTGTTATCTGGTATTCCACACCGATTTTTTTAAATCCGTTGGAAATGCTTTTCAGGTTTCCGCTTTTATAATCAATGATTGTTATCATTCGTCTAACCACCCAATAGCTGCTCTAATCATTCCTCCAAAATCAGAAAAGACTATTTCATCAGTCCCTAAAGTTTTTGAATGTGCATCAAGTTCTGCTACAACATGAGTATAGCCCAATTCTTTTAATGGTTCAACTAAACGAGGACCATCTGTTACAGCAACTGATTCTACATCAAAGTCTTCAATTGGAAATGCATGAGGAACTCCAAATACAACAATCAAATCTATGTCCTTGTCTTTTAAATATTCAGCCGCATTATCAGCAGTTATTGGATATTCATCAAGCCCTCCTGTAATAAAATCAGGTTCAATATCAAGCTGATTTCTTATATTTACTGCATGCTGTCTGATTCTAGGAAGACCAATATTTTCATCCAAATTAGCTACGAAAATAGGCTTATTGTCTGGATTAATCTCTTTGTAATCGAAATTTATGATATCTGCAAATAAATATGATGTTTCTTTTTTAACATTTAGTACGAAAGCAGTTTTCTTATTATCTTTTAGGGCATTGACAACAATTTTAGCAACGTTCTCCTTTGAATCACCAAAATTAGGTTTAATATACTTACCTTGTGCCATTCCACGAGTTTTTTCAACTTCTGTTGCTTTTTCAAGCATTTCAATTTGTCTGTCTGCCTCTTCACGAGGTATTACTCCACATTCAACTGCTGCATCTAAAACCATTATTGCACCAACAGTATTGTCCCCTTCACCAGATCCTCCGTGTGATTCAACGGGAATTACTGTACATGGCAAATCTGCAGTTGCAATTGCTTCTTTTAAGTCTTCACCAATAATCATGCTTGCACAAGTTCCTGCAATGCCCATTAATTTTGGCTTAAATAACTCATAAGCTTCAGTTAAAGTTTCAACTAATTTTTCACCAGCGCCCAATATAAAATCATTTTCAGACATTCCTGTAGTTACGACACGTACACCATCACCTTCTAAAAGCCTAGCTGTTCTAAAGCAACAGCCAGTTGGCCCATGCATGACAATAACGTCAACATTCATATCCCTTAATGTATAAAGAGTAGCTGCAATTGGACTTGGTCTCGGATGCATATTTTTTCACCTAAAATAAACATTTATAATTAAATATTTAACATTGTTGTGCAAGAATTCTCTGGCTTCTTTAAGCCGGAGATGAATTGCACTTTAATGAGTATTAAATTTTTTTTAGTTTATAGTCAAACCAATACTTTTCAAATGCTCTCGGATTAACTCTTTATATTATAATAGTATATAAGTATAGTTTAGAGAAAAACGGT
>NZ_JAZNAN010000109.1:0-3444 GCF_045586545.1 Methanobrevibacter sp.
TATATAATTAGAATTCCAAATTTAATAATAGTATAATTAATTAAATCTGGGCTTTAATTATGAATTTATATGAAAAATTTAATATAACAACTGAAAATGAAGATTTGTATAAAATAGCTTTTACGCATGGTTCCTATTCAACACTTCATAACTTAGATTACAATTATGAAAGATTGGAATTTCTGGGAGATTCTGTTTTAAGTTTAATTGTATCTGAGTATTTGTATAAAAAATATCCTGATTACGGTGAAGGAAAATTGACCAAGCTAAGGGCAAATTATGTCTGCCAGTCAGCGTTGATTTATTATTCCCATGAATTGGGATTGCAGGAATACCTTAAAGTGGCTGAAGAGGAATCAAATCTGACTAAAAATGAAGTATTGTCCATTACAGCAGATATTTTTGAATCATTTTTAGGAGCTATATTTCTTGACCAGGGGATGGAGTTTGCAAAGGATTACATTTCAAAGATAATATTTAAGTATATTGATGAAAATAAGATATTTTTTGCAGATTACAAGTCTGCAATGAAGGAATACGGGGACGCTAAAAACTTAGACATCCATTATGAAGTATTAGACGAACAGGGTGTCCCTCACGATAAGACATTCACAATTTCAATTGTTATTGATGGAGAAGAGATGGGTGTCGGAAAAGGTAAAAATAAAAAAGAGGCGGAACAAGCAGCTGCAAAGGTAGCTATTGAAAAATTAAATATTAAGGTGTTTTAAATGAATAAAGAATCTGTGGGTATTGTTGAGACCAAATATTTCGATATCGCAGAGCCTATCGATTTGGATAGTGGAAAAACTCTTGAAAATGTTACTGTTGCCTATGAAACTTATGGAGAACTTAACAAAGAAAAATCCAATGCTATTCTAATCTGTCATGCTTTAACAGGTGATGCCCATGCAGCAGGTTGGCACGAAGGAGATAAGAAACCTGGCTGGTGGGAGATTGTAATAGGTCCGGGAAAGGCGCTTGACAGTGAAAAATATTTTATAATCTGTTCTAACGTACTTGGAGGATGTAAAGGAACAACTGGTCCAAGTTCCATCAATCCTAAAACAGGCAAGGAATACGGCCTTGAATTTCCAGTAATTACAATTAGGGATATGGTTAAGGTTCAAAAGAAACTGGTGGATTCTTTTGGAATCAATCAGTTGGCCGCAATCATTGGGGGATCCATGGGAGGAATGCAGGTTCTTCAATGGATGGTATCCTATCCTACAAAGATGAAAAAGGCAATTCCGATAGCAACCGCAGCAATGTCATATCCTCAGCAGATTGCATTTAATGCCGTAGGTCGCCAGTCAATCTTTTCTGATCCTCACTGGAAAGGTGGAAACTACTATGAATCAGGGGTAATTCCAAGAAATGGATTGTCTCTGGCACGCATGATTGCCCACATAACCTATTTAAGTGACGAGTCAATGGATATCAAGTTTGGACGTGGCCTTCAGGATAAGGATGAAATCAGCTATGACTTTACAGTGGATTTCCAGGTCGAAAGCTACCTTAAATATCAAGGAGAATCCTTTGTAAAACGTTTTGATGCTAACAGTTACCTATACATTACAAAAGCTGTAGACCTATTTGACTTATCTGTTAATGGTTCATTAATCGAGGGTCTTAAAGATGTTGAATGTAAGGTTGAAGTGATTTCCGTTGATTCAGACTGGTTATATCCAACAGAACAGAGTACTGAAATCGTAACATCCCTGAACGCCAATGACATTGAAGTATCATTTTCAGAGATAAAATCCAACTATGGACATGATGCATTCCTGCTTGAAAAAGGGCAATTGAATTATATTTTTGCCAATTTCCTATCAGACAATGTCGTAGAAGACCTGATGATGGAAGAAATCTCTACAATTAAAGCGGATGCTGAAGTAGTTGAAGCGGCCAAATTGATGTTGGATGGTCATGTAACTCATATTCCAGTTGTCACTGATGAAAACAAGTTAATCGGTATTGTTACAAGCTGGGATTTATCCAAATCAATTGCAACAGATTCTCACATGCTGAAAGATATCATGACAACAACCGTCAAATACTGCAATGCCGGTGACACCATAGAGGAAGTTGCCCGTAAAATGCGTAAATTTGACATATCATGTCTTCCAGTTGTTGATGAGGACATGGTGGTTTTAGGTCTCATTACAACAGACCAAATAAGTAATTTACTTAGTTAAATTACTTTTTAATTCTTTTTTTGGAGTCGTTATTATTTCTCGTAAATCTAAATTTATCGATGGTGCTAAAAAGGGTATTCCAATCACATTTGGTTATGTTCCAATGGGAATTGGTTATGCTGCAATAGCCATAAAAGCAGGTTTTACACCAATTCAAACAATTTCAATGTCTTTTTTAGTTTATGCCGGTGCAGGCCAGATCATTGCAGCTTCAATGGCTCTTGGCGGTGCGGGAGTAATTGCAATCATATTGACCAATTTTGTTGTCAACCTGAGATATTTTGTAATGTCCACATGCGTTTTGAATCAAGTTGAGGAGTCAAATGTCGGCTTGAATATCCTGGCGGCCCATGTTACTGTTGACGAATCATTTGCAATGTTTTCACTTTCCGAAGACTCATCAATATGGATATATCTGGGAATTGCGATAACCGCATGGCTGAGCTGGTGCTTGGGGGCTGGAATAGGTGTTGTTCTTCTTGATCTGCTTCCGGTCATTGTAACAAACAGTTTCAATATTTCACTATATGCATTGTTTGTAGCTATTTTAACTCCTGCAGTTAAGGAAAATAAGCAGATTGCCCTATTGGTGCTGATAACTGCTGTTTTAAACATTGTTTTAAGCCAGATTCTTGGAAACTGGTCTTTGATAGTATCCACTCTTATCGGAGCCGGAATCGGAATGTATATAGTTGATGATGAATATCTGCTTTCAGGTGATGCCTAATGGATTACATCAGCTTGGTGATTTTAGGCTGTGCAATAGTAACATTCATTCCGAGGTTAATTCCAGCATTGTTTATTGATAAGCTTAATTTTTCACCTAAAGTGGAGAAATTTCTGAATCTGATTCCTTATACGGCTCTTGCAGCCCTGATCTGTCCGGGTGTTTTGACTGTGGATAATCAGCTGTGGTATATCGGTTTAATCGGTGCGGTTGTTGCGGCAGGTCTTGCCTGGAAAAAGGTTCCTCTTGGAGCAATTGTAATCCTGACAGTGGTCGTTTTAATAACAGTATATTCCATTGTCCCTTTCTTTTAAAATCAGTTTTTTAGCCCCAAGCAGATAATTTTTAAGGGAAATGGGTTGATAACGTATAAGTTTGATTTCTGCTTGGAACTCTTTTTGTAACATCAAAGTGTTAATGAAATGTTACATATGTTAAAGATGATTTACCTCATATATAAATGTTTTGGTTTTGTATTTCTTATTGAATGAGTTATAATTATTAGTTAAATAATTATCA
>NZ_JAZNAN010000110.1:0-4337 GCF_045586545.1 Methanobrevibacter sp.
AAATATGAATCGATTAAATAAATAATTGAAGAAATATAATAATTTTTTACAACATAGTAATACTTTAGAAAATAAATAAAAAATCTTTAAATATAAAAAAATAGACATATAATACAAATTAGCAAAATTAAATATTATAAAATAAGTTTTTTGATAAATAATTAAGATTAAAAAGAATATTAATAGATTAAAAGAAGAATTAGATAAATAAAAAAAATAATACTTTTTTATAAAATAATACTACTGATTTAAAAATTTAACCATATGAGTTGTTTCATCGTAGTCATCTTCTTCAATTGTGATTTCATAACCAAGCGATTTCCAGAATGGCAAAGCCGCATCAAGATACCTGTGAGTATGCAAATAAATTTTATCATAACCTGCATTTTTGGCAAATTCTTCCATGTTATTAACCAATTGGCGTGCAAGACCATGTCTCCTATATTCCTCATCAACCATTAATCGCCATATGCTTGCAGTATCATCTTTTGAATAAACCCCTTTGAAAAGATCATAATCAACATCATATGCTCTAATGGCCGCAGTCGCAACTATCTTATCCCCATCCAAAGCTATGAAAAAACTATTGTTTTCAGGTAAAATATAATAATCTCTTATCCCATCAATATCATAATGAAATTTAGGAGTAGGCCCAATTCCATACTCAATCATGATTTGGCCATATAAAAACTCTTTTACGGCACTAATTTCACTTTCTTCATTTTTAACTTCTCTAATTTCAAACTCCATTTTACCATCCCAATAATTCTAAAAAATAAATAAAAGAGAAATAAATATATTTCTCTTATTCTTGTGCAGTTTCAGGATTGAGTAATTTTTCAACGTTTTCCCCAATTAAGTCAAATAATAATACAACAATTAACAATGACATACCTGGGTAGAATGCAAGCCACCAATATCCAGAAGATAAATAGTGCATTGATTCAGACAAGATTACACCAATAGCAGGCTCATGAGGGGGCAAACCGAATCCTAAAAATGTAATTGCGGCTTCGTGCATAATTGCATGAGGGAACATCAGAATGACCCCTACAATGATTTGGGAAACTATTAAAGGTAAAACGTGTTTAAGTGCAATCCAAACTTTACTCCTTCCAAGATTTTCTGCTAAAGCAATGTATTCTTTGGTTTTAATCTCTTTTACCTCTGATCTTAAGACCCTTGCAAGCGGCGTCCAGTGTGTTAAACCTACACCCATAATTACCCCATATACTCCACCACCAAACATGATGGAAACAAGAATAATCAAAAGAATATGTGGTATTGAACCGAATAAATCTATAATCCCTGCAACGCATTCATCTGCAAATTTATTGAAACTTGAAAACAGCCCTAATATGATAGAAATACAAGTACTTACTGCAGATGCAATAAAACCTACCATGATACTTAATCCAAGCCCTGCGATAGTACGCTGAAACATATCTCTTCCCATCCAATCGGTTCCAAAGATATGCTCAAGTGAAGGCATCTGGTTAGCACTAACAAAACTTGTCGAAATATCTCTCATAAAATAACCCGAAACAAATATTGTTGCGATAACTAATGCGGAAAGCACAATAATGACAAGAGTTTTTGTCCTGAGATTAGCCGGGTATAAAAACCATTGTTTTTTATCATCCACTTCTCTTTTCTTAATCACCAAATTCACTCTCCTTAATTCTTGGATCGATTAAATAATAGGAAATATCAGCAAGTAGGTTACCTATAAATACGAATATTGCACTAAATACTACAATTCCTAAAAACAATGGGACATCACTATGAAGACCTGCCGCTACAGCGGTCTGTCCAATACCAGGATATGTGAATACTTGTTCAACAAGCACAGCCCCTCCAAACAATTCACTGAATGACAAGAATTGTAGTGTTACTGCAGGCAACAATATATTTCTTAATCCGTGGTTTTTTACTAAATCCCAACCTTTTTCTCCTCTTGACTTTGCAAACAATACATAATCAGATGATAAAACTTGGATTAATTCATTACGGGTATACATTGCAATTGGCGCCAAACCAACAAGACTCAAAGTTAATGTAGGCAGAACCAATCTTGATGCCCATTCCATGAACGTTGCATCCGTACTCTTTACACCAATCGGCACACCAAATCCTATTGGAAACCATCCTAAATAAACCGCAAATACCATTAAAACAAGCATTCCTACCCAAAAGGAAGGAGCTGATTGAATTGCATAACAATATACTTTAACAGCCTTATCAATCCAAGTACCTTTATTTTTACCGGCAACAACACCCATTGCAAAACCAAGGATTCCGCTTAACAACCATGAAATCGCCATCAACACAATAGATGCAGAAGCTTTATCCCATATAATATCAATAACCGGTGCACGATATATTAGGGAAGTTCCTAAATCAAACTGTACTAAATCTAATAGCCAATGCCAAATTTTTGTAGTTAATGGAACATTAGTACCGAAATAATTTTCAAGAATCTGCCTTTGTGCTTCTGATACTGCAGCTTGTCTTAAATAAGCATTAACTGGATCAATAGGGGATAAATCTAATAATATAAAACTAAAAATTGCAACTACAAGAATTAATATTACAAAACGTATGAATTTGTAACCGAAAAATTTCAATAATTGATTTTTATTCAAAAAGAAACCCCCTTAAAATTTTTTAAAAAAAAATAAAAAAAAGGAAAAATATTTAATTAAGCTGTGGAATTGGTTCTAGTCCACTCACAGATGTTAATTAAAATATCGTTTCCTAAACCGTCAGGTTGTTCACCAATATCGATTCCATCTTTAATGAAGTAGTTGTAGTCGTAGTTTACAAGCCATGCAAATGGAGCGTCACCAGCAGGACCCCAACCTCCACCGTTAACAAGAGCGGATTCAGCCCATAATGCATCTGCTGCACTTAAATCACTTGTATGCATTGCTTCATCCATTAACTTATCGGAATCGGTGTTGTTATATAATCCCGGATTCATGTAGAAGTCATCTGCTTCTTTACTGTGGTATTGTTGATAGATTGATTTGTATGGATCTGGTGAAGTTTGTTGCATTACTGCAGCTGAGGAGTACATATTAGCATAAATAGTATCCCAATCAGCACCAACTAAGTTTACTTCAATTCCAATTTCTTTTGCTTGTTCAGCAAATACTGTTGCTAGAGATTGTCTGTCAAGGTAATCTGGTGGGTAGTATAAATCAAATGACGCTTTCATACCGTCTTTTTCTACGATTCCATCACCGTCAGTATCTTCCCATCCACCTTCTTTTAATATTTCTTTTGCTCTGTCCACATCACCATCTTGAACTTTGGCATCAGGATTTGCATAATCTCTTGTATCTACACTAGTATATTCAGGAGTAGCATGTCCAGAGAATACGTCATCACACATAACTTGACGGTTAACACCGACATTTAATGCTTCTCTGATTGCTTTATCAGCAGTAACATTGTTACCAATTTTGTAACCTCCAGGACTTACTGCACCGGTATCTTGTTGGTAAGGGAAGGATATACCTTGTGCTCTTCCTGCTGATTTTTCAACAAATTGATATCCGTCAACAGTTTGGTTTAATGCAGAAGTTGCTACAGGAACTACATCAACATCACCGGATTTAGCTAATTCTAACCAAGTTGCTTCTTCAGGGAATAAAATTGTAACTTGAGTGAAGTATGGTTTGTCACCATAATAGTTATCATTGATTTTGAAAATAGCTTGTTGACCTTTATCCCAGTGGTCTAATACATATGGTCCAGTACCAATTGGGTTGGAACCATAAGTTTCATTGTCATATGAATCTGAAGGTACAATACCAACATATCTTAAATCATAGATAAATGTTGATCTAGGTTCAACTAATGTAAATTCAACAGTTTTTGAATCTATAGCTGTAACTTTTTCAATGTTTGTTAAATCAAGTTCAGATTCAGTTTCTTTTGCGGTGTTGAATGTGAATGCTACATCTTCAGCATCGAAAGTAGAATTATCTGAAAATTTAACATCATCTCTTACATGTACAGTCCAAGTTTTTCCATCGTCACTAATTGAATAATCAGTAGCAAGATCAGGAACAATATCTCCATTTTTATCTGTTTTAAATAAACAACTTTGTACTAAAGGATTATAATTCTGGTGTCCGCAACCCCAACCAACAAGTGGGTTGAAACCAGCATCAGGTTCTTTAATATTACTGTGTGCTGCTACAGTTAAGTGAGTCGGATCATCATCATGAGAACCACCCATTAATGCAAAAGCACCAACAATAATAATAAGAAGTGCTGCGATAGCACCAATAATCATCATTGTTTTTTTATCCATAACTTTTCACCAT
>NZ_JAZNAN010000111.1:0-37156 GCF_045586545.1 Methanobrevibacter sp.
AAAGGATCATATGTAAAATCTTCTGTAGGATTTGAATTTTTAATCAAATCTAAAATCTGAATAAATGCCTCAAATGTTGATATAATGTTAAATTTACTCATTTTATTAGTTAAGGAATCAAATTCTTCAGATTCTCTTTCATAATACTTAACTCCATAATAATCATTCAAATAAATAATTTTATCTGCATGTAAATAACAATTATAAACAAAATGAGTATCATCATTAGTTGCTGCACGAATTAATCTTATATGATTATCATTTATCAAAGATTTTTTATATAATGTTCCCCAGATTCTAAATGGTTTAAACAATTGTAAATTTTTATTAGGATTAAACTCAAAATAATTTTTAGGGTAGATTATGTCTGGAATTTTATTATTCAGTTGAATACATATTGCATTGCCTGTAACAATATCTGCATCAGACTCAATCGATTTAGAATATAAAACCTCACAAACATCCTCCATCAATTCATCGTCAGAATCTAAAAACATTATATAATCACCATGAGCATAATCTAAACCAGTGTTTCTAGGTTTGCCTGCAGTTCCAGAGTTTTCTTCTAAATGTATTGCAATGAAATTATCATATTTTTCACCATATTCATCGATAATTTCTCCAGAACCATCAGTTGAACAATCATCGACCATGATGACTTCTAATTCATTTAGATTAAATGTTTGATTAACAATAGAGTCCAAAGCATCTCTTAAAAATGGTTCAACATTAAATATTGGTAAAATAATACTAATTTTATAATCCATCTAATCAACCTTAACAAATTCTAATTCAAAAGGAGTTCCCTTTTTCAAATCCTTATTAACTTTTTTTCCCAAAATTTCTTTTAAGTATTTAGGATGAAGACCAAAACCCGGCCTGATTGAACGAACATTATCTTCAGTGATGATGTCGCCATTTTTCATGTCTTCAACAATGAATAATGATCTTGAAAATTCACGATTTGCTTTCATCTTATCTGACAATTCATAGCTAACAGTACCTAATGCCATTTCAACATTCCTTATTGAATCAACCATATGTTTAAACTCATTAGGTTCCATTGAAAACTCTGAATCAGGCCCACCCATATTTCTATCTAAAATAAAATGTTTTTCTATGATTTTTGCACCTAATGCAACGGCGGCAGTTGAAACTTCAACACCTAATGTGTGATCCGATAAACCGACTATAACATTGAATTTATTTTTAATATCTGGAATGGTATTTAAATTTATCTCATCTAATGGTGCAGGATAGGATGATGTACATTTTAAAAGGGCAATTTTATCATTACCTGCATCTAAACAAGATTTAATAGCTAATTCAATATCTTCCAAGTTAGCAATACCCGTTGAAATGATTATTGGTTTTCCTTTAGATGCAACATATTCTATCAAAGGAATATCAGTTATTTCAAAAGATGCAATTTTATATGCTGGGACATCCATATCATCTAAAAAATCAACGGAAGTTTTATCAAACGGTGAAGAGAATGCAATTAAACCCAAATCTTCTGCTATTTTTTTGAGTTTAGGTTGCCAATCCCAAGGCATGTATGCATCTTCATATAACTCATGAAGAACTTGCCCATCCCAAACTGTTCCCTGTTTAATTTGGAAATATTCATTATCACAATTTAAAGTTATTGTATCTGGAGTGAAAGTTTGAAATTTAACTGCATTTGCTCCTGCTTTAGCCATAGCTTCAATTGTTTTAACAGCAATATCAAAATCATTCATATGATTTGCAGAAAGTTCAGCGATAATAAATGTGGGATTGCCTTCACCAATTTCTTTTTTGTCTATATTAAAACTCATATCATTACTCCTTAACAAATTTCAACGCATCACAATTCTTAATTACAACTTCACATTCTTTTTTAAATCCCATTGACTTGAAAAATGAAATTGAACGTGAATTTTCTTTTTTAATATATGCAATTACCTTACCGTCAAGTAACTCAAGGCCTTTTGCTAATAATACTTTGGATAATCCCAATCCTCGATATTTCTTATTTAAACTAATGCTAATTACAGGATATTTTTCATCGAAATCTAATCTTAATTGTCCTATTAACTCGTTTTCATACTCTAAAACATGAAATTTAACCGAATCATCTTTTAAAATATTATTAAACCATTTTTTATGATCTTCTAATGGAATTTTATCTGAATTAAACGAATTTTTACGTACTTCATCATCATTTGCAATTTCAAATATTTTTAAACAATCTTCCTTTTGTATGCTTCTAAATATAGAATTATCCTTATAAAACTCATTTAGAACATTTCTTACAATGTTCAAAGAACCCCTTCCATTTACGGCTTGAATACCTAATAATTTTTTATCTTGACGAATATTTTTATTTTGTAGATACTCAATTTTGTTTAAAACATTGTGAAAAAGATTTTTATCATCCCAACATCCTGCATACTCAACAAATCCTTGATTAATCCAATTTTTAATGTTGTTTTTCTGGTTATCTATAATGCCGATAGCAATTGTTGGTACACCAATGCATGCAAGTTCATATAATGTTTGGCCACTGGCAGAAATTGCTAAATCAACAGAACTCATTGTATCAATAAGTTTACAAGAATCAGGAGAATAAATGAACTCAACATATTCATTTTTTAATGATTCAATCTCCTGAATATTTTTAAAACTATCTGCTATTATAACTTTCTTATTAACATCAGGATAATTATCAATCAATAATTTTAAGATTTTTGGAGTTAAATTTCTTAAATCGTTTCCTCCCATTGTAATCAATATATTTACTATAGAATCATTAATTTTTAATTTTGGAATGTCCCAAAAATCTTTTCGAAGAGGAATGAACTCATTTCCAATTAAATATCGTATATTTTCCCGTTGAAAATAGTTCATGTTTGAAGTATCCAATGTGCCATTTACAACAACACCTTTTGGATATTCAAGACGGTTATTATCATCCATATAAACAACTAAAGGAACTTTATTGGAAAGGATTTTATAAAATTCCAAGTCTGCAAAATAGGAATCAATAACAACAATATCTGCTTTTGAAAGTAATGAAAAATCATTTAACCAATCATCAATCTCAACATCGATATCCGGAATAACTGACTTAATGGATTCATCACCTTTAACAATAAACTTGGGAAAAATATTATAATGTTCAAAAGCTTGAAAAATTGAACTACATCTGGTTATATGACCATAACCAAAATCTTTTCCACCTTCAGTCAAAAAATTAACTTGCATTTTATTCTCCAAAATGATTTTTAATGAATTCCTTAGCTTTATCTAAATCTTGGCGTTCACATAAATAAATTGCTTCCGTTAACTCTTCAGACAATGAATTAAATACCTTTTTTTGAATAATGTCCTCATTGATGTATTTAATCCATGGTTTTCGTTCGAATAAATCTAAAATATCATCTAATGTGAAAAAATGATTGTTTTCATATAAATTATCATAAATAACACATAATAACGCATAATCTTGAGGGGTGTCTAGCGTTATTCTAATATCTGAATAGTTTTCAGGTGAAGTATATTTATTAATTTTGAATTTTTCAGGATTAGTTTTATAAATATATGGAGTCACATGTTCTTTTTCATATTTTTCACTGGCATTTTCATATGCTTCTTTTAAAACATTGAAATTTAATACTTCACAATCTATACCTCTTGGAAATGTTTCTATTAATGTGTTAGAGGTATAATCTGCATCTGAATCAATATGGGATTGAATAATATCATCAATAACATTCCAATCAACACAGGGACAGTCACTAGTTATTCTAACAATCACATCCAAATTAAATTTTAAAGCTGATTGGTAATATCTTTCTAAAACATTATCTAAACTGCCTCTAAAATAATTAGTTTCCTCTTTAATAGCTACTTCAACGATTTCATCATCATCAGGGTTTGTTGTGGTTGCAATTATAACTTCATCTAATAATGATGATTGTTTGACTCTTCGAATATCTTGTTGAAGTACACTAATTTCACTTCCATAAGGCAGAGATTTTAAAACTTTTTTAGGAAACCTTTTAGAAGAAGTTCTTGCTTGTATTATAGCTCCAATTTTCATTTAAAATTCACCGAGTACATTATTAAGAGTTTCATTTACAAATTCAATGTCTTCATCAGTTAATGTAGGATACATTGGAATACTCATTTCTTTTGCATAAAATTCTTCGCAAACAGGACACAAATCATTTTTAAATCCTAATTTTTGATAATAAGGTTGCTTGTAAACTGGAATATAATGAACTTGTACTCCCAGACCATTAGCTCTAAGTTTTGCAAAAATTTCCTTTTTGTTTTTTACTAGATTGTCTTTAAGTAAAATTGGATACAGATGATATGCTGATTCTCGGTTTTCTTTTTCGATAGTAACATCAAAGTAAGGATTTCCTTCAAATAGTTCATTGTAGGTATTAGCTATTTTTCTTCGAGCCTTAACAAATGAATCAAGTTTTTTAAGTTGTGAAACACCCAATGCACATTGAATATCAGTTATACGATAATTGAACCCTAAATATTGCATTTCATAGTACCAATCACCATGGGATTCATTTATCAAATTACTCTTAGTTATTCCATGTGACCTGAATAGTTGTAATCGTTCAAAATATTCTTCATTATTTGTAACAATTATTCCACCTTCTCCAGTTGTAATATGTTTAACTGGATGGAAACTAAACATTGCCATTTCAGAATATGTTAGACAACCTATTTTTTTACCATTATATTTTGCACCTAATGCATGTGCACCGTCTTCAATGATTTTAACATTTTCAATTGCTGAAATCTCTTTTAAGTCAACAGGATTTCCCGAATAATGTACTGGAGTGATTAGTTTAGTATTTTCACTAGTTTCAATTTTTGAAACATCAATGTTTCCAGTTTCTTTTTCAATATCTGCAAATTTAACATTTGCTCCTAAATATAGTCCTGCATTTGCTGTTGCGACAAATGTGTTGGGAGCAGTTATCATTTCATCTCCTTTTTCAAGTCCTAATGCAAAATAAGCTCCATGTAAAGCTGAAGTACCAGAATTAAATGCAACTGCATACTTTGCTCCGCAGTATTTAGCAATGTCTTTTTCAAATTCTTCAATTTTAGGCCCTTGTGTGATGAAATCTGACCTTAAAGTTTTAACTACTTCCTCTATATCTTCATCATCAATTGTTTGCTTTCCATAAGGGAGAAATTTAGAAATAATAATCACCTAATAAACAATATCTATATATTTTAAAGCTTCTCTAATCTCTTCAACGCTTAACCATTCAGTATTATTGTCTGATGCATAGCAGAACCTGTCTTCTACCTTTTTTCCGCCTTCTTTAATGTTATAATTCATCCACCATTCCAATTCAGGATAGATTATATAATAATCACCATAATCATAAGCTGATCTTGAATCTTCAGCAGTAATCATCACTTCATGGAGCTTTTCACCCGGCCTAATCCCAACATCTTCAAGTTCACAATCTGGAAGCATTGCTTTAGCTAAATCTGTTACTTTAAATGATGGACATTTATGAATGAACAATTCTCCTCCAGTGGCTTCACCAATTGCTTTAATTACAAGGTCGACAGCCTCATCAAGAGTAATCCAAAAACGAGTCATTCTCATGTCAGTAATTGGCAACTTTGTTTCTCCTTCATCAATTAATGTTTTGAAGAATGGAATTACGGAACCTCTACTTCCACTTACATTTCCATAACGAACAACCGAAAAGTGAGTGTTTTTCGCTCCAACATATGCATTAGCGGCGATGAATAACTTATCTGAAACCATTTTAGTTGCACCATAAAGATTTACAGGATTTACAGCCTTATCTGTTGATAGTGCAACAACTTTTTCAACACCTTTATCAATAGCTACATCAACAATATTTCTTGCACCATCAATGTTGGTCTTAATAGCTTCTAAAGGATTATATTCACAGGCCGGAACTTGTTTTAGAGCGGCTGCATGAACAATAACATCAACACCATCGCATGCTCTTGCAAATCTCTCTTTATCTCTAATGTCCCCTATGAAGTAACGCATTACTTTTTTATAATCTGCGAATTGTCTTTGCATTAAATATTGTTTATATTCATCTCTTGAGTAAATAATAATTTTTTTAGGATTGAACTGTTCTAAAACTCTTTGAGCGAATTTTTTCCCAAAGGAACCTGTCCCTCCTGTAACTAAAATAACTTTATCATCTAACATAATATACTCCGTAACATCTAATAAAAAAAAATTATTAAAATAAACTTATCATTTATAGTATATATATTATTAATTTTACTTAAATATTTAATAGTCTAATTCAAATATGTATATGTATAAAATTAATTTAAAGTTGAGTTTATGAGTCAGGTGCAAACAATATTTAAAAATATGAGTTGGCTACTAATTTCACAAATAATAGCTAGTATTTGTGGTTTTATTTGGACCATATTAATAGCTAGATATTTGGGCGTTAGTGATTACGGTATTTATGGCTTTGCTATTGCATTTACAAATATTTTAGGAGTTACAGCTGATTTGGGGGTTAATACTCATATTGTCAGACATATTGCTACCGATTATGACTCAGCCCCAAAATATCTTGGAAATGCCATTCCCTTAAAAAGCATATTTGCAATCGGAACTATTATTCTATCATTAATCCTATTGATATTACTGAAATCAAATGAACTTGTAATAACAGTAACATTACTTTTTGCCATTGAAATGATTTTTAAATCATTTATTAATTTATTAAACGGGTCATTTCAAGCATTTGAGGAAGGAAAATATCAAGGAATTGGCAATACTATAATGAATCTTCTTTTGTTAGTGTTTATTATAATTACAATTTTTACTGATTTTGGAATTATCGGAATAAGTATAAGCTATATCTTAGCTAATCTTATCGCATTAATCTATGCATATTATGTTTTAAACAAACATATTACCCGCCCTAAATTCGAAATCGATACTGAATTCTGGAAAATGATAACAATTTATTCAATTCCCTTTGCAGTAACTGGAATATTATATACAATATATTATTCAATAGATGTAGTTATGCTTGCCAATATGGTTGGAAACTATGCAACAGGAATTTACAATGCAACATATAAATTAATATCCGTTTTAACATTATTTTACACCGTTTATACTGCAGTAATCTTTCCAGTTATGAGCAAATTTTTCAAAAATGACAAAGCAATGCTTTTAATAAGTTTTGAAAAATCAATTAAATATCTAATGCTCATAATTATCCCATTAGCGGTTGGAACTGTATTTTACTCAGCCGATATTATACATTTAATCTATGGCCATGAATATGATGCTGCATCATCCGTTTTATCAATTTTAATCTGGACAGTATGTTTACTGTTCATTAGTGGCGCAGCAAATACCCTTTTAAATGCATCACACAAAGAAGTTACTGTAACTAAAATTTATGCTATAGCTGCAGTATTCAACATTGCCTTAAACTTCTTTATGATTCCTTACTTATCATACAACGGTGCTGCAATTACAACAGTTTTAAGCGACCTTTTAATAGTCATCATCCAAGGTTATGTAATCTACAAACTAGGCCACAGGCCAAACAAAAAATTATACTCTGATATAGCTAAAATTATACTAGGATCAGGTATCTTAGGAATAGCTCTCTACTTCATGAACCTGAACATGTGGATTGCGATACCTGTTGGAATGATAATATACTTCGCTGCAATAACACTTCTAAAAGTATTTGATAATGATGATACATACGTCATTAAAGAAATCTTAGGTAAAAATTAAATTACCCTATTCTAAATCATTAAATATTACTTTCGAGTTACTATTTCTATGAACAAAAAAATCTTAATTGCATTAATAGCAATCATAATAATCTTTTGTGCTATTTTTGCTCTGACAAACAATAACATCAGCAATGCATCTGTAGATATTGATGCAAATGCTCTAGAGGATAGGGGAAGTCTTACTGTTGATGCGAACAGTATGGACGAAAATAAAGGATTCTACCATTCGCAAAGTCCAGATGTCAACACAATTCTGGTTAAAAATGGAGGATCCTTAAAACTGACAGATTCCATTTTAAACAAAACTGGAGATACAGCTACCAGCGGTGACGACGCTGATTTTTATGGAGTGAATTCCGCCGTTCTAGTCAACACCAACGGTACTCTGGACATCTCAAATGTTGAAATCAACACCGATTCAAAAGGATCCAATGGTATTTTTGTAACTAATGCAGAAGCAAGCGGAGATTCATCACAAGGTGGAGAAGGCAGTCAGCCTCCAGAAATGCCTTCAGGTGAAGTTCCAGGACAAGGTGGTGGAGACCAACCCGGCCAAACCACAATTGAAGGCACAACCGAAGCCAACATAAAAAACGTTAAAATCACAACACACTCCGACAAGTCAAGAGGCCTTGACGCTACCTACAACGGAGTCATAAACGCTGAAAACGTCATTATCAACACTGACGGACAGAGCTGCGCTGCTTTAGCCACAGACCGTGGAGAGGGTCAGGTCCATGTCAAAAGCTCAGAAATAAACACTGGAGTGAGCAAGGAAAGCGGAAGAGGTTCACCTTTAATCTATTCAACAGGAAACATCACCCTTGAAAACTCCAAAGGCACTGCCTACGTATCCCAGATTGCATGCATTGAAGGCAAAAACTCAATTGAGATTTCAGGCTGTGACCTTAAGGGATACGGCGGAGGAAACCGTCAGGACGGAGACACATACGTTGATTTGGGTGGAGTGTTCATCTACCAGTCCATGAGCGGGGATGCTGATGTGGGAACAAGCCATTTCAAGGCAACAAATTCCAAACTTTCAATTCCATCCGACTCACCGGAATATTCACAGGCTCCGATGTTTCATGTAACCAACACAGCATGCGTCATTGATTTGGTGAATACCGAATTGAGCTTTGGAAGCAATATCCTTTTAGAAGTGTCCAGCCAGAATCAGTGGGGAAATGTCGGCTCCAACGGAGGAACAGCCGAGCTGAACACCAATAACGAAAACATTGAAGGCAATGTCATTGTCGATTCAATAAGCTCACTGACATGGAATATGGAAAACACACAATTCAAGGGAGCCATCAATTCAACCGGCAACACTACCGTTAATGTGGCCGGCGGCTCAACCTGGACATTGACTGGTGACAGCACTCTTTCTAACTTAACAGTTAGCGGCAACATTGAATATGGTGATTACTCAATTACCGTCAATGGTCAAAAATACGATAGTTCAAATCCATTTAATGGATAGGAAAGATTAATTCTTTCCTAATTTTAATTTTTAGCAGTCAAAACCTGCTTCATATACTTCTTTTAACAGCTCAGGTTGGGATTTTGCATCTCCAATTACGGTAAATACCGCCTTTTCTGTCGGATTTTTGGAAAAGCTTATGAAGTCCCTGATTCCTGTCAATGCGTTTCCGTTTGAAGAACCTGCAGAGGTTATGATATAGTAGTCCTTATCCTCCAGGTGATTGAATATCGGATAGCATCTGTCAAAGAACCTTTTAAGTGTTCCGCACATTGAGTAATAATAGATTGGAGTTGCATAGACGATTACATCCGCTTCCATCATCTTGTCGAGGACTTCAGCAAGCCCGTCTTCCTGGAAGCATTTCATTTCAGGAGTTTTGCATCTCATGCATGCCTTGCATGAGTGGAATCTGATATCTTCCAAATTGTATTTTACAGCGGCATTGTCCGCATCAAGCGCTCCCCTTACGAATTCATCACATAATGTGTCTGAATTTCCACCGATTCTTGGTGAAGAACTGATAACAATAACTTTTTTTGACATAATAACTACTCTATCCTTTAAATTATTTAATCATTTTCTATCCATTCCTTGGCGCCGGAGACATTACCCATGAATCTCATTCCCTTTGCAAAATCAAGGTCGGGATAGCTTGCCTGCAAATCATTTACGCATTTGTCCACACCTGATCCTCCGGAAGTGCAGAATACTTTAATCTTTTTACCTGTCAAATCAACACTTTCTATGAAGGTATTGATGATTGACGGAGCTGTGTACCACCATACCGGAAAACCAATAGCCACGGTATCATAGCCGCTTACATCAACGCTCTGTTTAATCGGCGGCCTGAAGCTTTTGTCGTTCATTTCAATTGTTGATCTTGAATTTTTGTCAGTCCAGTCCAAATCGGCCGGAGTGTAGATTTCAACAGGTTCAATTTCAAAAATATCATATCCGTTTTCGTCTGCAATCTTTTGCGCAACTGCTTTTGTTGTGCCACTTGCTGAGAAATATGCGATTAATACATCACTCATATTATCACCTGTTTAAGAATTGAACTTCAACATATATAATTGTTTACACTCGCAACAATTTTACAACACAAAAACAATTTTTAGGAATTTAAAAAAAAATATTAAGCAGTAGAAAATATAGTCTCCATTTCGGGAATGCCATAATTATTAGCAAGATTTTGTTTAAAACAAATGTCTTGAACTTGTCTTGAAACCAGATAAGTGAATTTGATTTCAATACAGATTAATTCTTCGCTACTAACAATAGCCAAATCGATATTTGGTGAAATAAGATATTGTTTTTCAATATCCAAAATCTTTGAAGCACTAATTATTTCTAATGCCGCAGGAAAATCATTTTCATCTAAATCCAATATAACTCCATTTGTTATTTCAATGGATTTTTTATATTTTGATGATTCATCAATAGTAATATCAATTAAATCATATTCATAATCATACAAATAATTTAATTTAGATTTCATTAATGTTTCCTCCTTTGATTATCTTTAGGTATCACAGTAATAATAGCTATTTCACTAGAATTAATTATATCACAACAATATATAAATCATCATATTTAGTGTATTCAAAAATTAATTCAAACCTATTATCATATCCTAAAGTCTTTTGAATGCCAACAGGGATTTCAGACAACAATTTCTCATTAACAAGATTCACATCAACATCACGATAGGTTGACCTTTTCAAATAATGATTTGTGTCTCGAATACCATATGGATTATTTCTAATTTTTTTTAAGACATTAATTAAGTATTTAATATCATAATCCATAACATCACCTTAAATCACTTTAAGGGTATTAATTATTATATATTTCCGATAATATAAGTTTTACTAAGTTTATAATACAATTTAACAAGTTTAAATCAATTTTATCAACAAAAAACAATTTTACGAACTGAAATCAATTTTAACAAAAAACCAAATTGGCAAATAATATAAACGAATTGAGACAAAAATATATACATTACAAACAAATGAAGGTAATGAGATGTCAAAACCTGTGGTTGCAATAACAAGGCCCAAGGACCGGGCAAAGAAAGCTTGCGAAATCGTGAAAAAATTGGGCGGTGTGCCAATTCTAGCACCGACACTCGATTTGGAGCCGGTGAACAGTGAATCCCTAAAAGATTTGGTGAAAAGAAAGGATGAATTGGACTGGATAATATTCACATCCCCCACAACCATCGTTTCACTGAACAAGTTCCATCCAGAGTTCATCGAAAATCTAAACTGCAGACTAGCCGTCATCGGAAACAAGACAGGAAGGCTTGCCGAGAAAAACGGTTTGACCGTTGATTTGATGCCTGAAGACTTCACGGCTGAAGGATTAATAGAAGAGTTCAAAAAGCGTGGAATAACCAACAAAGTAATTGGAATTCCAAGAACCGCTTCTGCAAGGCCAGTACTTCCTGAAGAATTAGAAAAGCTCGGAAACGAAGTCATTCTGGCTGAAGCATATAAATCACTGTTCCCGATGGATGAGGATGCAGTTAAAGAGCTAATTGAAAAGATTGAAAACCGTGAAATCGATGCGATTACATTTACAAGCCCTCTGACAGTTGAAAACTTCTTTGAAATAGTCAATGACAAGGAAAAAATTGCCAGACTATTATCCGATAACCTCCTGACAGTATGCATCGGCCCAATAACTGCAAAGGTTCTTGACAAATACGGCATTGCCCACATCTACCCAGACACTTACACAGTTCCGGACATGATGGAACTGCTATTCAAGACATGGAGAGAGCAAAATGAATGAAAAGATAAGCATAATCCTTCCAATATTTAATGTTGGACCTCATTTGAAAGGTGGAATCGACTCTCTAATCAACCAGACTATCGGTAATGAAAATTTGGAAATAATCATGGTCAACGACTGCTCAACCGACGGATCTGATAAAATCATTGACGAATATGCTCAAAATTATGATTGCTGCGTTGCAATCCATCACGAGAAAAACTCAGGAGCCGCCTACACACCGCGCAATACCGGTATTGAGGCCTGCACCGGAGACTATATAATGTTTCTGGACCCTGATGACAGATACACACCAGATGCCTGCGAGACATTATACAATGCAGTTAAAAAATACGATGCGCAGATGGCATTTGGAAGATTCAGAAGAATATTTGAATATGGAGGAAAAGTCCAGAAATCATTCTCACCTTACATGGATGATTTGCAGTCCGCATATCCCGACGAAACCTTTGAAACCGAAAACTTCGTAAACGTACCGGATTTCATTTGGGATAATTTTTTAGAAAAATTCCTTTACGGTAAGACACTGGAAGTGACATACCCTAGAGACAGACCTTTGGACGAGATTCATGTCGACAATATCGAAGAGGAACCTGACATGTTGAAAATGCATCCTTCAGTATGGAGCAAAATCTACCGCAGGGATTTGATTATGGACAACAACATTCGCTTCCAGCCTTTCGTTTCAGGCGACGACATGGCATTCACCCTCGAAACGCTACTTCATGCAAAAGGAATCGTATTTCTGAACAATTTCATGTGCTATGATTACTACATCAGGGATTTGCCTGATGACAAGTCCATCACAAACAGGGTCAATGTACGTTTATTGGATGAACTGATGGAGTCATACATCTACTGCAGGAAATGCACCGAAGGATTTTCAACAGAGGTTAAAAACGTCAGCGTCAATCCTCACCTGCTGCACTGGACATACACATGGAAGAACTCTCCATTTACCAAAGAGGAAAACAAACTGCTTTTAAGCAAAGTGAACAAGCTTAAAAAGATTCATCATACTGACTTAAAGACAAGGATGCTGATTAGCTCAATAACAACAGCACTTGAGTCTAAAATTCAAATTCAAAAGGAGTAAACTATGGCTGACTATAAATACGTGATTGTAGGTGCCGGACTTTCCGGACTGACAATAGCTGAGAGAATTGCCAATGAACTGGACGAGGAAGTCCTAATAATTGAAAAGCGCAACCACATTGGTGGAAATGTCTATGACTACTATCAGGACGGAATCCTGATTCAAAAATATGGTCCTCATATCTACCACACAAAGGAAAAGAAGGTTCATGATTACCTTTCACAATTTACAGAATGGCTGCCTTACGAGCACCGAGTTCTAAGCTACGTCGACGGAAAGCTGGTACCTATGCCAATCTGCATTGATACACTGAATGCACTTTACGATTTGGATTTAAACGAGGAATCCATGAAAAGCTGGATTGACGAGCACAAAGAGGACATTGAAGAAGTCAAAAGTTCAGAAGACGTGGTGCTGAAAAACGCCGGCCGTGACATCTACAACAAACTTTTCAAGAACTATACTGAAAAGCAGTGGGGAACTTCAGCTGCAAATTTAAGCCCTTCAGTAATTTCAAGAATCCCCTTCAGATTCAACCATGACGACAGGTACTTTGAAGATCCTTATCAGGGAATGCCGAAAGAAGGATTTACCAAAATGTGCGAAAACATGATAAAATCCGACAAAATCCATGTTGGCTTAAAATCAGACTACAAAGACTACATTGACAAAATCAACTATGAAAAATTAATCTACACAGGACCGATAGATTACTTTTACGATTACAAGTACGGAGAGTTATTATACAGATGCCTGAACTTCGTCTGGGAAATCAAGGATGTTGATTCATTCCAGGAAGTTGCAGTCGTCAACTATCCGAATGATCCCTACTTCACAAGAATAACCGAATTCAAAAAGCTGACCGGACAGATTGTAGACGGCAGAACCGCCATCATGAGAGAATATCCTGGATTCAACGGCGAGAAATGCTATCCTTACCCGACTCAGGAATACTTGGATAAATTCAAATTATATGAAGCGGAAATGGAAAAAGAGGAAAACGTCATCTTTGCCGGAAGACTTGCCAGATACAAATACTACAACATGGACCTGGTAGTTAAAGATGCATTGGAAATATTTGAAAATGAAATTAGATAGGTGTTAATATGATTACTATTTGGCCACAATACTTGAATAAAGAGTTATCACTTAAGGAAGGTCGTAAAATCGCAAAGGAAGATTGCGTTAAAGACCCTAGCATAAACGATATAGAAAGAGCCTTGAAACGACTTGGACTTAAATACAGCCTCCAGAAAGAGGCATCATATCCTGGAAAATGGTATGAAAAGTCAGGACGTGCCCTTGTTGAATGGGAAGGAACTAAATTGGAATTAATAAAAGAAGTGAGTTTAGAAATTAAAAAGATGAGAAACTGATTACTATGAAAATGCCACAGCTAATGCATGAACAGTATCTTGAAGCAAAAGAAATCATTGCCGAATCAAGCGACATCAAGGTATATTCCCACATCGACTGCGACGGAATCTGTTCAGGTGCAATTCTATCAACCATACTAGACAGACAGAACAAGGAACATGAAATAGAATTCGTCAATCTTGATGTCCTTGACAATATTGAACTTGACCATGAACTGACAATATTCTCAGACCTTGGTTCCGGGCAGAACATTGACGGAAAGGCCAAGGAAGGCCAAAAGATTATTGTGCTGGACCACCACCCGCCATTAAGGGACTTGGAGTATAGAAACGACAAGAACTACACATACCTTGAAATCAATCCGCTCCATCACGGCATTGACGGGTCATATTATGTTTGCGGCGGAGGATTATGCTATTTCTTAGCCAAGGAATATGGATATACTGACTTGAGCTGGATTGGAGTTCTCTCCGCTATCGGAGATATGCAGAACACAAGAGCAGGACACTTTGAAGGCCTCAATGAAATCATCGAGCAGGATGCCATCGATGAAGGCTATCTTGAAGTGACCAAAAATGACCTGAACATCTATGGAAGAAACACAAGACCTCTCTTTGTTGCCCTTTCATACTTCAGCGATGTCAAATTGCCGATTACAAACAATACAAATGAGACAATGGCCGTTTTGGAAGAGCTTGGAATCGATGAAAAGCACAACAGGAAAACATTGAACGAACTGACAATGGCCGAAAAGGGCAAGCTTTACCAATGCCTTGTGGGAATGCTTTCCAAAACAGTACCCGGAAGATACGTAAGATATATCCCAAGATTAATCATTGGCGATTCCTATACCTTCATTAAAGAAGATCCTTCAAGCTTTCTAAGGGACGGGTCAGAATTTTCAACAGCAATGAACGCATGCGGAAGAAACCATGAAGAAGAAATAGCCATGGAAGTGCTGAAGGGTGACAGGTTCGTTGCATTGGAGGAACTTGAAGCCGTAAGCAAAGCCCACAGAACCAACCTTGCCAAATCAATAGAACAAGTTGCCGGAAGCGATGACACCCACATCATTGAAATGGAAAACTTACAATACTTTGACGGTACCGGAATAAAACCTGAGATTGTTGGAACAATAACAGGAATGATTCTAGGATACTGCAACTGGAAAAAGCCTGTCATTGGCTTTACACAAACCGATGCCGAAGGCCTTAAGGTATCTCTTCGATGCTCAAGACTGCTTTCATATGACGGAATTCACTTCGGTAACATCATCCGCCAGGTTGCAGGTGAAGTCGGAGGAACCGGTGGCGGACATGCCATGGCATGCGGCGCCTACATTCCAATTGATAAAAAATCAGAATTCCTTGATAGATTTAATCATGCATTAGATGGAAAATTAACTGATTAGTTTATATAATATAAAATTTATATAATAATTTAATCAAGTATAATTGAGGAATGAAAATGATGAAAGCATTTAAGAAAAGAGGTGCACTTACACATTTCCAAATATTAAGTGAAATATCCAAACAGGACCCACACCTCAAACAAAAAGATTTGGCTAATAAATTAGGGATTACAATTCAAGCTGTTTCCGAAAATATCAAAACATTAATCGAATTAGGTTATATAACCTCCAAAGATGGAAGATCACCTTATAAAATAACCCAAGCTGGTATCGATAAAGTTAAAAAGGATGCAATAAGCCTAAGAAAATATTCTGATTCCGTTCTAGAAACAATGAATCATTATAAAACTATTTGGCCGGCAATTGCAAAAGAAAACCTTAAAAAAGACGATATCGTAGGCCTTTACATGGACAATGGAGTATTATATGCCCACAAAAAAGAAGAGAATGCAACCGGTGTTGTAATAGACGACGCTGAAGCCAACATGGATGTTGCACTAACCAATTTAACCGGTATAATTGATATGAGTGTTGGTGAAGTCACTGTTATTAATGTTCCGACAATTAAAGACGGCGGAACAAAAGCAAGCGATTTAGAATTGATTAAAAATGTCTATGAAAAAGGTACAAACACAGGCCAACCAATTGACAAAATCGCAGTAGCAGGTACCGTTTCACGTGCCATAACCATGAAATTGGGCATTCCAATCGATATTGAATTTGCTGCTCCGCAGGCAACTGCAAATGCCGCTCGTAAAGGCTTGAATGTTCTTGCAATTTGTGTAGGAGACATGAGCAAAGCGTTTACACGTGAACTAGAAGCTGAAAAAATAAAATACAACGTTATTGATGGAGCAAAATAACTATTTTTCTCTCATTTTTTTCAATAATGCTGCAGCAAGTTCAGTTGAGCTGAATTCATTATCTTCATTCTTTTTAATTATTTTTATATATTCATCTAGATTTTTAGACTTTTTTACTTCATTTAGAATAAGATTAGCCTTCATTTCGGTTATTTCGCCGGGCATGGGAACCTCTTTTTTCTCAACCTTATTTGATTTTTTTATTCTGTTGAATCTTGGAATTTCATCCTCGAAAACCAGTGTGAATGCAAGGCCGCTTTTGCCTGCCCTTGCGGTTCTTCCGATTCTGTGAATATAGTCATCATTGTTCTGCGGCACATCATAGTTAATTACTACGCCGACATCATCTATATCAAGGCCACGGGCAGCCACATCGCTTGCAACCAGAATGCTGATGTTGCCGTTCCTGAATTTGTTCATTACCTTATCGCGTGCCTTCTGAGTCATGTCCCCATGCAGTGCATCCACCGGGAAATCCTCCTTTTTCAGATGCTTTGAAACATAATTGACGCTTTTTTTGGTATTGCAGAATATTAAAGACCTCTTAACGTCATAGGCATCAATCAATCGGGTTAAGGAATCAAACTTATCCCTGATATCACACATGAAATAATATTGAGTAATCTTTGGAGTTGTCTTTTTGTTTGATGATATCTTAATAAACTTCGGATTTTTCTGATAGACCTCAGCAATTTCCCGGACCTCTTTAGGAATTGTAGCTGAAAACATCAAAGTCTGCCTTTGACGGGGAGTGCTTGCCAAAATCAGCTCAATATCCTCCCTGAATCCCATCTCCAACATTTCATCCGCTTCATCCAGAATGACACTTTCGACACCAATCAAATCCAGGTTTTCCCTTTCCATATGATCGATTACACGGCCGGGAGTTCCCACAACAACATGAACACCCTTTTTCAAAACACGTGTCTGCTTTCCGATGGGTTGTCCGCCATAAACGGCCAGAACCTTAAGCTTTTTGATTTTGGAACCTGCCCTTTCAATTTCATCTGCAACCTGCATGCACAGCTCACGTGTCGGACACAGGACAATTGCCTGAGGAGACCTGTCTGGGATGAAAAGCTTTTCCAAAATAGGAACCGCAAAGGCAAGTGTTTTACCTGAACCGGTTTGTGCCTGAGCGATTAAGTCAATGCTCCGTAAAACTTCTGGAATGGCTTTGGCTTGAATTGGAGTCGGCTTTGTAAAACCCATATCCCCAATAGCTTTTTTAATATCATCTGAAATGTCAAAATCATCAAAATTCATTATTATAATATTTAAAAAACAAGTTATTTAATCATTTAGAATAATTTGGACTGAACCGATTTTTGAGGAAACTCAGATAAATAGCTCATAATTTCATTAGTATCATTTAGAATGCCTGCTTTTGAAGTCCTATACTTAAAGATTTCCATCAGCCTTTTCTCATCATGTGAGGGAATTGAATAATCATTGCCAAATTCCTTGATGTATCTTGCTTTAAGACCCGGAAAATGCTCATCCAGTTTTTCATAAAAGTATTCACGGTTGCCATCCCTTAAAGTCAGCCCCATTCCAAAGCACAATACTCCATGAACATTTGCTTCTATACAATAATCAAGAATCGAATTGATATTTTCCTCAGTATCGTTAATGTAAGGTAAAATCGGGCAAAGCCAGACAACTGTGGCAATTCCCGCTTCATCCAGCATTTTCAAAACCTCGAAACGCCTTGAGGTCGGACATACATTGGGCTCGAGAATGCTGCACAGCTCATCATCAGCAGTAGTCAATGTCATCTGCACCACAACCTTTGACTTTTCATTGATTTTTTCAAGCAAATCCAAATCCCTTAAAACCAGATCTGACTTGGTAATGCATGTAAAGCCGAATCCGTATCTGTAAATCAGCTCAAGGGAATTTCTCACAAACTTCAGATGCTTCTCGGCAGGAATATATGGATCTGTCATCGCACCTGTGCCAATCATTGCCTTTGGACGCTTGATGAGCTCCTTTTTAAGCAGTTCCAAAGCGTTTTCCTTAACCTCAACATCTTCGAATTCATGATTCATGTTATAGATTTTGCTTCTTGAATCGCAGTATATGCAGCCGTGAGTGCAGCCCCTATAAAGGTTCATCCCGTTTTTGGCCGAAAGAATGCTTTTTGACTTTACGTAGTGCATGGAAATATTTATGTAAAAATAACTATTTAAAAAAAATGGCAAGAGCAAATGTAAAGTATTATGAAAAACAAAGTAGAATTATGCAGCAAAAAAACATTACTGAATATGAGCAGGAATATGAAATTAAAGAGCATCCTTCAATAAAAGGACTTCAAATAATTGAAGGTAAAAACAATTTCCCAATCAGTTGGCTCAACAAGCAGGGATATTGCGAGTATCAGCTATATCTCGAGCACATGAAAGGTATAGAAACTGCACCTACAAAAGCGATGACACATGGAAGCGAAATTCACCAGCAGCTAGAAGACATATTCAAGCAGGATGCAACACCCGCAACATTTGAACAGGCAATCGAAGAATCAAAAACAGAAGCCTCAATGTCAAGGGAAGTGTTTGTTGTTGCACCGAAGTATGGAGTAAGAGGATATATTGATGAAATCTGGATGATGCCTGAAGAAATCGTAATTATTGACGACAAGCCTGGAAGGACACCTTACGAATCAACAATGAATCAGGTAAGGGCATATTGCCTTGCCTACAAAGACATGACCGGCGAGGAAAGGAAAATCAAGGGTGCCCTAAGGGAACGTGGAACTGAAAACCTCTTCTGGATTGAAGTGTTTGAAGAAGACGTGGAAAAACAGATTAGATTCACAATCGACAGGATGCATGGCCTATTCGACGGGACAAAACCGTTCATTCCAACAAAAAATCCAAGAAAATGCAAGTCCTGCAGATTCAAAAACGACTGTGAACATGCAAAATAGATTAACATGAACAAAAAGACAATTTCATTGATTTTACTGATTGCCTTTGTGGCAACGTTGGCATTGACAGCGGCCAATGTATTTTTAGATGATGTCAATACGCAGGAAAACCAAACAGGAACATTGACAATCGACAACAGGACAGTAAGCTATGAAAATGTAGGAAAATGCCTGGAGGTCATTGACGGGAACACCATACAGGTCTATGGCGTAGGACGGGTTCAGCTGATTCAGGTGGACACTCCAGATTCAGAGCCTGGCTTTAGCGATGCAAAGAAGTTTGTTGAGGAAAAATGCCTTGGAAAAACAGTTTATTTAGATATCGATGATGCACAGCCTACCGACAAGTTTGGAAGAACATTGGCTATCGTATACACCGACAGCGATGACATCAACAGGGAGCTGCTTGACAGCAATCTTGCTGAAGTATCCTATTTCGAACCGAGCGAATTTAAAAAAGGAGAAGTTTAATTTTTACCAAATAACCTCACCACAATATTTATTTTTTATTAAAAAGTACAATATAACTTAAAAATTGCTTTAAGAGTATAAACAATAATTATTTAAATAATAAGCAACATATCATCCCATACGTCAAAAATAAAGAAATTTACTTCAATTTGAAAGCAATATTTCAATGTGCGAACAATTTTAACAAATCAGACAATGAGGAAAAATTATGGAAAAGCAGATAAAAAGCAAATTTAAGCTCAATTCCAAAGAAGAAGATATTGAAAATTTCATTAACATGAATAAGAATACCTTAACTATTTTAGAAGCGATGCACCCCGAATTAATTAAACATTTTCCCCAATCTAAATTTTCTCTTGAATTATGCAGCAATTTAGGATGGACAACAGAAACTAAATTATTGCTAAATGTTCCCGTAAGTGAAGAGATGTTTTTTAATGGGATGCTGGACCATTTCAATGAAATCTATGAAGAAATCAAACCGGTCATTGAAGATATTGAAAATACTGTAGTATTATTTCCAGAAATTGAGAATAAAAAATTCGATAGAATGAGCAATAATAGTGCAATCAACCTGATTGCAAGAACTGCATATTTCAACAATTACAACAATGGAATAATACAGCGGGAAATGAGTTTTAGAGAAATCCCTAAAGAACAGCAAGAAAAAGAGATTATCGAATACTGTAAAACCCATAAAAATCCAAATATTTCAAACATAGTCTATGATTTACAATTAAATCTGTTTGATGTGGACGATATTATCGATGAGTTGGAAGAAAAAGGATTGAAGTTAAATGTGCAATATTAGGTGATATTATGGGAACTTATGTTAAAAAAGGAGATAGGATTAAGGGTGAAAGAATTCAATGCGAAGCAAGAAAAATAAGTGACCCCATTCCAATTCCAAAAAGTGGACGTCACAAATCACAGCAAATTATCCTAAGAAACAATGCAGAATGCGAAATTAAAAAAGAACCGAAACATTTAGCGAAAAATGATTAAACGACCCTGTGCAATCCCAAATAAATCTTGTTTTTCTTATAGACCTTATCAAGTATCTCATTCCATTCCTCAACACTGATAGGTCCCTTATTTGGAATCAGATTATCAAGTGACGCTTCGGTAACGTTTAAGATATCAGCCAGAACATAGGATAATGCCCTTCCGGTCAATGAGATTTCATAAGGGTCATAGCCTGTAACCATCAACACCCAAACATTGTTTGAAGAGGAACTGTATTCCTTTCTAAGCGAATCGAACCAGCTGGCAATCAGGTTATCGTCAATGGAAATATAATAATCCTCTCCGGTAAATTCAACCGAATCGATGGCTTTTTGGATTTTGGCATTGAGTTCAGGTGAACCGATTTCCAAATCAAATTCATTATTGGTGATAGTCTCTTTAAGATAGTTTTCTATTTCCTTCTGGTTTTTGAAATAGCCTAACGGCTCCAGTCTATCAGGATCCCTATCGCACAAATCATAAATTAAATCTTCATCTACATCTACGATTTCATAGCCGTCAAGCTTATGGGACTTATATTCCTTAAAATCAATGCAATAATTTTCTAAATCTTCCTTGTTTAGATACCAGAGGACTTGAACTTTTTTAATCATTTTTATCAGAAGTTAATAATGAGCTTAAAGCTCATCAACAACAACAGTCTGTGTAATCTTATTAAGAAGCCTGTCAGACTTTAAGATTTTGCCGATTGCCCAATCAAAAATAATTGGAACCCAATATATTTTTGTCAGATTGCGGACAATAGCTTGAGGTGCAGAGATTCTTGCACCGTTTCTTGATCTGACTTGAAGATACATTACTGACTTGCCCACACTAGCTCCGAAAAAGAGTTCACTGATTACAAAGTAAATATATATCAAAATAGGTACAAGATACACGAAAAGTGAATATACACTATATGAATTTGCAGGAGCTATTACAAGGGACACTAAATAAGTTACAATCCACATAAATGCACTAACAACAAAGAAATCAATTATATATGCTATAACTCTTCTTGAAAATACACTTACCATTTTTATCACCTTAACATACTCTAGGAACCGGGTCTGCAATCGGGGCTTCAAGTATTCTTTCACCGCCGATAGGAGTGTTTACAACAACATAATCTCCTTCTACAACCTCTCCGATAATCGCTGCATTTTCACCATATTTGACGCCACGAATAGCTTCAAGAATTTCATCAGCCTTATCGGCCTTTACGCCCATGACAACTTTTCCTTCGTTGGCGACTTCAAATGGATCAATGCCCAACATTTCAGATACAGCATGAACCTCTTCCTTGATTGGAATTGCATCCTGTTCAAGGACAATGCCTACACCTGCCTTTGAAGCCATCTCATTAATGGCATTTGCAAATCCTCCACGTGTAGGGTCTTTCATGGCTGTAACTCCGCCGATTTCTAAAGCCTTTTCAATAATATTCCACATAGGAGCGACATCAGATTTCAAATCGGTATCGAAACCGAAACCTTCCCTGAATGACATCAGACTCATTCCATGATCTCCCAAACTGCCGGTGATGATAATCTTATCGCCGACCTCAAGGCCTGAATCACGGACGACCTCACCTTTTTTAGCTATTCCAATACCGGTTGTCACCATTACAATGCCTTCGAGCTTGTCCTGAGGCATCACTTTGGTATCTCCAGTTATTACGGCAACGTCAACTTCCTCACAAGCTTCATTTAAGGATTTAATTATCCTATCCAAATCTTCTATAGGGAAGCCTTCCTGCATGATTATTGCATTGGAAATAGCCAGTGGACGGGCACCCATTACAGAAACATCATTGATTGTTCCTGCCGCTGAAATTCTTCCGATATCCCCTCCCGGGAAAAATAAAGGGTCAATTGTATGACCGTCAGTTGTAAAAACGATTTCATAATCTCCAAGGGGAATAGATGCTCCATCATCCAACGCATCCAAGCTAATACCACCATTGACGCTTTTTTTAGTGATATTATCTAAAATTGTGCTGGCTATCAAATTAGCCATCACTTCACCGCCAGCACCATGATTCATATTAATTTTATCTTCCGCCATATTATCTCCTAGTTCAAAATACTAATGAAATAATATATGTAATAACAAGTATATTAAAATTTTGAAATGATGGCTTTGTAGAAAACACATTTGATTTTTGAAAAAATAATATTTTTTACATTCCTAATTTAATATTAATTAAAATGGTCGTATTTTCAATACCAAAAAAAGAAAAAAAGAAGGACATTAAAGTCCTTTAAATCTATTCGTCGAATTCTTCAAAGGTAATGACAGCCCTACCTTCAACTCTTCCGTTTCTTAAGTCATCAAGAGCTTCGAGAACTTTACTGAATGGATACTTTTGAGCTTGAACTGTGATTTTTCCAGCTTTTGCCAGATCCATGATTTCATAAAGGTCAGTGATAGTTCCACCTTGAGTTAGTCTTACCATTACACCAGGTTTAACGGTGGTCCAGCTAACAGGGAGTGTTCCTCCACCAAGACCTAAAATTGAAATAAGACCTAATCCCTTGGTAATTTGTGCAGCAAGTTCTAAAGTGTTGTCCCTACCTACAAAGTCAAATACAGCGTCTACACCTTTGCCATCAGTCAATTCCATGATTTTGTCATATGCATTATCATCTAAAACAACTAATTCATCAGCACCGAAGTTAGTCATTTTAGCCATTTTGTCTGCGGATCTGTTAACTACAATAACACGAGCAGAGGTTGTTAAAGCTAAATATTGACAACAGTAGAATCCAAGTCCGCCTACACCGATAACTACTGCAGTACCGTTGTTTGGAATAAATGGTTTTGCAGTTTGTACAGCTCCATATGGAGATAGACCTGCATCCGCTAATGCTACATATTCTGTAGGATCAAGGTCGCCTAAAGGTGCGACTTCTCTTGCATCAGCAATCATATATTCTGCCATTCCTCCGTCTTCCTTAAGACCACGTGCACTTGCAACTTCACAGAAGTTGTCACGGCCTGAAAGACAGTATTGACATTTACCACAAGCATGTAATGTGTCTACAATAACGTTTTGTCCGACTTCGACAGTGTCTACTCCAGGTCCGAGTTTTGCGACAGTTCCTGCGTTTTCGTGACCAAATGTGAATGGTCCTACGAATGGAACTGTGATGAAACCTTCATCAATAACTTCAAGGTCAGTTCTGCACATTCCTGCACCTTTCATTTTAATTAAGATTTCGCCAAATCCAGGTTCTGGAATAGGTACCTCCTCCAATACAGGAGGTTTTCCTAATTCATTTATTCTCCATGCTTTCATTGTTTCAGCCATTTTTATACCTCATTTCAATTTGTTCATTAAATTATAATTCAATGAGATTAACAATATTCTGTTGAATATTTATTAGAAAAATTCATTTAAACACACATTTAATCCAAAATAATCTTAATTTATAATATGTTAATTCTATTATTTAATTATTTATCTATAGAATATTCACTATGAAAAGACATTTGTTCATGTGTGCTGCGTGCAGATTCCGAGTGCTAAAAATGTCAATGATGAGGCTTTAAAACAAAAAAAATAATCTTATTAATGGATTTAAGAAAAAATAAAATTATTAAAAAAAAATTGCAGATTTACACAAAAATAGAAATAAAAAAAGAATTTAAAGATAAATATCTTTAAATTAAAACTCCGTTGACAACGCCATCCTGACCAGGTCTGGATGTTACTTTAGCATTACCTTCAGGGGTTTCTACAATAGCACCTTTGGTAATGATGTTCCTTCTTACGTAGTTAGGGTTTGCGGTGTTTTCCACTACATTGAGGATGTCGACCAATTTGGTTTTGCCGTTAGCGTCAGTAACGTTGATTTTGTTAGCGGTAGCCAATCTGAGCTTTTCGTTTCCACCACGGGTTCTGATTTTTCTTAATTTTTTTTCGTCTAATCTAGTTTCAGCTGGGTCTCTTCCTAATTCAGCTTTCCTTTTTCCACGGTGTGCAACATTTCTTGCACCTGATGGACTTCTAGTTGATTTTCCTTGAGAAATTGACATAATTTTCACCAAATAAATATTAATCTATAACTAATAATCGCTGACTATAATCCCCTTTTCAATTAAAACTATATGCAAGAAATAATAGCCTAATTTTTGAGAGCAAAAAAGAGCATTATAGAATAATGATAATTAAATATTACTCATTTATTATATATAAATGTTTTATTTTTCAAGAAAAAAATAGGAATTTCAGTTTTTGTTTTTCAAAATAAATTCATCGACCAAACTATCGAAATCCTCTTCGGACAAATCCTCATCAGAAGCCGCTTCAAGAATCTTTTGGATTTCCTCATCTGAAATTTCATCGCCTAAAAGTTCTATCAGCAAATCCTTCAAATCATTATCGTCAATGTATGCTTCTGCATTTGAAACCATTGATGCGGATTCCTCATCTTCATCTATCGTATAATATGGAATGTTCTTATCCATCATATCAACCTACTCATCATCTTCCGGAGGGAATTCATAATAAACGATTCCATAGGCATCATCATCAAAAAACCATTCATTTGGCTCTTCTGCAAAATCTTCATCTTCTAAAATATCGTCAAAGTCCACTTCGCCTTCAACTTGAATAACAATATTGACATCGTCTCCTAAAGACTCTACATCGATTCCCAATTCATCCAAATCTATTTCTATTTCATCGCCTTCGATTGCATCTTCGGGAATTACAATAACTATTTCATCTCCCGGCTTGACATTAATATTCGGATTTTCCAAACTATCACCTTCAAAATAATATTATTTAATAAGTCATATTTAAAATGATAGCAACCTAATGGTTACTATCAATTTCAAATGAAATTTCAGGAATTCCAAAATCGTTCCTGCATCTGATTGAGCAGATTTTCAGGCCTTCGATAAACATGTGAAAGTTTAAGCAGACCATGTTGCAGTCGATGTAGATTACCACATTGGAATTTTCCAAGATCTCTTTTGGGATTTTGAACACTTCAGATGCATTGTTCACATATACTGAATTTGGAACGTTGTTCTTGTCGATTCCTAAAAATATTCCGTCAGATATGTCATAATCTGCAGAAATTCCATATTCTCCATCCACTTTTGCGACGAAAGTGTCATTGATTTCGTCGTAACTTGAAATTAAAGTTTTTGTTTCCATAATATCAAACCTCACACATACTATGTATCATATAAAATATATAAAATCCCCAAGAGCATTTGTAAAGTAATATCAATTGTTTTTAATCTAAATAAAGCAATATTATAGCAATAAAATTGAAATCATTTTGAAAAATTGATTTAGTAAACTATTAAAAACAAGTCATTCATAATTACAACTAGGTGTCAAAATTGGTAAGCGAGACAAAAGAACAGTTGGCTCTTGAAGCCGAAATCAAGGCACAGGCTCAGAAATTCCTGAAATACCTCAATTCAACATTGCCTGAAAGCATGGAACTTGAATACGAAGGATTCTACAGAAGAGGATTTTTCGTAAGCAAAAAAAGGTATGCCGTAATTGAAGATGGGGAAATCATAGCAAAGGGACTGGAGCTTGTCAGAAGAGACTGGGCGCCAATTGTAAAAAACACCCAAAAGGCCGTTTTGATGGCAATCCTAAAGGAAGGGGATTCCGACAAGGCCATAGCCGAAGTCAAAAAGGTATTGAAAAAAATCAAAAAGGGTGATGTCGAGAAAAAGGATTTAATCATCCACACCCAGATTACCAAACCCCTTGATCAGTACAAGCAGGTCGGACCCCATGTAGTGGCAGCCCGCAAAATCGAGGAGCACGGAATCAGAGTCTCACGGGGAACCATCATCCAATACATAATCGTCAAGGGAAAGGGATCCATCAGCCAGCGTGCTGTACCTTATGAATACAGCGAAGGCTATGAGTATGATAAGGATTACTACATCAATAACCAATTGATACCAGCAATCGAAAGAATCATGTATTCATTCGGCTACACCAAAAAGGACCTGGAAGACCTGGCGCGCGGTGAAGTCCAGCAAAGCCTTGATGCATTCTTTTGAAAAAACTTAAATAATTTTAAAATTAAAATAAGATTTATATGAGAGACAATACTGAACGTGTAGTCTTTTTCGATATTGACGGCACATTACTTGATACTTCAGATTTTGCAGAAACTGCAAGAAAAGCAGCTATTGGATTAATGGTAGACAACGGTTTGCCACTTGACAAGGATGAAGCATATGGTGTTTTAAAAACAATTATCCGTGAAAAGGGATCCAATTATGGAAAGCACTTCAACATGCTCACTCAGGTCGTATTGGGCCATGAAGATCCTATGCTTGTAGCGCTTGGAATGACAACATACCACAATGTTAAGATGGCACTTTTAAGGCCATACTCCGAAACCATCGATACATTAATCTACCTTAAAAGCCAAGGCTATCGTCTGGCTGTAATCTCAAATGGAATTACCATCAAGCAATGGGAGAAATTAGTTAGATTAAACATCTATTCATTTTTCGATGCAGTCATTACCTCTGAAGAGGTTGGAAAAGAAAAACCTGACAAACTGATTTTTGATGTTGCACTCAGGAAAATGAAAGGGGATCCTGAAAAATCAGTAATGATTGGAAATAAGTTTAAAGCAGACGCTCTAGGTGCAGTCAATGCGGGATTAAGTGCAATTCTGGTCAATTCAGATGTTACTGAAGACGACAGAGAATACATAAAAAAAGAAAAACTGGACATTACAATTATTGATGACATTGGTGACGTTAATACAATATTATAGTCACCAAAACTACTTATTTTTAAAATCCAGCTCCAATGTTACTGGACAGTGATCTGAACCGTAAACATCAGATAATATTTCGGCTGATTTTACATTATCTTTCATTTCTTCATTTACATAGAAATAATCTAGTCTCCAGCCGGCATTCCTTTCACGTGCCCTAGTACGATAACTCCACCAGGTAAAGTTGTTTTCACCCTCGTCAAACATTCTGAAGGTATCGACAAACCCGGCTTCCTCCAATTGGTCCAGCCAGGCACGTTCCTCAGGCAAATACCCTGACTTTCCCTCACAGTTTTTAGGATTGTAAACATCAATAGGATTGTGGGCAATATTATAGTCTCCGGTTATGACTATGTTTTCACCCTGCTTTTTAAGCTCAACAAGCTGTTCGAGCAATGCGTTGCAGAAATCAACCTTAAAATCCAATCTTTTTGCTTCCATTCCGCTGTTTGGGAAGTAAATATTGTATAAAATAAAATGAGGATATGTAATTTTTAAAACCCTGCCTTCACTGTCAAGCTCTTCAACGCCAAGACCACGAACAACTTCAACAGGCTCTATCTTTGAGTAGGTTCCAACTCCGCTATATCCTTTCCTTTCAGCTTCATTGAAGCATTTGTGATAATCAACCCGGACCAGTTTCTTTGGAATCTTATCTTCGGAAGCTCTTACTTCCTGAAAGTTGATGATATCCGCATCGGTATTTTCAAACCAGTTCCAAAACTCGTCCTTTTTAGAAACTGCCCTGATGCCGTTTACATTCCAAGAAACCAGCTTAATTGACATTATAATCTGACTCCAGTATCAACAGGCAATTCGCGAAGCCATTTGATGTCGCTTTTGTAAAGCATACGAATGTCTTCAACATCATATCTTATCATAGCTAACCTTTCAATACCTAAACCGAAGGCCAATGCAGGCTGATTGATTCCCAATGGTTTCAACACTTCAGGCCTGAACATTCCTGCCCCACCAAGTTCAATCCAGCTTTCCTTTTCTTCCAGATAGATTTCGGTTTCGGTGGATAAGTAAGTATAAGGGAAATAAGCCGGTCTGAATCTTACTTCAAAACCTAATTTTTTATAGAACTCCTTTAAAGTACCTAAAAGATTTTGGAAACTGATTCCTTCATCACAGACAAGCCCTTCCACCTGATGGAATTCAGGCAAGTGTTTGTAGTCGAAGGTTTCTCTTCTGAATACCCTTCCAACAGAAAACATCTTGATTGGAGGTTCATGTTCAAACAGGTGTTTTGTAGATATTCCGGTTGTGTGGGTTCTAAGAACACTTTGGCGTGCAATGTCTTCACTCCAGTCATATTGCCAACCGATAGAGCCAGTATCTGCACCGGTTTCATGAGTTTCAGCAGTTAATTTTACTAAATCCATATCAGGCAAATCACAGGTTAAAGGATTTTTAAGATAGAATGTATCCTGCATTTCACGGGCAGCATGATCCTGTGGCTGGAAGAGTGAGTCAAAGTTCCAGAATGCAGATTCAACATATTCTCCCTTGTCTTCTGAAAAACCCATGTTCAAAAAGATTTCCCTGATTTCATCAATGATTACTCTTAATGGGTGTTTTTTGCCTGCAAAAATAACAGGTGCTTCAGCATTAATGTCATAAGGACGGTATTGTAAGCTTTTCCATTCACCTTCTTTTAAATGTTGGTGTGTAAGCTGAGTAGCCTGTTCTTGGATAGTAAAGCCAGTTTTTAAAATAGCTTCACCTTTTTCTAAGAGTTTAAAGGAGTGTGAGGTATTCTTCTTAATGTTAATAATATTCTTTCTGTCATTGAGTTTCTTGAATCCGTCCAAGAGGCCTTCATCCAATTTATCCTTAACAACATTTTTTGCATCGGTCAACTTGTTCAATAGCTCTTCATCTTCACCTAACTTATCTTTAAAATCAGCCCCAATATCTGTGATTTTTACTTCGCCTTTATCTATTTGAGCCCAATTTTTACGGCGCAGCCAACCGATAGCAATGTTTGTCTCTTTTTTATCAATTCCGGTAGTGTTGGCCAAGTCTTTCATATGAATTGCACGTTTTTCAGCCAAAACATCTAAAATCCTACGTTCAGGAAGACCTTCTTTGGCAAATTCCAAACCTGCATCTGATAAAGAGATAATCTCTTCAGTGTCCTTTTCAACTTCAATAATATCCTTTGAAGCAAGTGACCCTGCTGCACTCATAACTGATTTGATGTCCATGTTGGCATTTTCAGCTATCTCTTCAGGAGTGGCATCCGGATTAGCTTCAAGTTCCTTTAAAAGTTTCTTTTCATAAATATGTAATTCATTAATGGTTTTTTCAATATCCTCACTCATTTAAACACCATACATTAAGATTTAATAATATAATAATATATGTTTAAAATGATTTATAAAGATAGTGTAAAAATTAAAAAAAAATAGAAAATTGGAAACTAGAATATAATTCTATTTCCAGTCCAGTCAACATCATTAAAAGCGTCAGCTTTCTTTTCATCTTCAAGATATTGAGCCATATCCCTGTAGACTTTGACTCTGAAAATATCCGGATAGGCTATATATAGCCTGTCGCCGTTAGGCTTGGATTCCTTCATGTAGGTTTGCTGAAACTCGATGATTGTGTCATCCTCTTTGTGGAAATGATGAACTTCATTTGCGCATAATATCTTAAAGTGTACAAAATCATCTTTCAATAATTCATTTACCAAATCCTCGATTAAAGGAGGGTTATTTGCATTTTTATTATATTTGATTTGCATTTTCCTCACCATTTTAATTCCGAAACTAGAATTAGTTATGTATTATATTTTATACTAATAATTTAAATATTTATTCGAAATTTGATTTCAAATAGCTTACAAATATTGAAGCAGCGGTCAAATCAGCAGTTGTTCCGGGATTATATTTATTATTAAATAAATAATCATCAAATTCCTTAAGTCTTTCGCCGAAATCCGGAGCATCTTTCAAATTAAGCAAATCCCTAGTCATCATGGAAATCTTTAAAGCTTCATCTGAACCGTATTTTCTTGAAATTAGTGTATCCGGAACCTGTGATAGGATTGTTAAGAATGTTAAAACGCATGCATCGTTTTTGGATTTCTCACCGACCAATTCATGATAGGTAGGATAGCCTATTTCGAATACGGCAGGCATGTCTGAGGTCATTTCACGTGCAAGCATGTCCCATGGAGCGGAGATTTTCAAAACATCATACATTGTCTGATTGTTTTCTCTCAATTCATTTTTTGCATTGTCACTGGCCACATCATATTCGTCCTGGTCTCCCATTCCCCCGGCATCGGCAATGTTGATTGCATCATACAGGTCACATGCATCGTCAACTGAAGTGTTTGCCATCAATAACTTGACGTTTTCGCGAATGTCATCAAAGGAATCGCTGATGGCAGCAGCTACTGCAATCGGTATTGTCATCATCATGATTCCGAGATTGGTGTTGTTCTTAATCCACCTGTCGGTTTCAGCCACTGCCTGCAGGATGTATTTGCCCAATTTAGGATTTTCAACATCAACATCACTGCATGCCTCACGGACAGTATCACCAATTACAATGCCACTAATCACAAAGTCTTCAAAGACCATGTCATGATAATCACGGGTTCTGTGGACATTTCCCGGTTTTGGATAACCGCTTACCTCCAATGCAGAGGCGATTTGAGCGATTTTAGCAATTTCATTTGGATTCATTCTATCACATCATTCAAAAGCAGGTATGGTGCAAAGTTAGTGATTATCAAGTCTGCTCCGGCTCTTTTAATTGAAACCAGGGATTCCAAAATTGCCCTTTCGGTTAAAAATCCCTTCTCGATTGCAGCCATGAGCATTGCATATTCACCGCTAACATTATAGGCAACCAAAGGCAACATGAATTCATCACGAACCATACGAACAACATCCAAGTACGGCAGCGCAGGTTTTACCATCAAAAAGTCGCACCCTTCAATTACGTCAAGCTCACATTCACGGATTGCCTCAACGGCATTAGCCGGATCCATCTGATAGGATTTTCTATCCCCCAAGTGAGGTGATGAGCAGGCCGCAACCCTGAACGGTTCGTAGAATGCAGATGCATATTTGGCGGAATATGACATAATCATCACATTGTAAAATCCGTTTTCATCCAGAGTTTCCCTGATAGCTGCAACCCTTCCATCCATCATGTCGGATGGGGCTACAATGTCTGCACCTGCCTGAGCATGTGACAAGGCTACTTTGGCAATGTATGGAAGTGATTCATCGTTTAGAATTTCAATTCCATCATCAGTGTCTTCATTTTCTTCAATCATCCCACAATGGCCATGAGAAGTGTACTGACATAGGCAAACATCACTGATAACGACCAAATTAGTCTCTTTTTTAAGTCTTCTGATTGCCTTTTGAACAATACCTGTTGCTGAATAGTCCGGTGAAGCTATTTCATCTTTTGTATCCTCTTTTGGAATTCCAAATACAATGATTGATTTCAATCCTTTAGCTTCAAGTTCCTTAGCAAATTCAACTCCACTTTCCAGTGAGTATCTGAATTCTCCCGGAAGAGAGGAAATTTCTTCCTTTTCATTTCCTTCAAGCTCTTCTTTAAAGTAAATCGGATAAATCAAATCCTCTTTTTGAAGTTTGGTTTCACGAACTATATCTCTGATTTTAGCATTTTTTCTTAATCTTCTCATTCTTGTTGTAGGAAACTGCATAATAATCACTAGTTAAACTATTTAATTTGAAAATATTTAAAATTTAAGTCATTGACTTCACCATGAAAAATTGCCGTTATGATAAAAAATTGTCTTATCCTTGTAAAATTGATTTAGATGTATAATATTGCTTTTTTAATGAATTTGGGATAGATTCGGAAGTGATTTTGAAAAAAAATATATATGGCCATTGAAATAATATTAATAACCACAGACGTCTGTTAAATTTTTGATGTGGTTTAGATGAAAACTAAAAAATTTAACGGTTTCAATGAAGAAGGATGCTTACCATTAGGCATTTACGAAATGACACTAGAAGAATTCGAAGATATATTCTCCAAAAACAAATCTTTGAGAAGAAGAGAGATTATGAAACACTATAAAAAACATGTAGAAGAAATAATCAACTCCCCCTATTATCTAAATCATTGGATTAATGGAAGTTATGTTACTTTAAAAGAAAATCCAAAGGATATTGATACATTAACTGAATTTGATGGTGTTGAAATTGACAAACATGATGATAAAACTAAAATTGAAGACTTAATCTATAATGCTCCATTAAGAACAGAAAATACTTGTCATTCATTTTTAGTTTATAAATATCCGGAATCATTTCCTAATGAATATGAAAAATATTTAGAAATTAAATCCAGAACATTAGCCATATTATTTGCTAAAAATAAAGTCACAAAAAATCCTAAAGGATATATTAAACTTAAAAATTGATGGTGATAAAATGAAATTAACCAGTTTAGAAGATTATGATAAAGAATTAATTGATATGGAAGAATCATTAGCTGAAATGGAAGAATACATCAAAGAACATCCCGAAAGATTGGGATATGCTGGAAATTATGAAACATACAAATATGTTTATAATATTTTCAAGAATGATAAACTTGAATTCATTGCACAACTTACTGAGATAAATTTGAAATTAACGAGAAATCCATTTAATGAAGGCATGCATGTAATAAACTTCACCACTCTAAGCAACAATTTCAATGAAACTGAAAAACTAACAACAAACCTCTTAAACAGTAATTTCACAGAAGAATTACTAATAAATAGAATTTCAGAAGGATCATTTAAAATTACATTTTCATTTCCAAACCCTACCGAAGATGATGTTAAAAGAATATCCCCCAGAAAGAAGGGACTGTTAAAAATATTCGATTTCATCAATTGCGCAGACGACATTGAAAAACTAAAAAAGGAAGCCGGACCCGATGGACGAGAAGCACTCATGGCCTATAGAAATTTTCTAGCGGAAATTGTAAAAAACAATGCGGATTTCACGCTCGATACCGAAATGGGAACCCTTAAGGCAGGACTGACTCTGCAGCAATGCAAAAACATTTGCAAAAATTTAAACATTTAATAACTTTGAAAAACAAATAATTCCTAGAGGCTTAACATGTCAAATTCAATAGGGGAAAAATTTAGAATAACCAGTTTTGGTGCAAGTCATGGTCCAACAGTTGGAGCCATTGTTGACGGATGTCCTGCAAACCTTGAATTAAGTGCAGAAGACATTCAAAAGGAATTAGATAAAAGGAAACCTGGAACCAGCAGCGTTACAACACCTAGAAAAGAATCAGATGAAGTTCAGATTCTTTCAGGCATTTTTGAAGGCAAAACAGACGGAACACCTATTGCTGGAGTTGTTTTCAATAAGAATCAACATTCTAAAGATTACTCCATGTTCAAAAATACACCACGCCCTTCCCATGGGGATTATGCATGGATGATGAAATACGGCAACTATGACTATAATGGAGGAGGCCGTGGAAGCGGCAGAGTTACTATTGGCCATGTAATTGGAGGAGCAATAGCTAAAAAGCTCCTGAAAACACAGGGTATTGAAATCATATCACATGTAACCCAAATAGGAAATGTTAAAGCCGAAAATAAAGACCTCACAAGCATCAAAGAAAATATTGAAAAAAATCCTGTCAGATGTGGAGATTTAAAAGCCGCCAAAGAAATGGAAGAGTTAATTTTAGCTAAAAAAGAGGAAGGAGATTCTGTTGGAGGAATTGTAGAAACAATTGCAACAGGAGTTCCGGCCGGTCTTGGAGAGCCTGTTTTTGAAAGACTGGACGGGGACCTGGCTAAAGTCCTGATGAACATCGGTGCGGTTAAAGGAGTTGAAATTGGCCTGGGATTTGATGTGGCTACACATTCCGGCAGTGAAATCAATGATGAATTCCAAATAGAAAATGAGAAAATAACAACTAAAACAAACAATTCCGGTGGAATTATCGGAGGAATGAGCAATGGAATGCCGATAATATCAAGAATTGCAGTTAAACCTACACCATCAATTTCAAAATGTCAGGATTCAGTTAACTTGGAAAAATTGGAAAATGAAAAAATAGAAATTAAAGGGCGTCATGACCCGTGCATCTGTCCTAGACTGACAGTTGTGGCTGAAGCAAGCACTGCAATAGTTCTTGCAGACCATATGATTCGCTCAGGATTCATTCACCCGACAAACTTAGATTACTGAGGCTTATTCTTTTTCATGAAGGACATTTCATCGAATTCATTATTCTGGAAAGCCATCTGATATGAATTCTTCCTTTCCATATTGTATAAATTATGGGAAGTGCTGTGAACTGAGGATTCCACATCTTTTAATGAAATTAATCTGAATCTTCTAGGATTGTTATAGTTCACATTGAATGATAATCCATCGAATGCAGCTATTGTCTTAACTCCAGTCTGTTTGGAAATCTTTTTGGCTTCAGTAACAGGATTGTTTGAAATCATTTTTAATCCTAAGTGTGTCATCACCGCAACTTTAGGTTTTACCTCTTCAATCAAATCTATGAAATTGCGGGAGCACATGTGTCCCGGAATGGTTCTGTTTCCCGGGCGAAGCACACTAGCTATTAAAATGTCTGCCCCTTCATGCTGCTGGGCTAAACCTTCAAAATAACCTGTATCTGAAGTGTAAGATACTTTAAAACCATTATAATCTATCTGAAATCCCATTCCGTCGGGATCACCATGGTCAGTTTGGCAACCCTTCACCTTAATCCCATTTACCTCATGAACGACATCAGGATTCAATACATAAACGTCAGACTTTGATTTATGATATGATGAAATGCAAGGACCCCATCTTTCAAAGCCATATAAAACACTGTTGCTTCCAAAAATAACTCCCTGATCTTTGGTCATTCCTCTAGTCATCGCTTCAATCAGGATTTCCGCATCGTTATAGTGGTCCGTATGAGCATGAGATACAAAAATACCGTTTAAATTTCGAGGATTGAATCCAAACTGATAAGTCCTCACAAGCGCCCCTGGGCCGGGGTCTACATGATAATTCTTGCCTGCCAGATTATCAATTCTAAATCCTCCTGTCATCCTTCGTTGTGAAATGGCAGAAAACCTTCCGCCACCACTACCTAAAAAAGTAATTTTCATTTAAATCACAACTCATAGAGAACATAGAATTATATCACAGGTAAGAGAAGACTTGTCTTTTTTAAGGCATAAATCCTCATTTTCAATAACGACCTTATCCCCGACTTTAACGTTATCGCTTTCAGTAAACATCAAAACATTTTGACCAGGACCTGCGAGCTGTTTCCAATTTCCATCCATAGCCTGTGTTTTATCATTCAACTGGACCTGAAGCATGTTTCCGTCTATTGCAACAACACGGCCGATATCGCCTTTATCGATGATTTTATTCACCATCTCGATTTCAAGGTTTTGCTGAACAATTTGTTCGGTTAAATCCTGTCTGAATTTAATTAAAACTTTAATGTCATGGTCTATGGTAATGTTTAGGTGACTTTGGGCTTGCATCTTATCATATTTAGGTTCCTGAATTAAAATATCAGTATATTTGCCGACAGTAGGAGTCTTTGATGCAATCTCTTCGATGACCTGTGCAAATGTCTCTCCCATGTATCTTAAGCTTTGGGAAGGCTTCCATTTTCTGCCTATCAAAGTTTCTGCCTTCTGCTTTGCAAACTTATTTCCAAATATGATAATTCCCTTTTCACCGGCCTTACGTGATACGGTGTCTGAACCCAAAAGCTCAAGAATCTGATAACCGTTTGTAGTCCCATAAATCCTTTTTCTTTTTGTTTCGAAAGTTCCTTTGTTACTCACTTCACCTCTGACGGTATTTCCAACAATCTTTAACTTATTAGCATCATCCGTGATTTTAATTGAAATTCCAAGTTCACCTGCTCTCTTGTCAAAATCATCATCATTGCTAATAGTTCCATCATATAATTCTTTTTCTAATATCTCTAAATTTTCTTTGTCTCCGAAATAGCCAATCTTCCTTTTATCTCCGGCCATTACGCAGCCCTTTTTACCAACATAAGCAATAATTAAGCTCATAATATCCCCTAATCATATACCCTATAATTGATAGAGTATCAAAAATTTATTATTTATATATAGT
>NZ_JAZNAN010000112.1:0-25452 GCF_045586545.1 Methanobrevibacter sp.
CTTTCGTTGAAGATAGCCTTATTGTTGTTCAACTCACCATCTCTAACGATAATGTTGGTACCGTTAATGAATGCAGCACCACCACGTTCAGCAGTGTTGTTATCAGCAATAATATTGGTAAATGTAGTACCATTTGAATTAACGTAAATAGCACCACCCATAAGTCCTGCCCTATTGTTGGACACACTTACATTTTCAACAGTACAGCCGTCACCTGCAATATTAATACCACCACCACGTAAGGTAGCGGAGTTATTGTCCAGGTTACAGTTCTGAACGGTTACATTATCACCACGGATGAATGTGGATCCACCACGATAAGCGGTGTTATTGTTACTGTGAACATTATCTACAATGATTTTGTCACCGACAATGTCAAATCCACCACCTAAACCGGAAGCATCAGGATTGCTTTCGTTGAAGATAGCCTTATTGTTGTTCAACTCACCATCTCTAACGATAATGTTGGTACCGTTAATGAATGCAGCACCACCACGTTCAGCAGTGTTGTTATCAGCAATAATATTGGTCAATGTAGTACCATTTGAATTAACGTAAATAGCACCACCCATAAGGCCAGCCTTATTGTTGGACACACTTACATTTTCAACAGTACAGCCGTCACCTGCAACATTTAAACCACCACCACGTAAGGTAGCGGTGTTGTTGTCCAGGATACAATCTTTAATGATAGTATTGTCACCACGTATAAAAGTAGAACCTCCACGATAAGCTGTGTTGTTTACGGATGTTACATTGATGAATTTACAGTCATTACCGAATACGTCGATTGCACCACCGATACCGGAATTGTCAGGGTCGCTTTCATTGAAAATAGCTTTGTTATTACTGAATGTTGAATTTGAAACAGTAATGTTATTTCCTTCAATGAATACTGATCCTCCACGGCTAGCGGTGTTGTTGAGTGAATCAATTTCGTAAACGTTTAAGTTATCGGTTTTGATGTATATTGCTCCACCTTCTCTGTCTGCATGGTTATTTGACACTTCAAGGTCATAAACTTTACAGTCATCACCAGCGATGTCGATTCCACCACCTCTACCGGAACCATCGGTTCCGTTATAAAGCGCTTTGTTTCCAACTAAAGTACAGTTGTGAACTTCAACGTTGTTTCCTTCAATAAATGTGGAACCTCCTCTGGCAGCTGTGTTGTTTACTGAGTAAACATCCTCAAAGGTTGCATCGTTACCCAATACGTAGACTGCACCACCGTCGGTGCCTGCCCTGTTGTTGGATACGTCAACATCATATACTTTACAATCGTTACCGAAAACGTTGATACCTCCACCACGCAAGTCCGCAGTGTTGTTTTCAAGTGTACAATTGTGAATTGTGATGTTGTTTCCTTCAACGAAAGTTGATCCACCTAATTGAGCTGTGTTGTTGACTGAATTGATGTCATAGATGTCAAGATTACTACTTTTGATGTAGACAGCTCCACCTTCTCCGTCAGCGTGGTTGTTGGACACTTCCAAATCGTAAACCTTACAGTTGTCACCGGCAAGGTCCAATCCACCACCTCTACCGCTTAATCCGGTAGCAGAAGAATTGTAAGCATTGTTTCCAACTAAAGTACAGTTGTGTACATCTGCATTGTCACCATCAACAAATGTGGAACCTCCTCTGTTAGCGGTGTTGTTGAATGAATATACATCAACAAATGTTGCATCGTTACCTTTAACGTATACAGCACCACCATCAGTTCCAGCACGGTTGTTTGACACGTCAACATTATTTACGTTACAATTGTCACCAGCAACATTTAATCCTCCACCACGCAAAGTAGCGTTGTTACTGTTCAATGTACAATTATCTACAAGAGTATTGTCCCCACGAATGAATGCTGCACCACCAAGGCTTGCATTGTTATTATTAGCGGTTACATTAGTGAATCTACAGTTATCACCGAGTACATCTAATCCTCCACCAATACCTGACTCTTCATTGCCGTTATAAATAGCACTGTTGTTGCAGAATGTGGAATTCTGTATGACTGCATTGTTACCTCTAATAAATGAGGAACCACCGCGAGCAGCGGTGTTGTTATTTGAGGTAATGTTATCGAAAAATGCACCTTCTGTAATCAAATAAATAGCACCACCGTCGGTACCTGCCTTATTGTTTGATATGTCAGAATTTATGAATTCTGTTGGTGAAGATGTAGCGTTGATGAAAAATCCACCACCTTCAGAAATAGCTGTGTTGTTTTCAAAGGTACTGTTTTCTACTGAAACAGTTGCAATAATATATAAATCAACTGCTCCACCTCTGTCTGCAGTGTTATTGTAACATTCACAATCTACAATGTCTACATGTTCAATGTGATACATGTGAAGAGCACCACCTTGAGCCCTTTCGTCAGCACGGTCTCCTTTAGCGGTGTTGTTGATGAATGTTGTGTTTATGTAACGTAATGATGGTCTTGGACTTACAATATCGTCGATTGTAACGTCAATACCACCACCGTTACCGTTGAAAGCAGTGTTGTTTATTAATTCTGAATCATATGTGTTGAATGAGCCTCTTAAAGCTCCACCATATGAACCACTATTATTTATGAAAGAAGAATTATAAACGCTTACTTCCTGAACACAGGACCAGATAGCTCCTCCACCGTTTGGAACACCTCTTCCTATTCCAGACCCATCATCGAGGGTACTTAATGCAGTGTTATTAATGAAAGTGGAATTATAGAAATTCCATCCTGCAGCATCATTGTTTACTCTTACAGCACCACCACCTATATTAGCGGTGTTGTTGATAAAGGTACAATTATTGATTGCTCCATTAGTACCTCCTACTATATCAATGGCACCACCATAATCGGTATTGTTACCATTGATGAGTGTGATACCTTGGAGATTTACACCATCAACATTAGTAATTGTGAATATTCCTGATTTTCCTTCAGCATTCAATACAGTGCCGTCAACACCAATGATTGAAATTGGCTTATTAATTACCATTTCGTCACTAATATCATTTAAATAAGTGATATTTTTTAGCATTAAAATTGCACCGGCGTCTGCATTGTCAATTGCTTCTTGAATATCAGAAAATGCATCACCTTCAACATTCACAATACCAAAAGTGCCTACTTTTGTTTTACCGTCTAAATAAGTAGCGGTGTAAGTATAGGTGTCTTTTGGAAGAGCAGAATAATCGTAAGTGATTTGACCGTTGCTATCAGTGACATCAGTGACAGTGGTTACTAAACCCCCATGTGAATCACGAATTTCTAAAGTGATATCTTCGTTAGGTAAAGGAACTTTAGAACCTTCGCCACCGGATGCTCCTTCTATATTTCCGACAACAATATTGGAATAGTCAGTAGCTAATGTAAATGTCAACACAGGATATCCTGCATTAACACTTAAATCATTGACTCCTCCAAGTTCACAGTTTGAAACTTTACCGTCAGCACTGCCGTCAGCGTAAATCGCTTTACCTGTAGCAGCATTGTTGTCTGTAAAGTTACAGTAGCTCATGTCTGCATTATGACAGTCATCTGCAATGTAGATAGCTCCGCCACTTTCTGTAGCAGTGTTGCTTGTGAAATCACAGTTAGTTATGGTAGCATCATCCTGGTAAACACTGATAGCACCACCAGTACTAGCTTCATTTTCAGTGAAATTACAATTTTCAACATTAATGCCTGATGATTCAATATATACTGCCCCACCGTGTCCAGCTTTGTTTCTTTCAAAATTGCTGTTTATAATGCTTGAACCTGTTCCGGCAATTGCAATTGCACCACCAAACAAATGACCTGCTGTAGCTTCATTAGCAACAAAGTTACAGTTATCGACTACAGAATTTTCTCCGCCAATATATACTGCTCCACCATCGGCATTGCTGCCCTTATTATTGGTGAAATTAGAATTTCTTATTTCTGTTGTACCAGTACTATAAATAGCTCCATAATTCTGCGCAGTATTCGAATCGAAATTACAGCCTGTTATTTCAGTGTTTGAGCCTTCAAGATACATTGCTCCACCAGATCCTCCCCAAACAGCTTGATTGTTTGTAAAGTTACAGTTTTCAATTTTTGTATTTGAAGAACTAGTGGAACTGTGAATGGCTCCACCATATTGGTTATTACAGTGGTCAAAGGCACAGTTTGAAATTGTACAGTCAGAACTTTGTATATCTACAGCACATAATGGGCCTTCTCTAGTATTTGTAAATTCAATATTAGTCAAAGTTATTCCAGAAGCGCTTAACCTAAATATTTTATTTGCAGAGCTTATTGTAGAATAACTATTAGGATTTGTACTACTTCCTCCACTAATTTTTAAATTTGGAATAGTAACATCAACAACAATATCATTATCCCAATTGTTCCAACCAGTAGAGTCTATAGTCTTATTGCCTAAATAAATTGTATCTCCAGCTTGAACATTTCCAGAATTCAAATAATCTTGAATTTCTGCAAGTGTAGAACCAGAAAAGTCATGATCAGTAGCTAAAATCTCATTATCGTTACTAATTTGTAGATTATCCATCGCAGATTCACCCGACAGCGAACCCGATATGTCGTCACTCATCGTCGTCAATGTCATATTATTCATTGTCGGATCTTGCGATGCATTAACTACTCCTACTAAAGATACGAACAAGAATAATATCAAAATAAATAAAATTGGTTTTTTCATTTCGATATTATCTCCTCCATTATGAACACAATTTTTTACTTACACATATAATAAACAAAGTTTATCATACCGTTCTGGATAAAAAAATCCAGAAAAATGTAAAAAAATATTCTAAAATCTAATGATTTACTGAACAAAATTACATCCCTTAAGGAAAGTAGAAATTTTTTCAGCCGTTCTGAACAATTTACAATCTTTAATTCAATAAATAAGAACGTTAAAATATTATCTTACATCACTACATTAATTCTTAATATATAAATATTTTACAATATTGTTTTTTCAGTGCAAAAAATCAGTTAAATTTCACCCATTCTGCAAAAAATATCTGACTTAAAAATTGCCTTTTTCCATTGAAGCAAAATGAAAAACAACCGATATTAAAAATCCATGAAAAAAGAGGATAAAACTCAATCCAATGAAATATAATAAAAAAAATAAAAAGATTATATGATTTCATCCAAAAGCATCGCTTATAAAGGCCTGTTATTACTCAACTTTTTTTAAAGTGTTATAAAGAAGTTTAAGTTGGAAAAATAAATTCATTAACTATCATTTTTACTGCATCATAACAATAAATGATTACACCATCAAAAATATGTAATAAAATTGTTAATATTTGAAGTGCTATTATATAATGGCCGATTATCTAAAAGCACTCAAATAAGCCAAGAAATATCAGATGAAGTTTTCAAATATATTATTGGCCAAAACCTCATCAAATACATACCAAATCCTGTTTTCATCTAAAACCAATTCTTTTAAATTAGAAATAGAATCGGCTTCAATAACATAACCGAATTCATTATAGCAAAGATTTTCACCTTCCATTTTAACCCTGAATATGCCAGTGTTGTTTTCCAGATAATTAGCTTTCAGTTCCCAGGTGAGAAGATCTTCAAAAAAGCAAAATACCTCCTTCAGTTCAATATTTTCAACATTTGACAAATCCAAAATCCCATAATCAATTTTAACCAATGTTTCTACGCTCAGAAACTCAATAATCTCTCCAAAATAATTATCCAAATTAAGCTCCATTGAAACCTCAAAATATATTAAACAATTCATGAAAAACTTTCAATTAATCAAAATGTCAATGAAAATCATTCATTCATCACTATCATCCTCTCCATTATTGAAATCACATGCTGATTCAGGGGATTGTCAAGTGACAGAAACTCTGCATTTCCCCTGGACGAACCGAACTGGGCAAAGTATGGAGTCTGACCGCATCCGCCTTCAACCGTTGCTCCGAAAGTGATTTCACCCCTCCTGTATTTGATTCCAAAGTCGGCGAATTCGAATTCCAGAACTTTATCAAGATCTTTAGTCCTGAAGCATTCGCACTCGCTTCCATGCTCAAGCTTAAAAATCGCCTCTTCGGGATTGGAACTTACACAGGATGCAAATACCAGCCTGATATAGATTCCATCCTCTGAATATTTTTCGCTTAAAAATCGGAAAAATTCCTCATTCATTTCATCGAAAGCATACTTTTCATCGGCCATTCCGACATAGGTGGGCATGTAATCCCCGGCGCTGAGCTCCTCAACGTAGAAATGAAAGTCATCGTTTCCATCTACAGATCTTTCAACAGTCTTCCTTACATTCAAATTGATTTTTCTAGTCATTTCCATATTCTATTCCTCTTTAATGATGATGGTTTAAATTTTAATGCCGTACAAATTCCAATAGAAATTTCTAAGATACAATACGGGATTTCCCGTTTCGATATAACTCCATAACGTAACAATTACCGCATGGATAATGATTATAAATGCCAGATTAAGAGCGATATATTCAAAGATGAATATAAAGTCCCAAATGTCTATCATTCAGCACCTCCAAAAGACGGCAGCGGCTGAAGGAAAATAGGAGATAAAGGTGAAAAGAATGATAAAGAACTTTTTTCAGCCACCGCCCAAATTTACAAAGAACTATGTTACTGCGTGTAACTGATCATCTTAAAAGAACACTACACATCCTGTGCAGTGAATTATGACCTGTGGTGTCATTGTTATCAGCCCCCTAAAAAAATCAAGTTCGTATAGAGTCCAATTTCAGTTTTCGATATAATGGCGAGGTTATTTTATATCAATTTTTTATAAGTGCATAATAGATGGGTTCGCTTCATATATAAAGTTTTGTTATTGGGTGCAATAGTGACAGAATTAAGAAAATTTTTATGAATTAAAAAAAATAGCTTAGATATTGTATGGAGGTGATTTCTTAAGAGCTTCAACTTCTTTCAAGATTATTTCAGATTTGACTCGAACCTCATTCAAATGTTCATTGAAATGGTTTAATTCCAAGTTCCAATCATAATCAGCTTCATTACGAAGTTCTTTTAAATCCAATAGTTTTTCCCCAATAGAAACTTCTGTATTATCATTAGAATCGATTAAACGATTATAAATTCTTTTATGAATTTTATTTCCATTCAAAAACTCATGTTCACCCATTATTTCAACAAGGTATGTTCTTACAGAGCCTAAATCAGAATAATAATATCTGCTAATCCCTGAACGAATGTTTGCTTCACCACCTAATTTAACTAACTTTTCAGCACTATCAAAAAAATCAGCAAAATCAAACATTCAAAACACCTGCACGGATTGCAAATTCGGATAAAACCTTATATTCCTTCCTTAATGGCCTTAAGTTTAATCTAATGTTTTCAATATCCTCATGAACACCATTGTGAAAACGTTCAGAAGAAACATATATTCTTAAAACCAGATGGGTTAAATCTTCGCATTCAGGGTCATATACCATCTCAAGACAATATTCCTCATCTGAAAAATATTCCTTCAAATAAGGTTTAACTTCATCCAACAACACAAAAATTCCACTATTCTCTTCAAGAAAATTTCTAACTTCAAGTGGAGATTCAATACTATAGTACTCTCCAAGAGCCTTGAACTTTTCATTGAAATTAACATTTTCTTTCATAATAATCCTCCGGTTGAGCATATTTTAACTCAACAAAACATATTATAGATTTAATAGCTTAAATAACTTTCTAAATAACTTAAAACAATCTGGGAAGCTAAAATCAATATTGTTTTTATCTAATAATAATTATAAAAAAAGTAGTATAAAAAATAAGCAGTTTCAAATGAGAACAATTTTTCGAGATGAAAGCAATTATAAAAAAATAGTTTAAGGGAGCCTATAATTCTCCCCTTTCACGCCTTTCATCCAATAATTTAAGACCAATTTCGCCTAACTTGTACTTCTGGATTTTACCGCTTGTAGTAAGCGGGAACTCATCAACGAAGAACACATATTTAGGCACCTTGAATCTTGCAATTGATCCAATACAGAAATCACGGATATCAGCTTCTGTCACATCATCAAAGCCATCTTCCTTGATGATGAATGCTCCGACGATTTCACCGTATTTTTCATCCGGAATTCCTGCAACCTGAACATCCTGAACGCATTCATGAGTAAACAGATATTCCTCGATTTCACGAGGGTAGATGTTTTCCCCTCCTCTGATAATCATGTCCTTGATACGGCCTACGATGGAGTAGTATCCGTCTTCGTCAACTGTTGCAAGGTCTCCTGAGTGAAGCCAACCGTCCGGTTCGATTGTCTCGGCGGTCTTTTCAGGCATGTTATAGTATCCTTTCATGACGTTGAATCCTCTACACATTATCTCTCCCGGAACTCCAGGACCCACTTCCTCACCTGTTTCAGGATCAACAATCTTGACTTCAATATTCGGGAATTTACGGCCGACTGTGTTGATTTTCTTCTCGAAGGAATCAGCTGCATTGGTTTGTGTAAAACCTGGAGCCGCTTCGGTAAGGCCGTATACACTGGTAATCTCCTTCATGTTCATCTTTTCGATTGCATCCTTCATGGTCTCGACAGGACAGGTTGAACCCGCCATGATTCCAGTACGTAAAGAGCTCATGTCAAACATTTCAAACATAGGGTGGTTCATCATGCCTATAAACATGGTAGGAACGCCATAAATGGATGTGCATTTCTCCTTCTGGATTGATGAAATGGCCAATAACGGGTCATATTCCTCTAGAACAACCATAGTTGAACCATGAGTAATTACAGCCATAACACCTAAAACGGTACCGAAACAATGGAATAAAGGCACCTGCAACAATAGCCTGTCCTTTGGAGAGTAGTTCATGTTTTCTCCAATGTAGTAGCCGTCGTTTACGATATTGCGTGATGTCAACATCACTCCTTTTGGGAAACCTTCGGTTCCTGAAGTGTACTGCATATTGATTACGTCATGCTGTGTAACGGCATCCTTAACCTTTTGATAATCCTCATCATCATAACTCATGCCTAAGAGCAATAATTCGTTGGTGTTATACATTCCACGGTGCTTTTCCTGGCCTACATGGAAGATGAATTTCAAATGAGGGAATTTTTCAGATACAAGATGGCCTCTTGCACAGCTTTTAAGTTCAGGTACAAGTTCATGAATAATATCAAAATAGCTTGTATCCCTAAAACCGTCAGTCATGGCCAATGCTTTCATATCAGACTGTCCCAGGACATATTCCAGCTCATGTGACTGATAAGCGGTGTTAACTGTAACGATTGTCGCTCCGATTTTTGCTGTTGCAAACATGTAGGTTAACCACTCAGGCACGTTTTTGGCCCATATTCCAACATGGTCTCCCTTTTCAATTCCAATAGCTAGCATTCCTTTTGCTAGATTGTCAACTCTTTCATCAAATTCCTTATATGTAAATCTTAAGTTTCTATCTGGATAAACGATAAATTCATGGTCTGGCTGCTTTTCAACCATTGACTCGAAAAACTTTCCTAATGGAAGTTCTGTAAATAATTCAGACATTGTTCATGCCTCCATTTTGTAATCTTTAAATTCAACATCCTGGCTCAATAATCCATTCAAACACAACAACAAGTAACGCAAACCCAAATCTCTAGTGAAAAATCTTATCAAACTGTTTTCTTTTTTGTATTGTGTTATTTCAAACATTTCTATCAAGCCTCATTTCATCATTTCTAGTATGGAGTGTAGAGCACAGCCAGTATCTTTGCCTTGTCTTCACCGCTTGCGTGCAGGTGGTGTGGCACTACTGAATCATAAAATATTGTGTCTCCTTCACCGATAATGTATGAATCATTACCATAGATTACTTCAATTTCCCCTTCAAGCACATAAATGAACTCTTCACCTTCGTGGGAGGACAGTTCCTTTTCCCCTTCCTCATAGTCTATGTCAATCAGGAACGGATCTATGTTTCTGTCAATCTTTCCTGCGCCTAGTGAGTGGAATTCCAGATTGGTTGCGTTTGTCACGTCTTCCCTTCCTGAGAAGTAAAGTGAGTTTTCGGTTATGCCGTTTCTTGTTACTACAGGTCCAAGTTCAGGGGTGTCATCGAGAAATGTTCCAAGCCTGACGCCTAATGCCCTTGCCATTTTGGTTAATGGTGTAAGTGAAGGGATTACTTCTCCGTTTTCCATAGCCTGCAGGACTTCTAGCTTTACGCCGCTTCTCTCAGCAAGCTCTTCTATTGTCATGTCTTGTCTTTCTCTAATGTCTTTTATCTTTTTTGCAAAGTCTTCGTTTGTCATATTTTTCACTCGTTTGAATTGTTACTTAAAATATCTAAGTATTAATAATTATATTCAAAAAGATATATAAAAGTATGCTAAAACCCTCAAATTATCGGCAATTATTTAATTTTAGGTTTAGAAATAACTGAAAAATGTTAAATGTTCAGTTCGGATAATCCCAAAAGTGAAAATTGATTTGATTTGATTAAATTATCAAAACTTAATTAATAATGATTTAATCATGAAATAATGACTTAAAAATCAAGAAAATTAATAAATATTAGCTGATACAATAGTATAACTGTAAAGAATTCACCTATTCTTTACAGATTTTGCAGAAAATATCCAAACTATGTTAGTCGATGAGTTCAAATTGGCGAATAAGGTCAGGTTTATCCGGCCTTATTCTAAAAAATAATATTAAACATTTCCCAAAAAGTATTATACCTTAAAGTTCAAAAATATCCTATAGGTGAAACTTTGAAGAGAACAACCAAAATAATACTCATTATCGTTTTATTATTGGCACTCGGTGGTGCACTGTACTATGAGAATTACAAAATCGAACATGCCCCACATCGCATCATTGGAGAAAATGACGTTGGAAGCGTTGAAAAGACCATTTACGGAAATGCCAGCGCCAATAAATCAATTGCTCTAATTACCGGAATACATCCTAGGGAAACCTTGGCAATTGATCCTGAAATCAAGGCGGCTCAGGAATATGGAAACTCGACCGATGATGTCAAGATTATACACTACAAAGTTAATGTAACCAAAAATCCTAAAAACTACAAGAAAGGCCGTGCAAACGGTGAAAGCCTTGTTCATGACTTTGTAAATCCGGATGTTACAAAATCAGATGCCGATGCGGTAATCATCAGCCACTCCCATGTCGAGTGGTATGGCGAAGGATTCTACCTTGCCACACCTGAAATGGACAAGGATTCAGTCAAGATAGCTAAAAAAATCAACAAAACAAGCGATTTCGGATATTACCCTGCAACCGGAAACGAAACCTACAAGTCCACCTCCGCAGTGCTGGTATCAAGGCCTATTGCACAGGCAGGATATCCTACATTCGTATATGAAATTCCCGAAAACATTACAGAGCAGAATTCAACAGACATGGCAAAGCAGCTGTTCGATTTGTTAGTCAAATACACAAAGTGATTTAAATGGAACTCGAGGAATACCTGGATTACGTCAACAGCAAAAAAAGAATCATAGCAAATTCAAAAGAGCATCTTTTCATGACCGAACTGCTTCATGAAGCATTGAAGATTACACACAAAATCAACAACGAATACCACACTCCCGAAGAGATTCAGGAACTCTTTGGTGAGCTTACAAACACTCCTGTCAACAGGTCTCTGGGACTGATGCCTCCGTTCAACACCGACTGCGGCAAGAACATCCACATCGGCGAAAACGTTTTCATCAACTCAGGATGCAAGATGCAGGACCAAGGGGGAATATACATAGGCGATGATGTGCTTATAGGACACAATGCCTGTCTTTTAACCCTGAATCATGCCCAGGAACCTGAGGCAAGAGCAGACATGTATCCTGAACCGATCCATATCGGAGACAAGGCCTGGCTGGGCTCAAACGTTACCATATTGCCTGGAGTCACCATCGGCGAAGGAGCTATCGTTGCTGCAGGGGCAGTCGTTACAAAAGATGTCGAAGCCAACACCATTGTTGGAGGGGTTCCTGCAAGATACATCAAGGACGTCGGTGACGATGCAGAATAATCAAAATTGCGATTGATTAAAACAACACCACACAATTATTTTTTTAAAATTTCAATAGCTATCTATCAATAAAATAAACCTCACATTAAAACATCAAAATGTCAATGTGGAAACATACATTCACCTGCAAAATTATGCCAACTTTGCCGATTTTGAATAATAATTATATACCATTTAAAACAAAAGATAAATCAATTAAAAAGGGACTGTTATTATGTTAAGTATTAATCAATGTTACTTGGATTTTGTAGATAAAATCCTTAAGCAAGGAAAGGAAACATATAAGGACTCAAACCATCATTTACTTGAAAGTTTAGGTAACTTTTATATAATCGATGATCCGATGGACTTGAAATTCAGAGCAAAATATCAAAACTACACAACCGACATGATGCTTGCGGACATCAAATCCGGAAAATACGATATCGAAGGATGCCCAATCAAAGCAGATGCGCTGTACGAATACGTAAGGTCAGCAGAAGACCCTGACATCATCGACAATACCCAGGGTTTCGTATACACATACCCAAACCGTATCTTTGCACACTTTGACGTGGACCAGTTCGAAACAATGAAAAAAAGAATTCTGACAGCAACCGGATCAAACAGAGCAGTTGCAGTAACAATCAACCCTATTGAAGATGCCGAAGAAGAGGACATCCCTTGCCTTCAATTCCTGCAATGCCTTGTGCGCGATAACGAACTGACAATCCACTGCATATTCAGAAGCAACGACATTTTCGGAGCATTCTACTCAAACATGTTCTTCATAACATATTTAGGAATAAAAATGAAAGAGGAAGTAAACAAGGAAATCGTCGGAGAAAAACTGAACTTCGGCGGAGTGCACTACCACTCAACCTCCGGACACATCTATAATACTGACTTAAAAGCAGCCCGCAAATTAATTAAAGCAAACAAATAAGGTTTTTTAACCTTATTTAATTATTATTCTATTTGTTACCTTAGCATCACCATAACTTGTTTTTATTTTATAGAATCCTATCTTATACTTTTTAGTGATTTTCAAGGTAGCTTTTCCTTTTGAATTGGTCTTGACCTTGTAGGTCTTTCCCTTGAATTTAAAGGTAACCTTCTTGTTTTTCAAAATCTTTCCCTTTGAACTCAAAAGTTTGGCTGTGAATTTGATGGTTTTGCCCTTTATGGCAACTGTGTCCTTAGTGATGATTGTCGGCTTTACTACAACCGCATTCTTGACTGTGAATCCTTTATATGTGGCGGTTACTTCATATGTATTAGGTTTCAGACCTATCTTAAGTAATGCATAACCATCTGAGTCTGTGTATCGGTAATAGTTTTTGCCGTTTATATTGAATTTCACCTGAACATTTTGGGCAGGTTTTCCGTTGTCATCTAAAACCTTAACCTTATAGGACTTGCCTGCACCGAAATATGCTGTAAAATCCTTATTGTTGTTTATCCTATTGACGACAGTAATCTCCTGACTTGAAACCTCATCATTCAAAAGATTTGTGACTTCAACAAGATATTTTCCGGAATCCTGGAAGATATCATAGGATATTATGCCTTTTGAGTCTGTAAATACCTTATACTCATGTGAATCAATAGATATTTTCATTTCCTTATTTGCCAATGGCTTGCCATCTGAATCAAGTATTGATGCTGAGTATGTTGAATTGTATGTGTAGACATCAGATGAAGGCAATTTGATTGTTGATAGAACTTTAAGAGTTGCTTTTAATGTTGAGCTTAGATATTTGCCTTCAGCAGGTGAAAAGACTGTAATGTCATATTTACCCAAATACAAGTACAAGTCAATGGTTGCAACTCCTTCACGATTTGTATTGGTTGTGTAGGTTTCATCTAACAGGGTGAATGAAACTTTCTTGTCGACAAGCGGATTTCTGTCCTTATCAAGCAATTTTACTGAAAACTTATTTTCATCACTTAAATAGAATTCCAGTTTGTCGGCTTTAATGGACTGTTCCAGACTTTCTATGTTGGTTGAAGTATTTCTATTGTTTAGAGTTGTAAACGCCTTTATGCATGCTACCTGTGAGAGGTAGGAATGATTAGGATATGTCCATTCAAGGCCGTAAAAGTCAACCCAATTTATGCCGTCATAACTTACATAAGATATGTTAGGAGCGTAGAACTCATGATTTAGGGAAACGGCTTCTGAAATAGGAACTCCCGCATCCCCATCAACGGTAATCTTGAATTCAATTTCAAAGACATCCCCAATCTTAAGAGGTATTAGCTTATTTAAATTGATTGTTGAATAGCTTGAAGGGGATTTTCCATTTTGGGTGTATTTCAATACATTGTTCACATAAATTGACAGCTCCCAGTCGGTTTCCTTCTGGAAATGTGTTGATACTGCTCTTAAATATTCGTTTGCAGTTGATGTGAACTTATTCTTATACCATACAGTATCAGTCTTGTTTAGGAAGAAATCGGTTCTTCCCGGAATGTCATACTGGTAGTTCTTATCGAATCTGACGGTATCGTTCAATATGAAAGTGTAGGATACGTCAGTCTTGTTGACGGTAGCAAGTTTTGAATCATAATATGAAACGTAGAAATATCCACTATCTCCGCTGTTGGTTCCCCAGCTGTTTTTTACAATCCATGCGCCATTTCCTTTAGGAAGTTCGGAATTTACCTTATTGAAATTGTTTCTTGAATAATTGTCATCCCATCCTATAATGGTTACGGCGTGATTTGAACTGGCAGTGCCTGAATAGTAATAGTTTTTCTTGTCCTTAATGTATGAACTGCTCCAATAGACGCAAGTTGCAACGGCACCATAGTCCATTATCGCCCTTTTGATTGCATCATTGTCTGTGTAATCGGTTCTTGTCAGGAACAATACGTTTTGAATATGGGTTAAACTATTTAGTAAAGGAGATAATGTGGACTTTTCGTAATATGCATCATCGCTTTCCTTTACAGGACCAAACCAGCCGGTGAGATATCCTACACCCATATCGTCATATCCTCCGGTGTTGGTGTCCATGCTCCAGCCGTAATCGGAATAGAGGGACATGATATTCTTCATGTTGTTTTCTGACAGGTCATATGAAGTGCCTGTGGCCTTGAGGATGCATGATTCAAGTGAAGCGAGAGATGCGAAAGCCCAGCAGTTTCCTCCGCTGCCCTGGTTTTTGACTGAAGTCACCTGACCCAGATTTCTCAAGTCATAGCTGGTAGGCAGAGTGCCGCTGGACAGGGTATTTTTGGATTTCATTAAAATATAATTGCTATCGCCAATGGTCATATTAATAAAATCAGTCTTATAGGCATCCTTATAGTTTTTAGCCTTATTGCCTGAAAATGAATTGTTCAATGCCTTGTCGAATAGTGAATTATAAAATATTTCACTTAAAAGGCAATAGACACCGCCTGCAGTATCCTGAGCGGTGTTGCTTATAAATTTATTGGAATAGATGTTGAATATTTCAGCTCCATCAACAAAGACCGCCCCTCCGTTTTCTGCAGTGTTGCCTTTAAAGACAGAATTTTTAAGGGTAATGTAGCCGTACATTGAGTAGAATGCACCGCCGTTGTATTTAGCCTTATTGTTCTGTGCTGATATGTTGAATAAAGTGATATTGGATCTCAGAGATGTGATTGCCCCTCCAAAAGTGGCTGTACAGTTTATGAATTCAAGATTCTGGGCAATGAACTTGTCAATATCCCTAAGATAGATTGCTCCCGCCGCATCACCGACGGAATAATCATTTATGAATTTTGATTTTTTGATTGTTAGATTAATGCCGCTTTCAGCTACAATGGCCCCTCCAAAATTCTGTGCGTAATTGTTGATAAATGTTGAATCCTGGATATTCATGACTCCTTCTTTTGTAGCATAGATTGCACCGCCGGATTGGGCATGGTTATTTTCAAAAGTACAGTTGATGATATTTATGTTTGCGTTATATGTATCGGAGGCTATGACTGCACCTTTGGTTGAATAGGAATCCCTAAAAACAACATTTTGAGCAGTCAATTTACCTGAATTGGTAATTTTTGAAGACTTCAGATTAATATTCTTCAAAACAAGTGATGAAGAAGAAAATACTGCATTGCTAATTATGGTATTCTGGGAGCTTTCGCCAATGAAAGTTACATTGTAAGAGCTTACGCTGCCTTTAAGATTATATTCCCCATCTTTTAGATGAATTACAGAATTGCTGTTAATCCTATCGGTTTTAAGCTCCTTATATGGATTATCCTTTGATCCGTCACCGGTATCATTTTCGACATTGATGTCAAAATAAAAATCGCCGGATAGATTATCACTATCGATTTCAGATATTATTGTTTCATTATCATCTGCACATACTGTTGGAATCAATAATAGAAACAATAATGACAACAATGCAATAAGGTAAATTTTTTTCAAAATATTGCCTCCATTCTACCAATTAACAGTTAAAACTTGGTAAAAAATACAAATTATATGTATGTATAACAATTATTATATAAAATACTATGTAAAAAAAGAGAAAAAATTTAATTAATGAAGTTAAATTGCTCTTCATTAATCAATTTATAATTAATCAAATCGTTTGAATCCAAATTTTCATTATTCAAATTAACAGCGGTAATCTGAGAATTGTTATATGTTCTGTAGTACAGCACTCCATCATTGGTATTGTAGCAGGAGGTGTATATGGTATATTCATATAAGTCCGGCTCATCAATAAAGGTACAGCCGTTTTGCTGTTCAACTGACCCTAAAATATGGAAAAACTGGCTGACGCTGCTTGCTTCATCCACATCGGAATATGAATTGGCCCGTGTAAATGCTACTTTTGCAAATCTTGATGATGAAGACAAATCTCCAGGCAGTCCGATTCCACCCATTCCTCTTGAATATTCGTCCAAATCAATATCTCCTCCAAATGTATTTGCAGGATTTTTATTGGATAAGTGTCTATAATTATTCAGGTAAAATAACTGTTTATCGAATGGAGGATTATTTGTTAAAACACCTACTGGATTGTCATATATTTTCAATCCGTCAGCTAATGGTTCAACAATAATCGCTTCGCCGCTATTATCGGAAAGCATCCAGTGAAGTGGAGACAACGGAAGTTCATCGGCAAAGTTGATGTTTACCAAATTAATCTCTTCAAGCAATTTTCTAGCTTCACCAACACTGCCTGCACAGCCAAGTATATATGGAATCAGTTCAAATGGTGTGACATTTATCATGCCTTCTTTATATTCCTGATAGACTGCATTTCCTGAAAAGTTCAATCCAGCAATAGCCAATCCTTTTTCGTTGCATGCATCATAATATAGAGGATACTCGTCAATGCCTGCAGCAATGCCGATTATGGCATAATGTGATTTGATATCATCAATCTTTCTAAAAATAAATTCATAATTTCTTGGAGTTATTATAACTTGCTCATTATATGAAATTTCATAGTCAAAGTTACGCCCGAAATAATGATTGTCTGTTAAATAATTACTGGCAGTACACATACCTATCACCTATATTATAATATGTTTTTAACATATTTAATTTTAGGGATAGGTTAAAAAAAAAGAAAGGAGTTAATTTAAACTCCTAGATATAACTGGTATCCTGTTTTCTGAAGTGTGCTTGAGGGTGGTCGCATAACGGACATACTTCAGGAGCATCGGTTCCATAATGGATGTATCCGCAGTTGTTGCATTTCCAAGCAATCTCTTCATCTTTCTTGAAGACTTTTCCTGCTTTGATTTTATCAGACAATGCATTGTATCTGTCTTCGTGAGCCTTTTCGGTAGCTCCTGCTGCATCGAACAGGTCTGCAATATCGTCGAATCCTTCTTCACGTGCGGTTTCAGCGAATTCCTTATACATTGCAGTCCATTCCTCATGTTCACCGGCAGCCGCATCTGCAAGGTTGGTTAAAGTGTCAGGCACTTTGCCTCCGTTGAGGAGTTTGAACCAGATTTTTGCATGTTCCTTTTCATTGTCGGATGATTCCTGGAAAATGTCCTTGATTTCCACATAACCGTCCTTTTTTGCTTGGGATGCATAAAATTCATATTTTACACGTGCCTGGGATTCTCCGGCAAGTGCTGCTTTCAAGTTTTCTTCGGTTTTTGAGCCTTTCAAATCTGCCATAATATCTACCTCGATTAAAATTTTGAATAAATAAAATTAAAAAAAAGAAAAAAAGAGAGCTTATTTAAAGTTAGTAGCTCTTTCTTCAAAGTGTGCTTTAGGAAGTCCGCATACAGGACATTTTTCTGGTGCGTTAGGACCTGAGAAAACAAATCCACAGTTTTCACATTTCCATTCGATGTCTGCTTCTTTGTTGAATACTGTATCGTTTTCAACATTAGCAAGTAAGGTTCTGTATCTTTCTTCGTGTTCTTTTTCAATAGCTCCAACTTTTTCAAATAAGAATGCAATCATTGGGAAACCTTCTTCTTTAGCGGTTTCAGCAAATTCTTTATACATTGAAGTCCATTCTTCATTTTCCCCATCAGCTGCAGCGTTAAGGTTAGCTATTGTGTCTGGAATTTCTTCATCGTGCAATAGTTTGAACCAGATTTTAGCATGTTCTCTTTCGTTTTTGGAAGTTTCCATGAAAATATCATGGATTTGAACATAACCTTCTTCTTTAGCTTTAGCTGCGAAGTATTGGTATTTGGTATGTGCTTGGGACTCACCAGCAAATGCTGCTTGTAAATTTTCTTCAGTTTTTGTACCTTTTAATTCAGACATAATATACATCTCCAATACTAATAAGTATAATCTTCATTAGATAAAAAGTTTTTTGAAAAAATATTGAATAAACTATAATATTTAAAAAAAAGTAATAAAAAGGAAATTGAAATCAATTTCCTTAAGCGATGTCGGAATATAATAACCCATAAGCCCTTTGTGAGAAGAACGCCAAGTACGGAGTTACTATAATTGATAGAATTGATAATGCTGGGACTTTACCATATAAAAAGCCTAAAACAGCTTCAATAACAGCTACAATGACTACTATTAAAAGCACTACTGCAATCACTTTACCAATACCTATTCTTGTGATGTCCTTTGCCGCTTCAATAACGTTCAATGCTTCACCTAAACTGCCGGTATTTGCCAATCTTGACTCACCCATAGTTAAAAGGAATGAGAATATTATAAACAATACAACTGCAATTAAACCTGTGATTGCAATTGAAGTTCCGAATGCTGCCAGTGTAGGCTCGGAAACTGATGATATAATTGCAGATGTAGCGGAAGTTGAATTGGCAGCTGCAGTTATATTTGCAGAATTGGCTGAAATCTCTTGAGTCATTTTAAGGATATTTCCCGGAACATTTGTAATCAATGCAACGATTCCAACGATGATTGTAGGAATAATCATATAGACAATGTTGACAATTAGCATTTTTATACCGGTTACAATATCATTTTTCCAATCGAACTCAGGAGCTTTCTCATCAAAGTCAATACCTGACTTTATAAGATCCACCTGATAACCTGTAATAATAAGTCCAACGACGATTGAAAGAATTATTAAAATGGCTGCAATGATGAAAAATATGGCAGATGAATTAGCTGCATAAACAGATGCAAATACACCGCCTGCGATTAATAAACTCATTACAAACATTATAACAATATATATTGCAAGTTTATCCAGATTATTTGATGGAAAGACAAATGCTTCCTTAATAATATCTAAAATTTCCATATTATACACCTTTAAAATTATTACTCAAAATAAGAGCACATAATACTTTAAACATGCTAGTATATAAACTTAATTTAAAAAAAAAGAAAAAAGGTTAGGTTTATCTAACCGCTTGCGTATAATAAACCTAAAGCTTTGTAACCGAATAAGGTAATAAATCCGCTAATAAGAATTGTAGCAATAAGTACTCCGACAAATGGAATAATACCGAATAATCCAATTATCAAAGCTGCAATCATTGCAATAATTATGAAAATAATCAAGAATAAAATGATTTTTAATATTCCAATTCTTTTAGCATCTGCGAAAACTTCTCCAACATTCAATGCGTCTCCTAAATCACCGGAATTAGCGAATCTAGCGACTGCAACCAATTCAAATATTCCGAATAAAATAGCTATAATCAATACGATGATTGTTGCAAAGCTTAATACAGCAAAGCTCTGATTAATCGCTGCACCAAATATGGCAGAAGATCCTAATATAATTAAACCAATAATAAATGGAATAATCATGTAGACTATACTGATAATAACAACTTTAATTCCGTTAATCAAGTTTGCCATAATGTCAAAGCCAGGAACTTCATCTGAATGCTGAATACCTTTCTTAATTACCTCAATACCATATCCTGAAAGGATAATACTAAAAATAATACTTATAATACCTGCTAAAAGGATAATAATGAAACTATCCTGTCCTGAAGAACTCAGGGTACTTGATAGTCCTGCAAGCAATCCAACAATTCCGACAATAATCCATTTTACAATGTCATTTAATGGATATGTCACGGATTCTGAGAAAACATCTATTAAACTCATTTTTTTCACCTATTAATTTTATTTTGAAAAATTTACACTCCCTTTTAAGTGTCATTAATGATTTGATTTTAATAGTATTTAAAATATACTGTTAAACTATAAAAAAAGAAAAGAAAAAAGATGAACAAATTTATTCATCTAAACCGAAGGATTTTTTGAGTAAATCTGCGTTGACAAATCCTTCTTTGTACATTTTACCGGTTGTCAAATCATTGATTACTACTTCAGCAGGAGCAAACATTCCTTTGTCGATTTGGTAGAAGTCAAATCCAGCTTCTTTAAATACATCGAAGAATGGTTTACCATATCCGTCAGCTGCAGAAGATGGTAATTGAGCTGCTACATTAGCAATGTCGTCTCCTTCTTCAGATTCAACATAGTAGTAAGTTCTTCCACCGAAGAGTACAGCGTCATTGGTTTTACCCATTGCCTTGAGTCCGTCAGGGTCGACAGGTGCGATAGGTGCAATACCTGCTGCATGTTTTACTTTAGTAACGTCGAATTTGATGAATTCCAACATTTTGTAGGTTCCGTTTTCAACTACCCTACCGGAAATTTGAATGGATCCGACGAGAGAAGATGTTGGAGCTACAAGCAAGTATACGTCTTTAACATCAACATTACATTCATCAGCAATATATTGTGCAACTTCTTCACCAGGCAATACGTCAGCTTCTAAAGTCAAGATAGCTAAATCAGCTTCTTTGTCTTCATAACCGATTTCTTCATAGGTTTCTGCAGGTTTTAATGCAATAGCTCTTGCAGGACCTGATCCAAGTGCGAAGAAATCTCCTACAGATACTGACCAACCTGCTTTTTGGGAACCTAATGTTGAAATAGAAGGTGAGTCTGTTTTAATCTTTACTGAAGGAAGAGCGAATTTTTCAGACAAATCTCCAGGAATTGAAATTCCAACATCTGCAAGTCCACCAAGACAAACTTTAGTATAAAGTTCTCCTGCTTTAAAGCTTCCATCTACATTAACACCACAATCTAAAACAGTAGCACCATTTTCTAAAGTTTCTACAGCGATGTTCAATTCATCTGCCTTTTCAATCATTACATCTACGGTTTTCTTAGCTTCTATGTTTACACTTACCATAGTCTAACCTCATAAATAATTCTAACTTATAACTTTTAAGTTACTGAATAAAAATATATTTTTATTATTATTTATATTTGCCTAAAAGAATTCAAAAAAAGAAAAGGGTTGTAGATGAAAAAATACATCTACCTGAATTTAATTATTTATTTTTTACGTGAAAATGGAACAAAGGCTACAACTCCCAATACACATACCAAAGCAACAATAGGAATACCTGTGTTTCTTAATGTGGTAGTGGTTACATTATGTTTTTTAGGGGTTTTTGCAGTCTGAGGTTCATTTTTCTCTTTAACTACCGTAGTTTTACCGGGACTTGTTACTTGTAATCCATCTACTGTAACATTAGCTGAAATATCTTCAGATTCTTCATCTCCATCAGTTTCATTGATATCGTCAGCCTCATAATCAGTTTCATTAGTATCATCATCAGTAGAATTGTCATCAGCAACATCGTCAGACTCATCATCAGTAGAATTATCGTCAACATCATCAGTAGAATTGTCATCTGCAGCATCTACAGACTCATCATCAGCACTATCTCCCAAGACATCCTCATTGAGTGTGCTTGTAATGACAAAACCTGCATCGGCACTTCCACTTACTGAAACTGAATATCCATTGATGGCACCAGCACTGACTTTAAAAGTTCCGTCATCATTTTGAGCTTTAAAAGTTGCTTTCCAAGCGTTAGATTCTTTTAAAATAGCTGTATCAACAACTTTGCCATCATTGATAAGGTCCACTTTAACCTGATTCGGCCTTTCACTGATTTGATTATTGTCATCCCAATTGATTTTGACTGAAATGACCTTTAATCCGGAATCATCCTGACTGTCCGCTGCAGAAATTGCTCCTACAGAGACAATCAAAAAGATTGAAAGTAATAAAATTGCCAATATTTTCTTATTCAAGGTATTACCTCCCATTAACATATCAATAATATTTTATTTAACTGAAAAGTATTTAAATGTATACCAAATCAGTATCTGTCATGATGAACTTTGCTTTCATCATATCTAAACTTAACTTCACCTTCATCTTTTGGCCATCCCACACAAATCACTGAAAATGGAATGCAGTGGTCAGGGATTTCAAGATATTCCTTTAATTTCAATGTCCTGTCTTCAATCGGATGAAAACCTAGCCAAACCGCACCCAATCCTTCATGAGTTGCCTGCAACAATATATTCTCGTTACAGGCTCCAAGGTCCTGTTCAATCATTCTGTGAACTTTGGCTTCATTCAAATTTCCAATTGTAATGATTAGATGGGATGCATTTGCAGCGGGTTTTGCAAACCTGTGCATTTTGGAAATTGCTTCCTTATCCTCTTTTTTGGAAACGACAATGAACTCCCATGGCTGTGAATTGCAGGAAGAAGGTGCCTGCATACCTGCCTTAAGCAGATTTTCAATCAGTTCATCCGGAACTTTCTCATCTGTGAATCTGCGAACGCTCTTTCTTTTAAATATTATACTCATTCAACCACCAAACAACTCTTCAATTTCTTCACGAACAAACGGATAATCATTCACATCAGTCAAGACCTGAATCTGGTCGCCATACTTGATATGGAAATCCTCACTAGGAATTATGTATTTTCCGTTTCTGATGACAGACACTACTATTGCATTTTTAGGAAATGGAATGTCCTTAACCTTGAAATTGATGAAATTGCAGTCAAGCGGAACAAGATATTCGGACAAGACATGCTTAGAAGGTTTTTTGACAAACTCCCTGTTTTTGGCCAAAAGCAGCCTGTCATATAATGATTCATAAATCGGTTCGTTTCCTAAAAGTGTAGGAACCACGTAAGCTATTAATGATACGATAATCATTGCAACAAGGGATTCTGTTGAACCGCACATCTCTGCTATCAGTACGACTCCTGTGATAGGAGACCTTACGGTTGCAGCGAAAAATCCTGCCATTGAAATGACAATGAACTTATAAACCAATGCCTGTTCAAATCCGAATATCGGGACAACGACAGAACCGAATACTGCTCCGATATAAGCGCCCAATACCAGAATAGGTAAAAATATGCCTCCAGGAGCACCTGATGAGAATGAAAACATTGAAAAGAGGTATTTCATTAAAAGGAGGAATACCAATACTCCAAGTGAAGGCATGGCTATATCCAGCATGTCCATCATGAAGTGTCCGCCGTCACTGATTTCAGGAATGGTCAGGGCTACAACGCCTGATACCAGAAACACCAAGACGAACTTAAGCCATGAGGGAATCTTCAAATTGGAAACGAAATCGCTTGACTTTATCATTCCAACATTGTAAACATAACCTAAAAGGCCAATTAAAACACCTAAAACAATTAAAATCCAATAGTATTCAAGCGGAATATTGTGGATTGGAAATGTCAGTGCAGTTGACTGGCCGAATATGACTTTTGAAATGAAATCAGACACGATAGCTGATACAAGTGCAATGAAAACCAAAGTCTTGTCGAATCCATGATTGATTTCTTCAAATACGAATATCACACCTGCCAAAGGCGCATTGAAAGCTGCAGTAATACCGACTGCCGAACCGACAAGTATCAGTCTTAACTCATCAGTCTTGGATCCCTTAAATAATTTTGCAACACCTTTGCCTGCCATACCACCAATCTGAACTGACGGGCCTTCAGGACCAAGTGAAAGACCTCCCAGAGCAGTAAGAACACCGGAAACAATTTTTGAAAAAAGAACCTTTACCCAATTGGCTTCCATGTGTCCCTTTACCTCAGCGTATACTTGAGGTATTCCGCTTCCTGCAGAGTCAACTTCCCATTTGGTTAGCCAGTCCACCAAAAGCCCCATAATAGCCAAGGCTATGAAAAATAGAATTGTGTAAATCAGATTTCCATTGATTACACTTAAATAATCTCTTAAAACATGTTCTGAGCCGTAAAGTAAAAAACGATATAAGCATACCATTAATCCGGCAAATATACCTACCATTACGCCCTGAACGGTTAAACGGAAAATATATTTTGGATTTTCAGCCACAGATTTTAATGTTTTCTCAAGAGATTTCATCAATTAATAATATTATTCCAAATCATATAAATTATTTTCAAAGTCTCGCACAAATACCTTAAATTTTTTCTTCCTTTCGTGAAGATTTAATAGCCTTCACTTTCAAGCTTTTCCTTTTGGTATTCAATCCTCAGATATTTTGGATTTAGCACACAATCGCTTTTAAGTGTCCTCCAAAAATGTCTTTAGAGTCCAGTAATTTTTCATTTAAGCTTTTTCGAGTCATACTTTTCCCATTTTTGAAAGTAGATTAACAAATACATTTAAAATTATTCCCAACTCAATCCCATTTTTTATATATTTTGTTCCTAGGACCAATATCAATAATTTCTATTTCTTTTTTTAATTCATCAATGAAATAGATTATTCTATACTTACCAACTCTTGTTTTTACATTTGGGGCACTTTTTACTTTTAAATGAACTTTCCGCTTCTGTATAAGGATTAATTGATAACTTAATATACTTCTCATATACCCTATTTAACAAATCCCTATCTTGAAGATGATTATCCATGAATTTAATTGCTTTTTTATCCTCAAAAATTTCATACACAGACTCATTACAATCTTTTTGATTTGATGACATCTAAATCAACTTTTCTTGTTCCCTCATAATTTCCATTTGCGAAATGTTTAATTCTTTCATTATAATATGCCGCCTCATCATCACTGAACTCTTCAAAAACCACATTTTCATAAACTGTTATTAATCTTTCAATAATATCATTGTATGTTTCTGATTTCAAACCTAAATGGGATAGTTTTTCATGTATTTCTTCAGTAACTCGAATAGTTTTCATAGCCA
>NZ_JAZNAN010000113.1:0-3567 GCF_045586545.1 Methanobrevibacter sp.
AACGGCAAAACTTATAAAGTTAAAACCAACTCCAAAGGTATTGCTCAAAAGTCACTTAAGAAGAATGTTATCAAAAAGCTTAAAAAAGGCAAAACTTACACTGTTAAAGTGACTTATCTTAAAGACACAATAAAAACAACATTGAAAGTCAAATAGCTTTAAAACATGAAATATCTTATTATTGAGTGAATTTAATTATTCACTTTTCTTCTTTTTTCCAATCCCATATCCATAATGTTCAGGTAATTCGTTATATATTTATACATCTTTTGATAAACTTTGAAACATGTTTTTAGAATTTTTAAACATGGGGAAGTATTTTAGAGTTTAAATTATATAAAACTTTTTAGCATGCAATTTTTCAGGAGCTCAGGAAAAAAATGAAATACCGGAAAACAATAATCATTTTGCTGATTGCTATTTTTCTATTCTCAATTGCAACTGTAAGTGCAAGTGATGTGAATGAAACGGAAATAACCAGTGATTGTTCAATGCCGATTGAAGCAGTTCAAAGTGATGGTATAAGTGGGGCTGACGGCAATCTGGTTAACGAACAATCAAATGATAAAGAAATACTAGATCAAGGTAATGCAGGAACTTTTTTTGAACTGCAGAATAATATTACTCCAAAATATGGGGTCACATTGGAATTAGACAGAAATTATGAATATTGTGACGGTTTTGATGCAAATGGAATTGAAATCGAAGAAAATATAGTTATAGATGGAAAAGGACATACAATTGATGCCAATGGCAAATCAAGAATATTTTATATTACCGGAGATAATGTAACTATAAACAATCTGGTTTTCATAAACGGTAATGCCGCCAAGGGTGGAGCTATATATGCTGCAGGACAGATTACATTAAACAATGTAACTTTTATCAACAATAATGCCAGTACTGGTGGAGCTATATATGCTATGGGACAGATGACATTAAATAATGCTACTTTCACTAACAATAATGCCAGTTCTGCTGGAGCAATATATTCTAAAGGGAAACTGACATTAAACTATAATGATTTCATCAACAATTCTGCAAGTACTTATGCCGGTGCAATTGACTTTTATGATGATGTATTAAATTGCAGCAATTCCAATTTTATTGATAATTATGCTGGTAAAGAAGGATCTTCCATATATTCAACCGAGGCCACATTAAATGTCTTAAACTCATTTTTCACATCAAACAGGCCAAGTAAACATGGTCAAATTTTTGCTTCAAGTTCTACAGTCAATATAGATAATTCAGAATTCATAAACATGTCTTCGGCTTATTCATCTGCACTATATATTGAGTATTCTGAAAGTTCAATTATCAATTCCCGATTTGTCAATCTTACTGCTGAGAAATCTGCAGGAGCAATTTTCATAAAATATCCAGAAAACTCTTATATCAAAGGCTGTGAATTTATCAACACCAAATCATTTAAAAATGCAGGCGCCCTAATGGTGGATTATGGGCTGGAATTATCTACTAATGCAACCACACTAACTGATTGTGTGTTTAACGATTCTTCATCCATGATCGGCGGAGCATTTATTCATTTGGGAGGAAATCTCTACCTGTACAATGCAAATTTCACAAACAATAAAGCTCGTGTTGGGGGAGCAGCTTATATATCATTCACCAATGCTACAGTCAATAACTGTATTTTTGATTCAAATGAACTGTCTGATGATGATTCCGCTTGTTGTGGTGGTGCAATATATTGTGATATTAGTAATCTGACAGTGACCCAATCAAGATTCATAAATAATACAGCATATATGGGAAATGCAGTATATGCCTGTGATTCATGGTATAATATCACCAGCTGCCTATTTTTGAACAATACAAATGCGATTTACACAGATTTTGACAAAAATCAGTGCAGTCTCAACAGCAATGATTATAATAATGACAGCATAATCACTAATCAGTCATTTTATGTCCAGACATCTATTGATTATCCTGGATTGAATTTGACATTAATCAATAATGCAATCATTGTTTCAAGTATTCCTTCAAGGTTTGATTTACGTGATTGGGGATGGATTACTCCTGTAAAAGATCAGGGATTAATGGGCGCATGCTGGACATATGCTTTTGGAGAAGCATTTGAAACTGCTCTTTTAAGAGCAACAGGCATCATATATGATATTTCCAATAATTATATGCAAAATCTCCAAATAAGATACTCTGATTTTGGAGATTTGGATGGAGATGAAGGGGGCAGCGTATATATGGCTTTGGCTAATGTGCTCAGCTGGTTGAGTGTCGCTGAAGAAGATGATGAATATGATGAGGTTGGAAAATTATCTGTTTTTATTGACAGTCCAAATAAGATACGTCTTCAGGATGTTTACTTCATCATGCTGAATTCAGACAATTATGTTGATGATGTTAAAAAAGCACTTTTAAATTATGGTGCAGTTTCAATTAGTTATGCTAGCAGTGGTGAACCATATTTCAATGAAAATACTTCTGCACATTATATGAATAAATCATCTGTGCCAAACCATGCAGTTGCCATCGTCGGATGGGATGATAACTATAAGGCGGATAACTTTTTAATCACTCCTCCTGGAGATGGTGCATGGATTGTCAAAAACAGCTGGGCAAGCGATTGGGGAGATGAAGGATATTTCTACATATCCTACTATGAAAAATCATTTTTCACACCTGACTCAGAAACCGGCATCAGCTATCCGTTTGCAGCTTGCATTTTCACCAATACAATAGATTACCATGTCAATTACCAGACTGATATAAGTGGTTTATATGATTTTGACAGCAATTATACCCAATATTCCAATGAATTCACTGCAGAATATGATGATTTGGTTGCAGCTGTTGGAACATACTTCAACCAGTCAGGCATTGATTATTCCTTTGACATTTACGTGAACAATAACTTGGCACACTCACAAAGCGGAATAAGTGAGTTTGCAGGATACAGGACAATCATATTAAGCAAATATATTCCGGTTAAAATCAATGACACTTTCAAGGTAGTGTTTAAAAGTAATGCTCTTCCTTATGGGGGAAACTCAAGAACCCATTATGTTCCCGGAATGTCATTTGTAAGTACAGATGGCAGCACATGGACGGATATTAGTTTAAAAAGAAAAACAGTTTGCCTGAAAGTCTATACCGTAGCAGATGATTCCAGAATCACTGAAAACACAGACATTTCAGTAGATTATGGTGGTGAATCTTTCTTCTCTGTTAAAGTTGTAACTGCTGACGGTCATGCGGTTGCCGGTGCATCTGTCGGGTTTACCTTTAATGGAGAGACTTTCAATGTGACAAGTAATGAAAAAGGCATAGCTGGATTTGAAATAGATGAGGTTCCTGGCACTTATACAGTAACAACCCTCTATAATAATCAATACTGTGGAAACAATGTCACTATAACATTGGATTCCCAGAGCTGTAAATTCGTTGCTAAAAATATTGCAGTGGATTATGCAGGAGGTTCATACTTTACAGTAAAAGTGGTATCCAGTGATGGTAAAGTTGCTGTTAGTGGCGAATCTGTAATATTTGTCATCAACGGCAAGACCACAACTGCTAAAACAG
>NZ_JAZNAN010000114.1:0-7618 GCF_045586545.1 Methanobrevibacter sp.
TAACTTATCAATTATAAAAAAAATTATAAAAAAGGATATTAATAATAAAAATTAATTAAAACAAAATATATCATAAAATTAAAATTATTACTTGTAAAATAGTCAATATTATATATTATTAATCTATAAAATAATTATTACAAGAATTATTTTCGATAATAATTTCTTGTTAATCGAATTTGAAGTGTGGAATGTATCACAAAAATCAGTTGTTATAATTAAAACCCCGGATAATTGATACAGATTTTATCCCACTTCAAATGAGATTAATTTAAACTCATTTTTAAATTATTTATAATAGTAATTGAATATATTTTATCATGACAAAATGTATCATGGTTCAAGGAACCTCATCAAATGCCGGAAAAAGTATGCTTGTAGCGGCCCTCTGCAGAATTTATAGAAATAGAGGATATAATGTAGCTCCATTCAAATCCCAAAACATGTCTTTAAACTCATATACCACTAAAGAAAACGGGGAAATTGGAATTGCGCAGATGCTGCAGGCTGAAGCGGCAATGATTGAACCGAGCATACACATGAATCCTATTCTGCTCAAGCCAAAAGGGGATTTCACTTCAAATGTAATCATTCAAGGAAAATCCATTGGAGACATGAATTTCTATGATTATCAGCACAAATACCATGATACCGCATTAAACGCCATTAAGGAAAGCTTTGAAATATTATCCGACAAGCATGACATAATAATTATTGAAGGGGCAGGTTCTCCAGCCGAAATCAACATGAGAAAGCAGGACATTGCAAATATGGAAATTGCCCACATGGCCGATGCCAACGTAATCCTGATAGCCGACATTGAGATGGGAGGAGTGTTTGCAGCCATTGCCGGAACTTACGTTTTGCTAGATGATTACGATAGGTCACGCCTTAAAGCAACCGTAATCAACAAATTCAGAGGTAATCTGGACATCCTGAAACCGGGACTTGACAGGATTGAAGAGATTACCGGCGAACCTGTTTTAGGAGTTTTACCATATGATGAAACCTTAAGACTTCCAGAAGAGGATTCTGCATCACTGACCACTCATGTTTTTGCAGAAGATAAGGACATTACCATTGGAGTAATACGCCTTCCGAAAATAGCTAATTTCACTGATATTGATCCATTTGAGTACGAAGAGGATGTAGCGCTTAAAATGATTGGCGTCAATGATGATATCGGTGATGTTGATGCAATAATCATTCCAGGAACACGTAATTCAACAGAAGACATGTTTGCACTGCGTGAAAGTGGCCTTGCAGATAAGATAATTGAGAAATCCAATGAAATACCTATTGTTGGAATCTGTGGAGGACTTCAGATTTTAAGTAACATAATCTATGATGAGGAAAAACGTGAATCCAAACATGGGACCATTGAAGGTTTAGGATTGTTGAATGTTGAATCCAGCTTTTCAAGAGCGGAAAAAATAGTTACGCAATCTGTTGCAACAATTCCCGATGATTTAGATGGAATAGCTGGCGAAATCTTTAAGAACATTGCCGGTGAAGAAGTAAACGGTTATGAAATCCATGAAGGGACTACCGACCTTATTAATTCCTGCGGACTATTGAATATTATAAAAGGCCAGGGAAACAACGACGAAGGAGTTATTGATGGTGCATGTAATGGAAATGTATTTGCAACATATTTCCATGGAATATTCCACAATTACAATTTCAGAAGGGAATTTTTAAACTATATCCGAGTTAAAAAAGGTCTTGAAGCAAAATATGGTGAAGACCCATATGAAACTCAGAAGGATTACTCCTTAAACAGACTGGCTGAAATCGTTGAAGAAAACCTTGACATGGACATTATTGATAAATTACTTTTTGAATAACACTAGGAAATTTTCAAATTTAAACCGCATTATTTAAAAACATTAACCAACATAATTATAATTATCAAAATATTTTGGAGATTATAAAAATGATTCTAGATGTAAAAGCAACTAATAAAAAATCTGGTGAAGTAATTTCATTCGCATTAGAAGGTGATGCAGACGCAGGATTCACATATGAAGGAACCCACATGCAAGAAGTGGCTGATAACAAAATCAGAGAAGTTTGCAATGGTTTAATTTTACTCGGTTCACCAATCTACACAATCAAATCAGGTGAAACTGAAACTATTGAAAACATGACCTTTGTTACTGAAGTTACAGCAGAATAATTCTGCTTACTCTTTTTTATTTTTAAAACAATTTTTCTTGATAACAATATTTTTAACTTTTCAACTTTTTTTTACAGCACCACTATCCTGACATTGCCAATCAACAATTTAAAATTCTGATTGTGAAGCTTGAAATTAATTTTAACCGCCTTTAAATTGGTTTTCACTAATCATCAAATAATGGCAGTTCTTATTTTGTTTATAATTTTTTATTTTACCTAATTTCATATACTATGAAGTACAATCTTTTATTATTCAATAATAGTTATAGTTGTTTTGATCAGCGCATTAAAAGATTATACTATTAAATTGCTTATGGTAATCAGGACAAAATAACATGACTCACTAAAATAATGAGGGCATAATCTATGGACAATAAAAAAATAATTATAATCGGCATATTGCTTTTAATTATTACAGGTGTCATTTTAGTAATGCTAACAAACACCATGAATTATGAAAGAATTGAAATTACCCCCAACGGAACAAGCATAGATGTTCCGGCCAATCAGACTAAATTTCTTGGCGATTTTGAAAGTGTAAAAATCTGGAATTGGGACGACGGAGCATTAATCACTTACAATAGTAACGAAGGCAGCGGAATTAGTGAATTAACCGGATTAAGTTTCAATGCCCTGAATGAATTGATAAAAAATGGGGAAATGCAAAACATTGATGGTTTGACATGTTACGTGATAAATGCCGATGAATTATTGGAAATCCACCTGTTTGATATCATTAAAGTAAATTATAAAGGTAAATTTTACTGCATCCCTTTATCTAATGAAACTTCCCATGACAACATTATAATCTGTTGCAAAGACAAGGACATAGCATTGCATATGGCTAAATCAGTACAGTACAAAAATGTTTATCCCAACAATACCGATTTGGATAATGCAATTTCCACAATAGAAAACATGACCGAGGACTTGCAGTCTAAAGCAAATAATTATACAAATAATACTGATTTGAATGATGTCAAATCCACAATTGAAGATAAATTTGGAGATTTGCAATCTAAAACTAATAATTATACTAATTTAAATGATGTCGAGTCCACAATAGAAAAAATAACTGGAGATTTATTATCTAATAGTCCAATTAAATAATTTTTAGGGTTTGGATACAATTATATCCTCAAATCTGATGTGGATAAATGTTCCAATCATTTAATGAATAATTATCTAATATTAAAAATAGAATATTAAGAAGGATTATATGTTAATCCCTCTAAAATATTAAGTTTTAAGCAATTTAAAATCTAAATTGCAGTCCATCCACCGTCAATGTTGATTAATTGACCTGTGCAGAAACTAGATGCATCAGATGCTAAGTAGATAGCAATTCCATCTAATTCTCCTTCTTTACCCCATCTGCCCATTGGACAGAATGCTTTAATCAACATGTCGAATTGTTCATCGCCAACAACATCTGCAGTTAATTCAGATTCGAAGTATGCTGGTCCGATTGCATTCACGGTAATGTTATATTGAGCCCATTCTGCTGCTAATGTTTTAGTGAGGTTGTATACTCCTCCTTTTGCAGCAACATATCCGGTAATCATTCCTCCGGTCAATGCCACTCTGGAGTGGATTGAACCCATGTTAATGATTTTACCGTATTTTTGTTTAACCATATATTCTCCGACTGCTTTACAGCAGTAGAATACACCAGTTAAATCAATAGCGATGTCATTATCCCATTCTTCGACAGGTTGTTCAATTACAGGATTAAGCAATTCAGAATTCATAAACAATCACGCTACCTTCAATGGTGGGGCAATCTATCTTTCATTTACAGAAACTGAAATCAGCAATTGTACTTTTGATTCAAATGGCGTTGATGTCATTGAAGGTTATCCGACTTATGGCGGAGCAATATTCTCAGATATCTCTACATTAAATATAACTGACTCAAAGTTCTTCAATAATGTTGCAAGTGAAGGCAATGCAATATATGCATATGACAGCTCATTCAACATTAGAGGTTCAACATTCAAGAACAATACAAATGCCGTTTTCAGTGTCTTTACTAAAAAATGCGATATTGATGGAAATGTTTTAAATAACTATACTGTTTCAACCAACAATACATTCTATGCGACAATAATGGTTGGAGAAGGTCTGCAGTTAACTCTGGCTAATAATACCATTAATGTTGATACTATTCCAGCAAAATTTGATTTGCGTGACTGGGGATGGACATCACCAGTCAGAAATCAAGGATGGACGGGTGCATGCTGGACATTCGGAATGTCTTCAGCATTAGAATCAGCATTATTAAAGGCTACAGGAATTGCATTTAACGTTTCTATGAATAACATGAAAACTGTGATGAAATATTCACCTTATGGTGCTTTGGAGGTATTTGAAGGGGGATTCAATCTTGCTGCTGTTGGTTATTTATTGAGCTGGCTTGGAGCAATTCCATATGGCAGCGATACTTATGATGAGCTTGGAAAAATTACAATTCCAATCGCAACCGACCAGAGCATTCATGTCCAAGATATAATATTCATACCTAATAATGAAATCCCTAACGGTACACAGATTAAATTGGCGATCCTGAAATATGGATCTCTGGATGTGTCCTTTTTCGGGCAATCCTCATATGATGAGGAAGTTCCGTATTATAATCCGAAAACCTATGCACAATATGTCGATGCGCCTGAATCTGCAAATCATGAGGTATCCATTATCGGATGGGATGATAATTTCCCAAAAGAAAAATTCCTAATCACCCCTCCGGGCGACGGTGCATGGATTATCAAAAACAGTTACGGTTCTGAGTGGGGAGACAATGGATTTTTATATGTTTCCTATTATGACCAATCACTCGTGGCATATACACCCGGCAAGGTCGTTGATTACGCCGCCGCTACGATAATTGAAAATACTGTGCCATACAATAAAAACTATCAATATGACATTACATGGCTTTCTAATTTTGAGTCAAGTGATGGAAATATAAGTTATATGAATGTCTTTGAAGCACTGGACGATGACTTGATTGCAGGTGTTGGAACATACTTCAATGAGAGTGGCGTCAATTATACAGTCAAAATTTTTGTAAACGATGAATTAAGATTGACTCAAGAAGGAGTGTCCCCATATGTCGGTTATCACACCATCAAATTAGATAGTTACATACCAATCAAAAAAGGTGATGTCTTCAAAGTAGCGATATCCTCAAATTGGATGCCATATCTTCTTTTAGAGGATACCAGAGTGCATTATGTCCAAAATATTTCATATGTCTCATTTGACAGGAAAACATGGAAAGATGCTTATGACTTAGGTTATATTGCATGTCTTAAAGCATACACCGTTGCTGATGACAGTAAAATCATCAACAATGAAAACATTGCTGTTGACTATAGCAGCGGATCCTACTTCTCCGTTCAGGTCGTAACTGCTGACGGCCATGTAGTCGGTGCAGGAGCTAGGGTAAACTTCACAATCAATGGCAAAACAACTACTGTTAAAACCAACAGCAATGGAATCGCCAAAATCAAGATAACACAGACTCCTGGAAAATACACCATTAAAACAACATACAATGGTGTAACCAAATCAAACAAGGTCACTGTAAAACAGGTCTTGACAGCAAAGAAAGTCACTGTAAAAAAGACTGCTAAAAAGTTCACTTTAAAAGCAAAACTTAAAATCAACGGCAAGCGGGTTAAAGGCAAAAGGATAACATTCAAGTTCAACTGTAAAACATACAAGACTAAAACCAACAAAAAAGGTATCGCTAAGGTTACCATTAAAAAGAATGTTATCAAAAAGCTCAAGAAAGGCAAAACATACTCAGTTAAGGTTACTTACCTTAAGGACACCATAAAAACAACCGTTAAAGTTAAGTAGATAATTTTTTCTACTTCTTTTCTATTTTTTAATTCCGTATTGTTTTCCAATAAAACTTATTCAACAAATATGAAACAGTTTTACTTGTCCAATCCCTCAAATGTCATAATATCAAAAAATCCACAACAAAACATTTATCGCAAACATCCTATCGGAATAACTTTCACCCCATCAGCCCTAGTGTAGGCCATATCTCCGCCAGTAATTACGGCTAAGAAGCTTGGCTCTTCCAAATCAATTTTTTTGTTTTCCACACTTTTTTTAATTAATTCCTTTAACTTGAGTAAATTTTCTGCCCCTTTTTCAATTTCACGACTGCCCAATTTGAATTCTATCAATGCATATCTTCCATCGTTTAGATATATGATGCAATCGGCTTCAAGACCACTGTCATCATTGTAATACAATACTTCTCCGTTGACTGAACTTGAATAAACCAGCAGGTCACGTATGCATAGGTTTTCAAATATGAATCCAAAGGTTTCGAAGTCTTTCAGTAATTTTTCTGGTGTCAAGTTAAGGCTTGCCACAGCTATTGATGGATCAATGAATTCCTTTTTGTGGGATTTTCTGATTGTATTTGCTGATCTGATGTTTGGTGACCATGCAGGAATGTCTTGAATGACATATAACCTTTCAAGGGCATTTATGTATGAATTATATGTTGGTGCAGAGATATCCTCATGTTCAGTCCTTACATCTTTCATGAGTGTTCTTTTGGTTGCCAATGTTGAAATATTTCGGGCATATGATTTTAAGATAGCTTTTACCCTTTGGGGGTTGCGTTTAACCCCATCCACTTCTGAAACATCACTATTGCATATTATGTCAATATAATTGGATACGATTGCCAGCTGCTGTTTTTTGGTTTTTTTGTTAAGGGATTCGGGCCAGCCCCCTCTGCAGGCAGCGAATATCAAATCAGGGATTGTCAGATTTGATGTTGCACCATCAATGTTTAGATTCTCATCATCAAACAAGTCCATTAATGAAATTTCTCCTGTGGATTCTCCGCTTTCATATAGGCTCATCGGACGCATTACGATTCTTTTTATCCTGCCTGCTCCAGAGTGCATGATTTTACTTTCATCAACTATTGTTGAACCAGTGAGGACATACAGTCCCTCTTCATCTGATTCATCCACCAGATATCTTACGGCATCCCATAGTTCAGGTGCCATCTGCCATTCGTCAATCAGCATTGGCTTATCCCCTTTTAATAATTCTATAGGATTGGTGTCAGCAAGCTTTAGGTAAGACTTTCCATGAACCGGATGTTGCAGTTCTTTTAAGCTTTTGCATTGTTGTTTGGCTGTTGTAGTCTTACCGCACCACTTTGGACCGGTTATCAGTACAGCACCCATGTATTCAAGAGATTCTTCCAGTTGACGGTCAGTATATCTTGGCAAATATCTTTTCATCTCAATCACTTTTTTATATTTTTCATCTATTTTATTTTATACTTTTCATTAAATTTATTTTATACTTTTCATCATATAAATTTTATGTTTTTCATCAATTTTATTTAAGTAATTATAGTGATTTTATTTAAGTAATTTACCCTCCCCAT